>NZ_FNGR01000038.1:0-61823 GCF_900103045.1 Ensifer sp. YR511
TGCTACGGCAACACCGTCGTCTTCAAGCCGGCCGAACTGGTGCCCGGCAGTTCCTGGGCGATCGTCGACATTCTTCACCGCGCCGGCCTGCCGAAGGGCGTCTTGAACCTCGTCATGGGCAAGGGCTCGGTCGTCGGCCAGGCGATGCTCGACAGCCCGGACATTCACGCCATCACCTTCACCGGCTCGACCGGCACGGGAAAACGCGTGGCGCTCGCCTCGGTCGAACACAATCGCAAATACCAGCTGGAGATGGGCGGCAAGAACCCCTTCGTCGTGCTCGATGACGCCGACCTCAATGTTTCAGTGGAAGCCGCGGTCAACTCCGCCTTCTTCTCCACCGGCCAGCGCTGCACGGCATCTTCCCGCCTCATCGTCACCAAGGGCATTCACGATCGCTTCGTGGCCGCCATGGGCGAACGGATGAAGGGGCTTGTGATCGACGACGCCTTGAAGGCCGGCACCCAGATCGGTCCGGTGGTCGATGAGAGCCAGCTCAACCAGGACACCGACTATATCGCCATCGGCCGCCAGGAAGGCGCAAAGCTTGCCTTCGGCGGCGAGCTTCTGAAGCGCGCCACGCCCGGCTTCTACCTGCAGCCGGCGCTGTTCACCGAAGCGACGAACGCGATGCGCATCAGCCGGGAAGAGATCTTCGGCCCGGTCGCATCCGTCATCCGCGTCAAGGACTACGATGAGGCGCTCACGGTCGCCAACGACACGCCCTTCGGCCTGTCCTCGGGCATTGCCACCACCAGCCTCAAGCACGCGACCCATTTCAAGCGCAATGCGGAAGCCGGCATGGTGATGGTCAACCTGCCGACGGCGGGCGTCGATTTCCACGTGCCCTTCGGCGGCCGCAAGGGCTCGTCCCATGGCTCGCGCGAGCAGGGGCGCTACGCCGCCGAGTTCTACACCACCGTCAAGACGGCCTACACGCTCGCTTGAATGTGAGGCAAGCCCCGGCGGCCAGCATCCATGTCGATGTGGGCGGCGGGGCTTTTCGATAGATAGCTCAAGTCCGCAAGGATAATTGCCGAGGCCGCCAGCTCAGGAGGTCGCGATTTCTCTCAGAGAACCGGATAGAGGCCTCGCGAAGACACCACGTACTGGATCGCCGCAAGCAGGATCGCGACCACAACGATCACACCGATACGCAACGTTCTTAGTATCAGGCGCGCGAGCGCGAGCACAGACCGCAATGACAAGTCGCAGAACGGGGACGACCTTTAAAAGCCCGTCCGCCGCTCCAGATCAGAGACGGACGGCCCCTCCGGGGAGAAGAAGCGGCCTAGAAAGCAGCTCGCCTGTCGTATCTCGCGAGACGGGCAAGCAGATAGTCCACTTCCGCCCGCGCTGTCGGGGTCAGCATCTGGGCTGGCTTGCGTTGCGCGTCGGTGGCGATAACGCCGCGACGCTTCAGAACGTGCTTGCGAATGGCAAGGCCAATCCCGAGCTGCTGCTCGTAACGGATCAACGGCAGGTGCGCGTCGAATAGATCGTGCGCTTCATCCCTTTTCCCGGCCGCAGAAAGCTCCATCAGTTCGGTAAGCATGTCCGGAAAGCCGTAGCCGGTCATGGCACCATCGGCACCGCGCTCCGGCTCAAAGTCGAGGAAGAGGCCGCCATTGCCGCACAGGATGGAAAATTCGCGAAGTTCGCCCGCCTTCTGCATGGCGCGCAACTTTGATATTTTCTCAAGACCGGGCCAGTCCTCGTGCTTCAGCATCAGGCAGGACGAATGGTTGGCGATTATCTTCGCGATGACGCCGGGCGTCATGACGACCGTGAGGGTCAACGGATAGTCCTGCAAAACCCACGGCACATCTTGGCCGACCGCTTCCACCGCACCTGCGAAATAGTTGACGATCTGATCATCCGTGCGCAGCGCAGGTGGCGGAGCGATCATGACGCCGGCAGCACCCATCTCCATCGAGTCACGCGCCAGCGAGCGCATGCTGGCAAAACCTGGAGCGGATACCCCGACGATGACAGGAATCTTCGACCGGGAGACCACCCGCTTGACGATGGCTCTGCTTTCCTCCGGTTCGAGCTTCGGGGCCTCGCCCATGATTCCAAGGATCGTGACGCCGGTGCAACCGCTCTCCTCATAAAAGTCTGTCAACTTGTCGATCGAATTGAAATCGATCGAGCCGTCCTCGAAGAACGGTGTCGTCGCGATGGCGTAGACGCCCTTGGATTGCGTGCTGAACGTCATTTCTGGCTTTCCTTCCAGGCCTCGTACCGGGCCTTCGTTTCAGCGTTCATCGGGTAAAGACCGGGAAGCGGCACGCCCCGATCCACTTCACTCATGATCCAGGCTTCCATACGCTCCTGCTCGGGTGCCTCAGCGAGCACCTCTTCGAGAAGCGCGGCCGGGATCAGGACTGCGCCGTCGTCGTCGACGACGACAATATCATCAGGCAGAACGGCGACGCCGCCGCAATTGATTGGCTCCTGCCATCCAACGAAGGTCAAGCCTGCGACTGAAGGCGGTGCCGCAACACCATTGCACCACACCTTCATGCCGCTCGCCAGCACCCCCTCGGCGTCCCGCATCACGCCGTCGGTAACGAGGCCGGCAACTTTGCGTTTCGCCATGCGGGCACACAGGATGTCGCCGAAGATGCCGGCATCACTGACGCCCACTGCATCGGCGACGGCGATGCAGCCCTCTGGCATCGCTTCGATCGCCGCCCGCGTGGAGATTGGCGACGCCCAGCTCGCAGGCGTGGCGAGGTCTTCCCGGGCAGGAATGAAGCGCAGCGTAAAGGCCTTGCCGACAACCCGTCCCTGGCCGGGCTTCAGTGGTTCGTGCCGCGCAGCCAGATGTTGCGAAGCCCTTTTTTGAGGAGAACCGTGGTGAGCGTCGCGGTGGAGACGCTCTTCAGAGTTTCAACGACGTGAGGCTCAAGTGTCATTAGAAACCTCGCACATCAGATGCTGTTGATCAGCCCGCCATCGACACGGATGACTGAGCCGGTGATATAGGATGCGCGGGGGCTCGCAAGGAAGCTGACGGTGTCGCCATATTCCTTCGGATCACCGTAGCGGCCGACCGGGATCGACCCGGTGCTTTCAGCCGTGACCTCGGCGACGGGGCGGTTCTCGCGCTTGGCCTTCTGTTTGTCCAGAAAGACGATCCGACCGGTGGCAATACGCCCCGGCAGTACGATGTTTGCGGTGATACCGTCGCGACCAACCTCACGCGCCAGGGTCTTCGACCAGCCGACCAAGGCCAGGCGCAGGCTGTTCGATATCCCGAGATTTGCAATCGGCGCGACGACGCCGGAGGACGTCGAGGTAATGATGCGTCCCCATTTGCGCTCGCGCATACCCGGAAGCACCGCATCGGTGACCGCGATCACCGAGCGAACCATGAGGTCGAAATATTTCGACCAATCGTCGGGCGACTGTCCGGCGGCGGGCGTTGGCGGCGGGCCCCCGGTGTTGTTGACAAGGATGTCGACCGGTCCGAACGCAGCTTTTATGGCATCGAGCTTCTGACCGATCAGGGAAAGGTCGCCGATATCCCAAACGAGCGGAATGGCCTTGCCGCCTGCGCCGCTGATTGCCTCTGCCGTCGCCGTGGCGCTTTCCTCGTGGATGTCGGCGACAACGACGGAAACGCCTTCGGCCGCGAGCGACCTGGCGATCGCGCCGCCAAGCCCACCACCGGCGCCGAATACGAGCGCCGTCTTGCCGTTCAACTGAAGATCCAACTCTTCCTCCTGTTGTTTGACGGCACTATGCCAAGGCGAAAACGGAAGAAAAACCTTCCTTTTTATCCCTTCAGACGATAGTAAAAATAACGATGGAAACGCGCTTTCTCGAAACCTTTCTGGCGGTGGTCCAGCATGGCTCTCTCGCCGAGGCATCACGCCGCATGGGCGTCACGCCAGCGGCGGTCGCGCAACGGATCCAGGCGTTGGAAGACGAGATCGGACTGCCTCTTCTTGCGCGATCAGGCCGGCGGGTGAAGCCAACCGAAGCGGGCGTCGCAATCCTGGAAAAGAGCCGGCGCGTTCTGGCCGAAGTCAGGCAGTTGAAAGGCTTGGCGCGCGACGACCAGGCATTCGGAGAACTCCGTCTGGGAGCCATCTCGACGGTTCTGACCGGCCTGCTTCCGAACGCCTTGCGGCGGGTTTTCGACAGGACGCCGGGCATCGACATCTTCCTGCTGCCGGGCACGTCGGCCGAACTCTATAACAGTGTCGCTGAAGAGAAGATCGACGCGGCAATCCTCGTCAAACCGCCCTTCCCCATTCCAAAGACGCTCAACTGGGACCTCATCCGGTCGGAACGGTTCGTACTCCTGGCCCCCCCGGACCTTTCAGAGACCCCCGTCGACCGCCTGCTTCGCGAGCAACCGTTCATTCGATACGACAGAAGCAACTGGGGTGGCCGACTGGCCGATAGCTACCTTCAAACCCAGCGAATTCTTCCTCGTGAGTGGCTGGAGCTCGATTCACTTGAAGCCATATCGATGATGGTTGAAGCTGGACTCGGCGTGTCGCTGATGCCCGACTGGCGCTCCTCGCTCTTCGACAACCTGCGCGTCGCCCGTCTACCGCTACCGAATGCGCCGAGCCGTGAGATCGGTTTGCTCAGGCCACGCAACGTGCCGTCTGGCCGACTGATACAGACCGTCCTCGATGCCATCCGATCATAGAGAAATTCGCTCACGTCGTTGGTTGTCAGGAAAAGGATGGCGATCCCCTCACTGCTCGGCTTGGAGATCGCCATAGAGATGGCCGGCGACCTTGCGGATGCCGGCCAGGAGGAAACTTGCGTCAACGACGGATGAAGACGGCCACCACTGCACTGATGGCACTTGCGATGGCGACAATCAGGAAGACCGCTGAGGTGTCGCCATGCGTATCCATGTACCCGCCGATCAGAGGCTCGCCGAGACCCGCGAACAGATACGCAAAGAAGTTCATGACGCCGATTGCCGTTCCGGCTCGCTTGTGTCCGACGAGGTCGGGGCATAGCGCCCAGAACGAGGATTGAGGACCGTAGACGAAGAAGCCGCAGAGGAAGAGAACGACCAACCCCTTGTAAACGTCAGTGACGGGTATCGTGTACATGTACAGCGACGTGACCGCCGCCAACGCCATATAGAGCACGATGGCAATGTACCGCTTAGAATTAAATAGCCGGTCCGACACCCATCCATTGGTAGCCGCGCCGATAGCCATGCCAACCGGCAAGGCTACGCTGATCCATTTCGGGTCGATGACAGCGGTTTCGGCACTCGCCTTTGCCCAATTGGAGCCAAGAAAATGCACCGGAACCCAGACGAGGAGGCCATACCGCGCAGCGTTCTGAAAGCCGATCGCTAGCCCGCCAACCAATAGGCGCCAGTTCTTGAGAACACCTTTGTAACGCTCCAGCGAAGTCTCATCGTCGGCGACCTTGGCCGCCTCACCATCGTCGATAGCATCGTCATGCGGGGAGCGGTACCCGAGATCCTCCGGTCGTTCACGCGCGACGAGGTAGAAGGTAATCCCTCCAAGCAGGAGGAGGAGCACAGGCAGTCGGAAGATCCAACGCCAATCGAGTTGCAGATAGTGTACGACCACCAGCGAGGTTATATAGGAGAGTACGGAGGCAAGCCCGGCGGCAAAGACATAGCAGCCGAATACCTTGCCCCGTTCGTGCCTGCCCCACCAATTGGACAGAAGTCGACTGCCGGGCGCCCAACCGAGCGCCTGGAAGTAGCCGTTTGCTCCCCACATAATGCCCAGGCTGAGCACGCCACCGGCAAAACTCGTTGCCCAGTTCATGGCGCAGGAAAGAATGGCGCCGGCGCTCATGACGCGCCTCCCCCCAAACTTGTCGCCGAGATTGCCGTTGATGGCCTGCCCGATCGCATAGCACCAGAGCATGCCAGCACTTACCCAACCCAGCGCTTCCTTGGAAACGCCGAATTCGGCCTGGATGCCGGGGATGGCAAACCCAAAGGTCTGCCTTCCAGTATAGAAAAACAGGTAGCAGAACATGGCCGCAAGCAGCATTCGCCACTGCGCCCGACGGAAACCGCTGCCAGCCACGGTGTGGACGGCGTAGCGGGACGTGTCGATAGAACTCATGGTAACCTCCCCTGGTTTCAGTGGCAGGCGAAGGCTCCTCTCCTTCGCCGCATCTGTTTTCCGATGAGCCGAGTGGTGAACCGGAGCCGGCGCGCCAATCCGCGGCGCGGCTCCGATCCGCCCTACGTCAGCCCCATGGCATCGACCAAGTCCGCACGTTGGTGAAGCTCTTCATCGCCTCTACAACGCCTTCCTTGTAACCGAGGCCCGAATCCTTGATGCCGCCGAACGGAGACATTTCAATCCGGTACCCCGGTACTTCCCAGATGTTCACCGTGCCGACCTCGAGCTCGGCGACGAAGTGCGAGATATAATCGAAACGGTTGGTGCAGACGCCGGACGACAGGCCGTAGGCGGTGGAGTTCGAGATGCGGACGACCGCGGCGATATCATCCGGGCAACGGATGATCGGAATGACCGGACCGAAAGTCTCTTCATGCACGAGCTCACACTCGTATGGAACGCGGTCGACGACAGCAGGTGGAAAGAGGGCTCCTCGCCGTGGCGGCCCATGAAGCACCTCGGCTCCCAAGCTCTCGGCATCCTTGACGCGCGTTTCGAACAAAGCCGCCGAACGCTCGTTGATCACAGTACCGATATCGGTTTCCGGATCCATCGGGTTGCCGCATTTGAGCCGTTTCGCCTTCTCGACGACCAACTTGGAAAAGGCATCGGCGACGCTTTCGACCACGAGAATGCGTTTGACGGCAGTACAGCGCTGACCGGAGTTCTTGGTGGCGCCAGTCACAGCCAGTTCCGCCGCCTTGTCGAGGTCGGCATCTTCCATGACGATCAACGGATCATTACCGCCCAATTCCAGCACCACGCGCTTATAGCCGGCGGTTGAGGCAATATGCTTGCCGACACGAACGGAGCCGGTAAACGTCACAAGGTCCGCGTCCGGATCGGTGATCATCGCATCACCCATCGTCGATGGATTGCCGGTGACGACAGACAGCATTTCGGGCGGCAGCCCGGCTTCGTAGAGCAGATCGGCCAGCGCCAAGGCAGTCAGCGGCGTGAGTTCGGTGGGCTTCAGCACCACCCTGTTGTTCGTAGCGATGGCGGGCGCGATCTTGTGGCTCACCATATTGAGTGGATGATTGAAAGGTGTGATCGCGGAGATGACACCGAGCAGCGGCAACCTGGTCGTATATATCTTCCGGTTTTTGCCGTTCGGCGAGATGTCGCAGGAGTAGATTTCTCCGTCATCCTTGATCGAAAGCTGCGCGGCGAAGGACCAGACATCGTAGGCGCGGCTTGCCTCGTAGAGTGAGTCCTTCCAGCAAAGGCCGGCTTCCGCTGTGATGAGGCGTGCGAAGTCCTCTTTTCGGTCGCGCAGCAATTCGGCCGCTCGCTGCAAGATCGTCTGGCGCTCGTAACGTGTCAGCTTGGGCTTGAACGCCCGTGCCTTGGCGAAGGCGTCGCGAACGTGTTCCGCACGGGCGGCAGGCACTGTTCCGACAACCGAATTGTCATAGGGGTTGAGCACCTCGATGCGATCATCCGTATCGACCAGCTTGCCAGCGATCCGCATAGCCTCGCGACGAGGAGAGAGTGTGATATTGGTATCCATGGTTCAGCGCACCAGATTGAGCGCGACGTCGAAGGCGTCGAAATTGCGGAGAATCCGTCCGCCGGGAACCTCGATCTTGCGGTTGGCAATCAAAGGGACCTTTTGCTCGGTGAGACCGCCGTGTGAACGAAGCGGTTCGGTCAGACCGGAAAGATCGTGGCGTGCCCTTGCCGTTCCGAGTACCTTGTGGCGGGAAGACAGCACCACGACATCACCGATCCGGTCAGCTGGCAGCTCAAACCGTTCGCAGGCTTCATCCGCCGAAACGGCGACGTCTATTCCCTCGATCCCATTCAGAAAATCGATGATATCTACGTGATCGTTCTCTTCGGCGTAAACGGTGGCGAAGGACCCAAGCGCGCCGTGATGGGCAACGTAAGGATCGGTAATCGGCAGAATGACGCGAGTGGCACCTGCGCCATAACGCGCGTCGAGTATTTCCTGAAGGTAGATGACATCCGGTTCGCCATTCTTCAGGTGCTTGTCATTCATGCCGTGGTCGGCCGTCATGACCAGTGTGCAGCCGGCGCTGTCGAGTTCGCCAACATATCGATCGAACATCTGATAAAAGTCGTTGGCGACCTTGGAACCTGGTGCAGCCTTGTGCTGCACATAGTCAGTCGTTGACAGATACATCAGGTCCGGTTTGAACGTCTTAAGCAGCTTGACGCCTGCGGCAAAGACGAATTCGGAGAGATCGGCCGAGTAGACCTCCGGCAAGGGTAGACCGACGAAATCGAGGACATCTGCGATGCCGTTCTCAGTAACGGTCGCCTTGTCCGCCTTTTCGGAAGAAAAGGCGATGGCGGTTCCCTTGGTGAAATCGAGTCCCTTGCCGAGCAGCGTGCGTAGCTTGTCCTTGGCGGTTACCATCGCGACCTTAAGGCCCGCCTTCTGGAATTCGGCAAGAATGGTCGGCGCGCGCAAGAAGCGCGCATCGTTCATCATGACCTCTTCGCCACTCTCCCGATCGTAAAAGTAATTGCCGGCGATGCCATGAACCGCCGGAGGGCGACCGGTAATGATCGAGATGTTGTTGGGATTGGTGAAGCTCGGGATTACCGACAGAGCGCTCGTGTTTGCACCGGACTTCATCACCCGATCGAGGTTCGGCGCCAGCCCCTTCTCGATCGCCTGTTCGATGTAGTCCGGTTCCGACCCGTCGATGCAGATCACCACCACCGGCCTGTCGGGTCGCTTGTAGCTGCGACCGTTCGCGACGACCTCGGCATCGAAATTGACGTAGGTGTTCATGATGGTTCCCTTATGCTGCGGCGAGGATTGCGTCGCGGCTGCCGATGAAGTTGCGGCCGCGCTCGCCCAGAAGTGCGTCGTTGATAGCGCTCAGCCAGTTGTCTTGGGTCACGCCGTAGTCCGTAGCCTGGGTGGACACGCCAAGCCCCGCTAAAAAGGCGTCGAGATCATTTGCGCCACGAACGAGATCTTCTCCAAAGATTTGCATGAGTGCCGCGTCACAGGCCGCGTCTCTCCCGATCACGCTGCGCAGGATCGCCGGCAGCGTGAATGAACACGCGATCCCATGAACCGTGCCGTGGTGAAGCGTGAGGTAATATGAAAGCGAGTGTGCCAGCGCCGTCTTGGTGTTCGAGAACGCAAGACCTGCAAGAAGGCTTGCCCGGGACATACGTGACCTGAGATCGAGATCGTCGAGACGTTCCAGCAAGTGGGGCAGAACCACCATGATCTCACGCGCCGCGAAAACGGCGTGGTTTGACGAGACCGGATTGGCATTCACGTTCCAGATGCTTTCAAGCGCATGTGACAGAGCGTCGAGACCCGTGCTCAGCGTGAGCGCGCGGGGGATGACAAGCGTGAGTTCCGGATCAAGGATCGCATGTTCCGGATAAAGGCTTTCGTGGGCGAGCGAATATTTCTTCTTCGCGTCGGTGTCCCACACCGTAGCCCAACACGTCACCTCGCTCCCAGTGCCGGACGTGGTCGGAACCGCGATAATCGGCAGATTGAGAAGGGTGTCGGCGCCAGCGCGTCCCTGAAGATAGGCTTGGACGCGTGCAAAATCCTTACCCGAAGCGGCCAGGACCTTTGCCGTATCGATCACGGAGCCGCCGCCGATTGCCACGATCACCTGCGGAACCTCCGCAGCCACACCGAACGCGGCGCATGCGGTGCGAAGGCCCTGAAAGCTCGGATTGGGCTCGACGTCGCGTACCACAACCGATGGTCGGCCGGCTTCCTTGGAGACGCGGTCCACCAACGCATCGAAAGCCGGGTGATCATTGTATGTCAGCAGGCAGTAGCTGCGGCCTGCAACCTTCTCGCCGATTCTGGATATGGATCCCGCGCCAAACGTGACGTTGACCGGGTTGGCGTATTTCCACGATTGCGACATCGCTTTCCTCCGAATTTCGTCTTCGGACGGTATTAAGCGCGCCGTGCGTCACATTTGTCCAATTGATAGTATATTGCTTATTCATATATAAAAGCTATGGACAGCGAGCGGTGCGCACGGCATGGTGGCCTGCCTCAAGTTGGTAGGAGCATTCTCGTGGCCATCGTTTTTACCCATCTTCGGTCATTTCATGCGGTGGCAGAACATCGCGGTTTCACAGCCGCAGCAAACGCGCTGCGCGTGAGCCAACCGACGGTGACGACACAGGTCAGGGAGCTTGAAGAGCGCTACGGAGTGGAACTGTTTCTTCGGCAAGGCCGTCGCGTCGAACTTTCGGAAACCGGGCGTGCCCTTTACGAGATAAGCACGCGCATCTTGAAGCTGCACGAAGAAGCGGAAGACCTTTTATCCAGCAGCGGTCACCTGACGACCGGGCAACTGCAGATCGCTGCCGTGGGTCCATTCCACGCAACAGAAATGATCGCACGTTTTGTGGCGCGTTACCCCCTCTTCAAGGTCAGCATGCTGCTGGGCAACTCCGATCTCACGCTCTCGCGGATCCTCAATCTCGAAGCCGATGTCGCGATCCTGGCCCACCTGGTTGACGACCCCAGGGTACACACCGTGCCCTTCAGTACGCATGAGGTCGTCGTCTTCGTAAACTGCGACCATCCTTGGTATGGTCGAGACGCGATCAGCATCAGAGAGATCGAAGGGCAGCCGCTCATTCTTCGCGAACAAGGTTCAACGACCCGCCGGGCTCTGGAAACAATTGCTGAGAGTGCCGGCTTAGCTTTGAGCCCGTTCCTGGAAATCGGGAGTCGAGAAGGGGTGTGGAAAGCTGTCGAACGAGGGCTTGGTATCGGCGTCGTCGCCGATTTTGAGTTTGTCTCCCATCCCCGCCTGAAAACCATTCGCATCGCCGATTGCGCCGTGAGAACCGAATATCGGCTGGCCTGTCTCCAGGAACGACGCTCGTCACGCAAGATCAACGCTTTTCTGGAAGCCGTGCTGTGATGCTGCCACTGCGGCGCTTGACGCGCGGCTTCAATCCTGCGGACTCCTTTGGCCAGACCTCGGCAAAGACGACGGGCGCGCATTGAAGCCGCGCCTTATCTCGGCCGCACGCAATGCGGTCTCCTCAGGGCCTTCTGGGGACGCCTAAGCTCGGACATCGGGTACTGAAGGCGCAAAATCTGCCCGGTTCCGATCGCCGCCTGCGGTCACGCTATCCCATTCATCTCATTGTCGCAAAAACTGAGTAGGCTGCCTCACCCATATATAAAATCAATGAGGAGCATAGATACGATGTATTTCGCCAATATAGTAACACGTGTAAAGTTCAGGACGGGAGACCAAATACGACAACGGAAACGTGCCAGCGCCGGCATCAGAGGTACCGTCGCGGGAATTCTTTTGACCATTGGCCGCTGCTGATACTGGGAGGTTGGGCATGTCTGCAATTTCAAAGCGTGAGTTTTTACAACTACTTGGATTGAGTGGCCTCGTATTGGGAGCAACGTCTCTTTCGCCCGGGCGAGCCTTCGCACAATCGGTCGGCGCTCAACCGGCCTGGGCGAACCTTCCGGAGGGAGCGGTTCCAAAAACCGGTGGCAAACTGGTCTACGGACAGACCTATCCGAACTGGGCGGTCGGAACCTCTGACAATGGCAAACATCCCCACTTCTGGATCGACCTTCTGACGCGCTCGATCTGGAACTGCCTCCTGTGGGTGGACCACGACTTCAATCTTCAGGGCGAGCTGGCAGAAAGCTGGCAACCGACCGACAATTCGCTGAAGGTCTGGGACTTCAAGCTCCGCGAAGGGGTCATGTTTCACAATGGCAAGGAAATGACGGCGGATGATGTCGTTGCTTCCATCAACGCTCACGTCGCCCAGAAAGGCAGTTCCTTCTTGAACAAGTGGTTCTCGAAGGTTGAACCCCAAGGCAAATACGCCGTCCGTTTCACTTTGAACGCCGGCTATGCTGAGTTTCCGTTTGCTTTGGCGGAATATCGCCTCGCGATCGTGCCCGCTGCGACACAGGAAACGATCCTCACCGACGGTATAGGCACCGGTCCGTTCAAATTGATCGAGGTCGATAATCGCCGTGGCTTCCGCGCTGTGCGCAATGAGAATTACTGGCTCAAGGGGCGGCCCTTTGTCGATGAACTTGAAGGCTACGTCGTCAATTCGCAAACCGCGATCAACGGCTTCCGTTCTGGCCAATTCAATGCAGTGTTCAACATCGATCCGACGACGGCCGCCCAGTACGAGGGCGCAAACGGGGTTGTGCATAAGTCAGCAGGCGGCGACCAGTTCCTGATCAGCCTGCCCAAGAACCTCGATTTGGTATGGAACGACCCGCGTATCCGTGAGGCAATCAGCCTGAGTATCGATCGCAACGCAATCAATACGATTGTCTATAACGACCCCGGCACCTGGGTCGGGAACGACACGCATATGTCTGGGCTAAATCGGGAATTCCTGCCACGCCCCAAGCCATACGACCCCGTGCGCGCCAAGCAACTTCTCGCCGAGGCTGGCCATGCGGGCGGGCTCACTCTGCCTGCAATCGTCTACTGCCCTTCGTTCCCCGAAGAACCCCGTGTCATGGCCGTAGTCGCAGAATCTCTCAAGAATAACGGAATCAATGTCGAAATCCGGGAGATGCCTTGCGACGGCTTCAGCGCCTACCAACAGCAGGTGAACGCGCCCTTTGGAAGGCCGGCACGTTCGCTTGTGGGACCGCGCAACCCGGCCATCAATCTTGGACGCATGGCGACCAATGATTCTGAGTCTGCCGGCTGGTCGGGTGCCAAGGGGGACGACTACAAGGTGCTCTATGCCAAAGCGATCGCGGAGCCGGACGACGAGAAGCGCACCGAAATGTACCAACAGCTCCAGGCCATCGCCCAGTCCGACACGCCGGCGATTGTCCTTGGCGGCCGGCGCAACATGCTGGCGCACGCCCCCTCGGTGACGAACCTGAAGTCGCACTCTCAGAACTGGGGCAGCCGCTTCGACGACGTCTGGATCGAAAGCTAGCTGTCTCCGGGCCGCGGACCCCGCGGCCCTCACAAGTATTTGGGAGATTGACGTGCCCCGCATCGCCGCAATTATCGGGCGCAGACTCGTTCTGTCGTTCTTTATTCTGACGTTGACATCGCTGATCGTTTTTCTTGGCACAGAAGTGCTGCCAGGGGACGCGTTGACAGCAACGATTCCGGCCGACGAACTCGCTTTCATGCCGAAGGAACAGATCGATCAGATGCGCCAGGAGTTGGGGCTTGACCGGTCGATCCCTGTACGCTTTTTCGAGGTATGGCAGCGGCTTGTCACTTTCGACTTTGGGTCGACGATCATCAAGCGCGAACCCGTATTCGACCGGATCCTGCATCCGATGATCAATTCCGCGGTCATGGCCGGCGTCGCCTTGCTGATCATGCTTACTCTCGTTGTCTGCCTGGGAGTACTCGCAACCCTCAGATCCGGTGGCCGACTGGACACAGCAATCAGCGGCTCCACCCTGTTCACCTATTCGATGCCCGACTTCGTGGTCAGCAACATTTTCGTTATCATTTTCGCGGTCTGGCTCGGTCTAATGCCGGCCGTCATCCTGGCACCGACAAACGCGCCCAAGTTAACGATACTTGCCGCGTCCATCCTTCCTGCAGTGGCCCTGTGCGTTCACGGGGCAGCCTATCAGTTCCGGCTGCTGCGCGCCGGTATGATCGAGGCGCTCAACAGCGACTACGTCGAACGTGCCCGGCTCGCCGGCGTTCCGACCTGGCGCATCGCGGTGAGACACGCGCTACCGTCCGCATTGATCCCGATGCTGAACGGCACAGCCACCTTCGTTGCCGGGCTACTTTCTGGCGCCGTGGTCGTCGAGGCAGTTTTCAAGTACCCGGGTGCCGGTGGCGAGTTGCTTCGGGCGATCTCCCAGCGCGAAATTCCGACCATTCAGGCAATCGCCTTTCTTGCCGCTCTCGCGGTGATCGCCGCAAATCTTGTGGCCGATCTTGCCGTCCTCGTCCTCGATCCACGCGTTCGCACGAGCTATCGTCATGGCTGATGTCAACACTTCGTCGCCGCAAGAAGCGCCGATCTATCGCTCGTCGCCATTGCGCCGCGCGCTTTCCGAACCCCTAACGCTGATCGGCGTCATCGTCGTTGTCATGCATCTATTGCTCGGCGCGCTGAGCCCGCTCATCGCGCCGTACGACGCCAGTGCTCTCGTCGGCGCCCCGCTCATGCCGCCGTCGTCGGAATTCCTGATGGGCACCGACCAGATCGGGCGTGACTATTTCAGCCGCATCATCGAGGGGGGGCGAATTGCCCTGATGGTATCCTTTTGCGGAGTAGCAATCGCTCTCGTGATTGGCAGCATTCTTGGCGTACTCGCCGGGTACCTGGGCGGTCGTTTCGACGAGGCGATCATGCGGTTTGTCGACGCGATGATGGCCATCCCAGAGATCATCATGATCGCGATCCTCACCTTAGCGCTCGGCAAGGACGTGGTCGCGCTGATCCCAATCGTCGCTGTCGTTTACACCTGGGGTGTTGTCCGCGTCATCCGCTCGAAGACGATCAGCCTTTCGACGCTCGATTTTGTTCGGGCAGCCGAACTGCGCGGCGAGACCCGCTGGTCGATCATGCTGAGGGAGATCTTTCCCAATCTGATCGGCCTGCTTGGGGTCGAACTGGCGGTGCGTGTTTCCTCGGCCGTTTTGCGCATCAGCGCCCTGTCGTTCCTCGGTCTCGGCATCAGCCAACCGACACCCGACTGGGGCCTGATGGTGCAAGAAGCAATGGGTGTGGTCTTCACAGATCCCTGGTTCCTGCTGCTTCCAGCGGCGATGCTCTCCAGCTTGATCATTGCCGTCAACTTCGCCGTGGACGGTTTCGCCTCCGCCTTCGGCATCACATCGACGGAGCTTTGACCGATGGATCCTTCACACATTGAGGTTCGCGATCTCAAGCTCGTTTACACGACCGGTCCCAAGCAAGAGGTCACCGCAGTCGACAGTGTCAGCTTTTCGATCGCAAAGGGCGAAACGCTCGGCATCGTTGGAGAAAGCGGATGCGGCAAGTCTTCGTTGGCGCGTGCGTTCCTGGCCTACACACGGCCCGGCGCTCGCTTCGCTGGCGGCTCCGTCAAAGTGTCCGGCGTCGACGTCTTGAATTTCGGGCCTGGGGAGATTCTAAAGTACCGTGGTCGGAAAGCGGCGATGGTGCCCCAGAACCCGCTTTCGTCCCTGACCCCGCATCGCACGATCGGCAAGCATCTTGTCGAGTTGATCGAGCTACACGATGCAGCCGGGGATAAGTCCCCCAGGGCAAAAGCACTTGAATTGCTTGCTGCGATGGAGCTTCCGACCCCTGAGGCAATCTATGACCGCTACCCGCACCAGCTCTCCGGCGGCCAGCGTCAGCGCGTGGTGATTGCTGCGGCGCTGGTGGCAGAACCGGAATTGATCGTGCTGGACGAACCTACGACTGCCCTCGATAAGACGGTAGAATCCCAGGTTCTCGATCTCGTCGGTCGTCTCCAGAAGCGCACCAACACAACCCTTATCTATGTCAGCCACGACCTGAACGTCATTGCGCGCATGTGCGAGCGCGTCCTGGTCATGAAAGATGGAAAGGTGCTGGAAGACGGACCAACGACGGAAGTCTTCACCAATCCACGAACCGATTATGCGCGGGCCTTGATCGCCGCGATCCCAAGATTGAGCACGGCTACGCGCTCCAATGTGAAACGCCTGCCGTCGCCCTCGATGCTTGCTGCACGTAATCTTGACTTTGCCTACAGGACCGGAAGCAGTTGGACGCCGCTCGGCCGCCTGTTTCCCAAGCGACAACAGCCCAACATCCTCTCGGAGATTTCGCTCGCTATTCCGGTCAACTCCACGCTCGGCGTGGTCGGCGAATCGGGTAGCGGCAAGTCCACCTTGGCGGCCATCATCGCCGGCCTCGTCGACGGAAACAGCGGCGCAATAGAGTTCGACGGCAAACCATTGTCGGGCCTGGCGACCCAACGTAACCGCGATCTTCGCCGACGCATCCAAATGATTTTCCAGGACCCGGCCTCATCCCTCAATCCACAGCATACCGTCGAGCAGATCATCGTCAGGCCGCTTCAGATCTTCTTCGGCATGACGCGGGCAGCAGCAAGGGATCGCGCAGCGGAATTGCTGGGTGAACTTGATCTTGGTCCGCAGTTTCTTGGCCGCTCGCCGCGCCAGCTTTCCGGTGGGCAGCAGCAGCGCGTGGCGATTGCCCGGGCGTTTGCGGGCAAGCCGGATCTGGTCCTGTGCGATGAAGTGACTTCAGCACTCGACGTGACTGTGCAGGCATCCGTGCTCAAGGCCATGAAGCGGCTGCAACGCGAGCACGGCACCGCCTATCTCTTCATCTCCCACGATTTGCCCGTCGTGGCCGAGATGTCGGACCAAATACTCGTCCTCGAAAAGGGAAACATCCGCGACTACGGCGATACCGCCACTGTCCTTAGCACTCCGACCTCAGACTATACGAAACGGCTCCTGGCGGCATTCGAGACCGCCTCTCA
The DNA here is from genome assembly GCF_900103045.1 of Ensifer sp. YR511. Lineage (NCBI taxonomy): Bacteria > Pseudomonadati > Pseudomonadota > Alphaproteobacteria > Hyphomicrobiales > Rhizobiaceae > Ensifer > Ensifer sp. YR511. Next base: position 16,621 of record NZ_FNGR01000038.1, read on the forward strand.
ACAACTAGCAAACAGGACTTTGAAGCATGCAAATTGAAGCCTTCGCAGCACCGGGAAAGTTCTATCGGGGCAATCTGCACACACACTCCACCGTTTCGGACGGCAAGTTGCATGCTGAAGAAGTGTGCGAACGATACCGTGCTCGTGGCTATGATTTCATTTGCCTGTCAGACCATTTCCATGCCGCCTACAAATTCGCGATAGCAGACACGCGCGCCTATAGGACGGATCGCTTTACGACAATCATAGGCGCGGAATGCCACGCGCCTGCGACTGAAAACGGTGAGGCATGGCATATTCTCGCCGTTGGATTGCCTCTCGAATTCGCCAAATACAGTGAAGGCGAAACGGGCCCGCAAGTCGCTCAGCGTTGCCTGGATGCCGGCGCTTTCGTCGCAATTCCGCACCCTGAGTGGTACGCGCTTTCAATCGCGGATGCGGCCACGATCCCCGGCGCGCACGCAGTCGAAGTTTACAACCACACCAGTCAGGTGCTGAATGGACGCGGCGGCGGCTCCTACTACCTCGACGATTTGCTCAATGCGGGCCGGCGTATCAATGCGCTTGCTTGCGACGATGCCCATTGGGTCGTCGAAGCCGATCGCAATCGTGATGCGTTCGGGGGGTGGGTCATGGTGAAGTCCGAAGCCAACGAGCCCGACGCGCTCGTCGAAGCGCTCAAGAATGGCCACTACTATTCGTCGCAAGGGCCGATGATCGAGGACATCTCGATCCACGGCGACAACATCGAGATCAAATGCTCAGCAGCGTTTCAGATTTCTGTCGTCGGCCGTGCATCCAAGAACGAGAAGATCTCGGGCGTTGACCTCACCTCGGCCACGCTCCCTTGGAAGAAGTTCGCGGGAGATTGGGCAAGGGCCGTCGTCATAGATGCATCGGGCAAGATCGCTTGGTCGAATCCGTTTTATTTGTAATCCTGCGTGTCGCCGACCACCGGATTCTGTATGGGAGCACGGGAGAGGCCGGGGACAAGCAGGGTTCAGTCGAGACATGAAAAGGCCAACCAGCCACGACGTAGCCCGGAAGGCGGGTGTCTCCCGCACGACGGTTTCGCTTGTTCTCAACGGATCCGATCTTTTAAACGTCACGGACGAAACGCGAAAACGTGTGCACGAGGCAGCGCGCGCGCTGAACTATCGGCCGAACCGAGCGGCCCTTGGCCTAGTCAAGGGACGCTCGGAAACCCTCGGCATCGTGGTCACGCATCCGACCCTCCTTGCGGTGGACGGTTTCGTGACTGCGCTCATCCAGGCACTGGTGACCCGAAGTCGTGAGCAAGGGTATCGCGTGATACTCGACTATGTCAGCGGCCAGGGAGAGAGAACCTATACGAACCTCGTCTCAGAAGGGTCGGTAGACGGTCTCTTAGTGATCAATCCTCTGAGCGGCGATAGCGAACTGTGCAACATCATCGAGACGGGATTTCCTGTCGTTCTGATCGGTCAGATGGGTTCGCCGAACGAACATAGCGTGCGGACGGACATCGAAAGCGGCGTGCGTGCCGTAGTTAGACATTTGAGCAACCTTGGACACCAGCGGATTGCACATGTGGCGTTTGCGCCGCCGGAATTCATCGCAGGAAAAGCCCGACTTTCAGCCTACACGCGCGCGATTGCGGAACTGAACCTGCAGCAGGATCACGAACTTGTCACTCATGCCGCTTTCAGCGCCGCCTCGGCAAGAGAAGCTACGCACCGGTTGCTCAACGCAATGAGCAAGCCTCCAAGCGCGATTTTCGCCGGCAATGATACAATTGCCGTCGGTGTTCTCAGGGCGTTGACGGAACGCGGTCTCCGCGTTCCCCAGGACATCGCGCTTGCCGGTTTCGACGACCTCCCCATCGCGTCGATGCTCTCGCCCTCTCTCACCACGGTTAGACATGACCCCAGCCAGCATGCCGCGCTGGCCGCCGATATGCTTGTGCGCCAGATCCATCGAAAGGCGATTGCCGAGCGTCGGATTCAGATCACCCCGGAACTGGTAATTCGCGAATCTTGCGGCCACGACAACGATGCCGGTGCAGTTTGATCACGCGACGCCCGTGACACCGCTGCTCAGGGCATTTCCGCCTGTTCCGCGGTTACCTCGAGTTTAGCCGCCTCCTTTTGCGGCACCGGTTACGTCCTCTCTTCGGCCGGGGCGAAAAGAACCGGCGTGGAAGCCTGATCGCAAACCCCGAGCATAAGATCCGAAATAAGATTTTGTTTGTGACGGATTATCAGACGACGCTATACAGCACTCTTGTCACCCGTGGTCGATCGCAGTTCCCGGAAGGGAAGATCGTGATCGCTCACGCGCACCGATCAAGCGAATATTGCACCGACGTTTCCAATCCGTTCTCACATCGTCAAGTCGCAGAACCAGACCCCGAGATCGTTCGCCTGTCGGTGGGAAGCTCGGGCATGGGTGACGTTCAGGCTCGGCCCGGCGAAAGGTCAAGAGACGAAATTGCGCTTGTAGGTCGACGCGATCAACGCTGCAGCGCCTTCGAATGCCTTGTCCTCGTCGCGTTCTTCGATCGCCACGAGGATCGCCTCGTGCTGGGCCAGGGATTGGCCGAAACCGCCTGTAGCCGCCATCGTCTTCGGGATGCTGATCGAGAGCGCTGCCCGGATGACGGAAGCAACCGGCAAGAGGAAGCGGTTGTGCGCGCTCTGGAAGATCTGCAGATGGAAGGCGATATCAGCCTCGATCGCGTCTTCGACACGAGCGCCGCCTTCCGCCATTCGTGCGAAAGCCGCCCGAATCTCCGCATGTTCGGCCGCAGATCCGCGTCTGGCGGCAAGGCGTGCGGCAAGCGGTTCGATCGACAGGCGGAGCTCAAACAGTTCTTCGGCAAGCGTTGACTGATCCTCCGCGTCGCTTTGCCACGAAAGCACGACGGGATCGAGGGTGTTCCAATGTTCGGCCGCCCGCACGCGTGTCCCGAGCCGAGGCTTTGCCTCGATGAAGCCCTTGGTCGACAGGATCTTCAGCGCTTCGCGTAGCGTCGTGCGGCTCACGCCGAGCGTCGCCAGCATGTCGGCTTCCTTCGGCAGTGTATCGCCAACCTTCAGCTCGCCGAGCGTGATGCGGCGGCCGATATCGCCGGCGATGCGGGCAGGCAGGCCGCGATCCTCCCGAGCGATTGCCTTCATGCCCACTCTCTCCATTGCATCTCCGCCCCGTTCATAGCCGGTCGCCCCGATCAGGAAAAGCCACCCATCGCGGCCGCGTAGCGGCGGGTCATCTCGATGCCAATCTCGGTCGGTCGCATGGCCGGCGCACGGTCGTGGATGGTTATGCCCGCCCGCTCGCCGAAAAGGCGTTTCCCGTAACAAAGCAGCGTCTCGATACCCTGCATGGTGAAGACCACGCCGGGCAGCATCTGCCGATAAGCCTCTTGCGCGTGCTCGTCCCAACCATCTGAAAAGAACTCATAGGCGCGCACGGCATAGTCGATCGAATCAGGCGCAAGGATCAGGCCGTGGCAACCGATGCGCAGGTTCTCGAGCAGCTCGAGGCCCGCACGACCATTAAATACCGGCAGCCGGCCCTCGGTAACCTCGATGAGATTTGCGATGTCGACGACAGGCCCCTCGCCCTTCACCAGCCGAATGTTGGGGTGTTGGCGCACCAGCTCGCGAATATCGGCGGCCGTCAGCCCTCGTCCCATCAGGGCCGGGGCGTTCTGAATGGCAAGCGGCAGCTCGGTCTGATCGGCGACACGGCCGAAGAAGCGGATGTACTCGGCGGCCGAGAACTGGCCGACCATCGGCGGCTGGAGGATCAGCCAGTCGGCGCCGGCCCGCGCCGCATGCCGCGCCTGGCGCACCTGTTCCTCGACCGACGCGCCAAAGATCGTCAGGGCGACCGGCACCTGGCCGGCCGTATCCTCGACCAGCCACTCCATGATTGCCATGCGCTCGGCCTCGTCGAGCTTGGAGGCCTCGGTCGCAAGGCCAAGCCCTGCCATGCCGTGCACGCCGCTTGCCAGGCAGATCTCCGTCTGGCGGCGCATGGCGGAGCGATCGAGCTTTTCGTCCTTGTCGAAAAGCGCGTAGAGGATGGCGTGGATGCCATGAAGGCTTTCGATACGGAAGTCGTCCACCGTCGCCTCCTCAATGGCTTTCGCGCGGAACTGCGTGGCCGCGGCCGCCGACAAGAAAATCGAGATCCGCGCCGGTGTCGGCCTGCATCACGCGCTCGACATAGAGGCCCTGATAACCACCGACCATTTCCGGGGGTGGCGCGGTCCAGGCGGTTTTTCGGCGCGCCAGTTCCTCGTCGCTCACGTCGAGGTGGAGGCGGCGGCCGGCAACGTCGAGCTCAATCCAGTCGCCATCCCTTACCAGGGCCAGCGGGCCGCCAACCGCAGCTTCGGGTGCCGTGTGCAGGACGACGGTGCCAAAGGCCGTCCCCGACATGCGGGCATCCGAGATCCTCACCATGTCGCGCACGCCCTTTTTCAGGAGCTTCTGGGGCAGCGCCATGTTGCCGACCTCGGCCATGCCCGGATAGCCTTTCGGGCCGCAGTTTTTCAGCACCATGATCGAGGTCTCGTCGATGTTAAGATCCGGGTCATCGATCCGCACCTTGTAGTGGTCGATGGTTTCGAACACGACAGCGCGGCCGCGGTGCTGCATCAGCGCCGGGGTCGCCGCGGAAGGCTTGATGATCGCGCCGTCAGGCGCAAGGTTGCCGCGCAGCACGGCGATGCCGCCACTCGGCGTCAGGGCCCGATCGAGCGGCAGGATGACGTCGTCGTTGTAGTTCTCGACAGACTCGATGTTGGCGCCGACGCTTTGGCCAGTCACCGTCAGGGCGCTGAGTTCCAGAAGCGCGGCAATCTCCTTCATGACGGCGGGCAGCCCACCGGCATAATGGAAGTCCTCCATCAGATAGCGCCCCGAAGGCATGAGATTAAGGATAGTCGGAATATCGCGGCCGAGCCGGTCCCAGTCGTCGAGAGAGAGCTTCGTGCCAATCCGCCCGGCGATTGCCAGGAGATGCACAACGGCGTTGGTGGAGCCGCCGATCGCACCGTTGACGCGGATGGCATTTGCGAAGGCGTCACGGGTCAGGATCTTCGACAGGCGCAGATCCTCGGCAACCATTTCGACGATCCGCCGCCCGGTCAGCCGCGCCAGCCGGGCGCGGCCCGCATCAACCGCCGGACAGGCGGCATTGCCGGGCAGCGCAAGCCCGAGCGCTTCAACCATGGACGCCATGGTCGAGGCGGTGCCCATCGTCATGCAATGGCCTGGCGAGCGCGACATGGCGCTTTCGGCCGCCATGAAATCCTGTTGCGACATGACACCGGCACGCACGTCTTCGGAAAACTTCCAGACATCGGTGCCTGAGCCGATCGTGCGCCCCTTGAAGCGGCCGTTCAGCATCGGCCCGCCGGAGATGACAATCGAAGGAAGATCGCAGGAGGCGGCCCCCATCACCAGCGACGGCGTGGTCTTGTCGCAGCCTGCCATCAGCACGACGCCGTCGATAGGGTTGCCGCGGATCGCCTCCTCTACGTCCATCGAGGCGAGGTTGCGGAAAAGCATGGCGGTCGGCCGCAGATTGGACTCGCCGCAGGAAAACACCGGGAACTCCAGCGGCAGGCCACCGGCCTCGAGCACGCCTGCCTTGATGTGTTCGACCAGCGCGCGGAAATGCGCATTGCAGGGCGTCAGCTCCGAGAAAGTGTTGCAGATGCCGATCACCGGCCGCCCGTCGAAGACGTCGTCGGGCAACCCGTTGTTCTTCATCCAGCTGCGATGAATGAAGGCGTCCTTGTCCAGTCCGCCAAACCAATGCTGCGATCTTAATTTCCTGGACATGTGTCCTCCCCGATTACCTCGAGCGCTCGCGCTCTTTTCACTTCTCATATAATCGGAGTTATTGCAGGTCAAGCGATGACCGGCCTGACGTGTAGGCAAAGAAAAACCTCCGACTGGTGAGGCCGGAGGTCGAAAAAAGTGGAGGGAAGCTGTCGAAGCGGCCCTTCAGGGATGGTGCAGCACGCTCATGCCGCCATCGACCGTCAGGCAGGTGGCGTTCATGAACGGGCATTCGTCCGAGATCATGAAGAGTGCAGCCTTGGCGATTTCCTCCGGTGTTGCAATGCGGCCGCCGGGATGGAGCTTCATAGTATCGGCCTCGGCGGCGACCGGATCGGGGAAACTGTTCCAGTATTCCACGGCCTTCTGCGTGCGGACATAACCCGGCGCCAGCGCATTCACGCGCACGCCCTGCCCGGCATATTCGAGCCCCAGCGCCTTGGTCATGCCGAGAAGCGCATGTTTGGCGACCGGATAGGGGAAGGTGTGGGGGATGATGGTGAAGGCGTGGGTCGAGGCAATATTGAGGATGACGCCGCCGCCCGCCTCGATCATGCCCGGCAGCACAGCCTTGCTGCAATTCCACGCACCCTTGAGATTGATGTCGAAGCAGCGCTGCCAATCGGCCTCCGAGAGTTTCAACGGCTCGAAGAAGACGTTGACGCCGGCATTGTTGACGAGCGCATTCGGCTGACCGATCTCACGGGCGGCGGTAACGACGACCTGCTCGATGGCATCGGCATCGGTGATATCGGCCGTGGCGTGGCCGACCTTCCCGCCCGACATACGCAGGCGCTCGGCTTGGCTCGCCAAGAGGTCGCCATCACGGTCGATGAGGAAGAGGCCCGCCCCCTCGCCAAGGAAGGCTTCAGCGATCGCAAGGCCGATGCCTTGCGCTGCGCCGGTGACAACGACGCGTTTTCCCTCAAGACGACCCGCCATACCCGCGCTCCCTACCACTCGGCTACGCTGCCATCGGCGTGGCGCCAGATCGGGTTGCGCCAGCGATGGCCTTCCTTTGCGCGCTCGATGACATATTGCTCATCCACCTCGATGCCGAGGCCAGGGCCTTGCGGGATAGACACGAAGCCGTCCGCGTAGTGGAACACCTCCTTGTTGGAGATGTAATCGAGAATGTCGTTGGCCTCGTTGTAGTGGATGCCGAGGCTCTGTTCCTGAATGAAGGCGTTATAGCTGACGGCATCGACCTGAAGGCAGGCGGCAAGCGCGATCGGTCCCAGCGGGCAATGCGGTGCCAGCGCCACGTCGTAGGCCTCCGCCATCGCAGCAATCTTGCGGCATTCGGTGATGCCGCCGGCATGCGACAGGTCCGGCTGGAGGATATCGACATAGCCGTCGGCCAGCACCGACTTGAAGTCCCAACGCGAATAGAGCCGCTCACCGAGCGCGATCGGCGTCGAGCAATGGTTGGCAATTTCCTTCAGCGCCTCGCGGTTTTCCGAAAGCACCGGTTCTTCGATAAACATCAGGTTGAAGGGCTGAAGTTCCTTCGCTAGGACCTTCGCCATCGGCCGGTGCACGCGACCGTGGAAATCGACGCCGATGCCGATATGCGGGCCGATCGCCTCGCGGATCGTCGCAATGGTTTCGACCGCCTTTTCCACCTTCTCCCAGGTGTCGACGATCTGCATCTCCTCGCAGCCATTGAGCTTGATGGCCTTGAAGCCGCGAGCGACGACGTCGCGGGCATTTTTGGCGACATCGGACGGACGGTCACCGCCGATCCAGGAATAGACCTTGATGCGGTCCCGCACCTGGCCGCCAAGCAGCGCATGCACCGGTTGGCCATAGGCCTTGCCCTTGATGTCCCAGAGCGCCTGGTCGATGCCAGCAATCGCCGACATGTGGACCGCACCGCCGCGGTAGAAGCCGCCGCGATACATCACCTGCCAATGGTCCTCAATCAGCAGCGGATCCTTGCCGATCAGATAGTCCGCAAGCTCGTTGACGGCGGCTTCCACGGTCAGGGCGCGGCCTTCGACAACCGGCTCACCCCAGCCGACGATGCCTTCGTCGGTCTCGATCTTCAGAAATAGCCAGCGCGGCGGAACGATGTAGGTGGTGAGCTTGGTGATCTTCATGGTGCGATATCCGCTGGGTCAAACAAGGCGACGACGTCGGCCGCCGGGAAGGGGTTTCAGCGCGCCGACGGGGCGGGCCGGTGACGTTCTACGGCAAGCTTGAGGTCGCGGGCGGCAAGATCCAGCATGCGCGTGGAACAGTCGCGCGCCCTCGCCTTGTCGCGCAGACGCAGTGCCTCGACCAGTTCGCCATGGATATCGATTGCTTCGTCACGACGTTCGGCAACTTCATTGGAGGCATACAGCGAGAACTTCAGCGCCGCCTGGATGATGCCGACGAGTTGCAGGAAGACCTGGTTATGGCTGGCCTTGAGCAGGCAGGTATGAAAGGCGACGTCGGCATCGGTGAAGCCGACGACATCGCGCTCGCCGTCACGCATCGCCTGCCAGGCGCGCTCGAGGTCGGCAATTTCCTGGACGGTCGCGCGTTCGGCCGCAAACTCAGCGGCCGCCGGTTCGATCGCGCGGCGCGCCTCCAAAACGCAGTTCAAAAGATCGAATTCAAAGATGCGCTCGCCGATCCATTCGAGCACCTGGGAATCTAGGATGTTCCACTCGTCCTTGTTGCAGACGATCGTGCCCACCCGGGAACGGCCGCGGACCATGCCCTTCGATTCCAGCACCTTCAAGGTTTCGCGGATGACGGTCCGGCTGACGCCATAACGTTCGCAAAGGTCGTTTTCGCGCGGCAGGAAGGAGCCGACCGGAAAGACGTCGGCGCAGATGTCCGAGGCGATGGCGCGCGTCACATTCTTTTGAACGCGAGGGCGACGCTGGCCGCGCTCCTGCGCGCCGTTGCTGTAGTCCTGCTCTTCCACCGCCATTTTCCTCCCGCTCCCGTCTCCCTGTCGCTCCATAGCGCAGACGCTTGGAGGCGACAACGCAGCGAAGCACATTATCGTTATACATCACTATCTCATTCATCATACAAAGGCAATTGACGAATATGATGATTCATCATACACAAATGCTCACTGCAGGAGGCAGTTCACCAGGGAGAGACATCATGCGCTTTATCAAGGCAGCCATTCTGGCTGGTACCGTCGCCGTGTTTGCGGCAACCTCGGCGTTCGCTGCCGACGTCAAAATCGGCTTCATCGTCAAGCAGCCGGAAGAGCCGTGGTTCCAGGACGAATGGAAGTTCGCCGACGTCGCCGCTAAGGAAAAGGGCTTCACGCTGGTCAAGATCGGTGCGGAAGACGGCGAGAAGGTTCAGTCGGCAATCGACAATCTCGGCGCCCAGGGCGCGCAGGGCTTCATCGTCTGCACCCCTGACGTCAAGCTCGGCCCCGGCATCGTCGCGAAAGCGGCCGCCAACGACCTCAAGCTGATGACGGTCGACGACCGTTTGGTCAACGCCGACGGCAGCCCGATCGAAGACGTACCCCACATGGGCATTTCGGCGACGAAAATCGGTGAAGCTGTTGGTCAAGCCTTGGTCGACGAAATCAAGAAGCGTGGCTGGGACATGAAGGACGTCGGCGCGATCCGCGTTTCCTACGACCAGCTCCCGACGGCGGTCGACCGCGTTGAGGGCGCGCTTTCAGTTCTCAAGGCCAACGGCTTCCCGGAAGCCAACATCTTCGACGCGCCGCAGGCCAAGACCGATACGGAGGCAGCACTTAACGCCTCGACGATCGTGCTCAATAAGAACGCCGGCATCAAGAAGTGGGTTGCGATCGGCCTCAATGACGAAGCGGTACTCGGCGCCGTGCGCGCAACCGAGACGGTCGGCATTGCTCCCGACAGCATGATCGGCGTCGGCATTGGCGGCGCGGACTCGGCGATCAACGAGTTCAAGAAGCCTGCAGCGACCGGCTTCTTCGGCACCGTCATCATCTCGCCGAAGCGCCACGGCTACGAGACCGCACTCAACATGTATGAGTGGATCGCCAACGGCAAGGAACCGGAAAAGCTGACCCTGACCGCCGGCCAGCTTGCGCTGCGCGACAACTACGAGGCCGTACGCAAGGATCTCGGCATCGAGTAATCGCTGCTTGCGACACGAGATCACGATTGCTTGGGTCGGACCGACCCAAACAATCAACGTGATCGATTCTGGTAGTTTAGAGCGGGATGCGGGCGGAAAACCGCGCACACTTTCCTCATCCCGCTCTATCGGCCCGGCGGTTCGGCTGCCTGGCGTTCCGTATCGGAGCCGCATATGCAAGACTTCCTCGAATTCCAATCGATCTCCAAGGGCTATCCCGGCGTCCAGGCGCTGTCGGACGTCTCGTTTTCTGTGCGCAAGGGCGCCGTCCATGGCCTCATGGGCGAGAACGGCGCGGGCAAGTCGACGCTTATCCGTCTGCTCTCGGGCGACCAGTCCGCCGATAACGGCGAGATCCGTATTGAAGGCGAAGCACAAGGCTATCGCTCCGTGCGCGATGCGTTTCGCGCCGGTGTTATCGTCATCCACCAGGAACTGCAGCTCGTTCCGGAACTGACGGTCGCCGAAAACCTCTGGCTCGGCCACTTCCCCGGCAAGGGCGGTGTCATCGATCGACGCCAGTTGCTTCGCGTCGTCGGCGAGAAGCTTGCGGAAATCGGCATTGACGTCGATCCGTCCGCCAAGATCGCCTCGCTCTCGATCGGCGAGCGCCAGATGGTCGAGATCGCCAAGGCCGTCATGCTCGATGCGCGCGTCATCGCGCTCGACGAGCCGACCTCGTCGCTGTCGTCCCGCGAAAGCGAAATCCTCTTTGCCCTGATCGAACGCCTGCGCTCGAATGGCACCGTGATCCTCTATGTCTCCCACCGGCTCGACGAGATCTTCCGGCTTTGCGACAGCCTGACTGTGCTGCGCGACGGCAAGCTTGCCGCCCATCATCCTGACATTTCCAAGGTCACGCGCGACCAGATCATCGCCGAGATGGTCGGACGCGAGATCTCCAACATCTGGGGCTGGCGGGGCCGCGATCTCGGCGCGGAACGTCTGCGCGTCGACGCGATCTGCGGTCCGAAGCTGAAGGCACCCTTGAGCTTCTCGGTCCGGCGCGGCGAGATCCTTGGCTTTTTCGGCCTGATCGGCGCTGGCCGCAGCGAGATGACCCGGCTGGTCTATGGCGCAGACAGACGCCACCAGGGAACCGTAACGATCGACGGCGCGATCGTGCCGGCCGACAACCCGCCACAATCGATCCGCGCCGGCATGGTCCTGTGCCCAGAGGACCGCAAGTTCGACGGCATCGTTCAGGGGCGCAGCATCGAAGAAAATATGGCGATTTCGTCGCGCCGGCACTTTTCGCCCTTCGGCATCCTCAACCGTAAGAAGGAAGCGGAACTGGCGGACCGCTTCATCGCCAAACTTCGGGTGCGCACGCCGTCCCGCAAGCAGGACATCATCAATCTCTCCGGCGGCAACCAGCAGAAGGTCATCCTTGGCCGCTGGCTCTCGGAACAGGGCGTGAAGGTGCTGATCATCGATGAGCCGACGCGCGGCATCGATGTCGGCGCCAAGTCGGAGATCTACGAAATCCTCTACGAACTCGCCGGTCAGGGCATGGCGATCGTCGTCATCTCCAGCGAATTGCCCGAGGTGATGGGCATTACCGACCGTATCCTCGTCATGTGCCAGGGCCGGATCGCCGCCGATTTCGCGCGCACCGATTTCGACGAACGCCGCATCCTCGCCGCCGCCCTTCCCGATGTTCCAACCGAGCAGGTTCAGCCGTCATGACTTCCTTGAAAAAACTTCTTCTCGGCGAACAGGGTCTGGTCGTCATCTTCGCCGTCGCCTTCGCCATCGTGGCGCTGACGGTTCCGAACTTCTTGACTGAGCGCAACATGCTCGGCCTGCTGCAGTCGGTCGTCACCATCGGCATCGTCGCCTGCACGATGATGTTCTGCCTGGCTTCGCGTGACTTCGACCTCTCGGTCGGCTCGACCGTCGCCTTCTCGGGCATGGCCGCCGTCATGGCATCGAACGCCTCCGGCTCGATCCTCGTCGGCCTGATTGCGGCACTCCTGTGCGGCGGCTTCGTCGGCCTCGTCAACGGCGTGGTGATTGCGCATTTCCGCATCAACGCGCTGATCACGACGCTTGCCACCATGCAGATCGTGCGCGGTTTCGCGCTGATTGCGTCTGACGGTCGCGCCGTCGGCATCAACGACCCGAGCTTTTATCAGTTGGCACTGTCGAAGTTCCTGGGCATCCCGACGCCAATCTGGGTGATGGGTTGCTTCTTCCTCGTCTTCGGTTTCGTGCTGAACCGCACTGTCTTCGGCAAGAACACGCTCGCGATCGGCGGCAACCCGGAAGCCTCGCGCCTCGCCGGCGTCAATGTCTCCAACATGCGCATATGGATCTTCGCACTGCAGGGCCTCGTCTGCGCTGTTGCCGGCGTGCTGCTCGCCTCGCGCATCACGTCAGGCCAGCCGAATGCGGCAACAGGTCTCGAACTCTCGGTCATTTCGGCCTGCGTGCTCGGCGGCGTCTCGCTTGCCGGCGGCCGGGCGGCGATGACCGGCGTGATCGTCGGTGTTCTCATCATGGGCATTGCCGAAAACGTCATGAACCTGCTCAACATCCAGGCCTTCTACCAGTATGTCGTGCGCGGCCTGATCCTTCTGCTCGCGGTGCTGCTCGACAATCTGCGCTCGGCCGCCGCCGGTCGTCGCAGTTAGGGCATGACGGAAGACATCGTCCTCCTCGAAAACGAAGAAGGGCTTACCGTCGAGGTGAGCCCGCCTGGCGGCGCGATCCTGTCGGCCCGCTGGCGCGGTATTCCTTTACTGGCGCCGACGCCGGCACCGGGGCTTGCCTCGCAAGTGTTCGGCGCCGAGGCCTGCTTTCCGCTGGTGCCCTTTGGCAACCGCATTGAGGCCAATGGCTTCCAATATGACGGTCGCGACTACAGGCTGGAAAGAAACACCACCGATCCGCTCGTTTTGCACGGAGACGGCTGGCTTGGACGCTGGTCGATCCTGCAGCGCGACCGGCAATCGCTCGCCCTTCGCTTGGACCAGGAGGCAAGCGTTGCCACACCCTTTGCCTATGAAGCGGTAGAGACGATCGCCATCGACGGACCGCGCCTGATCCTCTCGCTCTCCATCACCAACCGCGCCGACCAGGCCCTGCCATACGGACTGGGCTTCCATCCATACTTTCCGCGCACGACTGAAACGCGCCTCATCGCCCGTGCCGACCGATACTGGAGCGAACGGGAAGGTCATCTGCCAGACCGCCCCGGCCCCATCCCTCAGAACATGAACTTTGCATCCGGCTCCCCCTTGCCCCCGAACTGGCTTAACAATGCCTTCGACGGCTGGGATGGACGAGCCCGCATCGAATGGCCGGAAACGGGGCTTGCCGCTTCGCTCGAAGCCGATGGGCATTTTCGGTTCTTCGTTCTCTACTCGCCGTCGGCGACAAGCAGCTTCTTTTGCTTCGAGCCGATGAGCCATCGGCCGAACGCGCACCGCGATCAACGCGACGGCGGCCTCGTCCGCCTGCAGCCTCTCCAGACTGTGACCGGAACGATCGCGCTCAGCGTCGAGGAACTTGCGAGCGGGTAACAGTTCGCAAAGAGCGGTTTCGCATCCAGCAATCGTTTACAAGTAACCCTGGGTGAAATTGCTTTAAGTGAAAACTTTTGGTTGCTACCGCGGGGTCCTCGCGCCTGTGCGAACAGCCGGTGCCAGCGCGCCACAGGCGGGATAGCTGCGATCGACCGCCCGGTCGCGGGTCTCCGGTAGAGATTGTGCAGGCATTGGGGACGAAGGCGAAAAGATCAAAGACTTCGCAAGATTGCTTATACCAATGATTCCGTGGAACTTTTTTGAGCAGGCTCCGTTTAGAAGCCGCCACGACCGCCCCGGTCGGTGGCGAGACTGAACAGGAGATATGCATGAATTATGTGACCGCCGCCGCGCTTTCCCTTGCCCTCGTTTCCAGCGCTGCCTTCGCGCAAGAACCCGCAGCAAACGGCGCAGATGCGATGCTGGTCGGCCCTGGCATCACGATGGGCACCACCGCAACGATGCCGCTGAAATATGTGGAAATCAAAGACACCGATATCGTCAATTCACAGCTCATCGGCGTCGATATCTACAACAAGCAGAACGAGACGATCGGCGAGATTTCCGACGTCGTCATCGGCGACGGCAAGTCCGTCATCGGCATCGTCGCAAGCGTCGGCGGTTTCCTCGGCGTGGGCGAGAGCTATGTCGTCATCGACCCGGCGTCAATTGCACTTGCCAACGACAACGGCACTTGGAAGGCCTATGTCGACACCAACAAGGATGACCTCTCCAAGGCACCAAAATTCGATTACGGCAAGCTGAAGAAATAGTGACCGGCCCTGCCGCGCGCGTTCGCTTCTCCGGCGAACGCGTTTTCGTCTTCGGGCGCCTGCACATCCGCCACCGAATAACCGCATTCAGAATGCGCGAAAGCATTCCATTTTCTGCGGCAAATACCGCCATGACTTAGTTTTCTATTCTCACAATGTGGACATTTCTGCACGAGTGTGCCAAAAGACAATCGGATTGCGACATGATGTCGTATTTGCGCAGGCCTTTCTGGTCGTGCGCTTCTCCGTTTCGCTGATCGTTTCATCAGCCTTTCAAACACAAAGGAGAGTGCCCCGCTTCCGGAGCCGGGCCCAGAACATATGGCATTTCAAACTGAGAGCGACCGCTCGGCCGACGAGCAACCGGTCAAGATCAGTATCAAGAACGTTTTCAAGGTTTTTGGCGAGCGGCCGGACGAGGCGCTGAGCCTTCTTAAAGCCGGCAGCACGAAGGCGCAGATCCACGCCGAGACGGGTTGCACCATCGGCGTCAACAACGCGACCTTCGACATTCGGGCCGGCGAGATCTTCGTGATCATGGGGCTTTCGGGTTCCGGCAAGTCGACGATGCTGCGCCTCCTCAACCGCCTGATCGAACCGACCTCCGGTTCCATCGAGATCGATGGCAAAGACGTAGCACGCTTGCCGCGCAGCGAACTGATCGCCTTGCGCCGCCGTGACATAAGCATGGTCTTTCAGTCCTTCGCGCTGCTGCCGAACCGCAGCGTTATCGACAACGCGGCCTTCGGCCTCGAGGTCGCTGGCGTCGGCGAGGCCGAGCGCAAGGCCCGCGCCCGGACGGCTCTGCACGCTGTCGGGCTGGAAGGATACGACGACAGCCGTCCCGACCAGCTCTCCGGCGGCATGAAGCAGCGCGTCGGCCTTGCGCGAGCGCTCGCCGCCGAGCCCTCCGTGCTCCTCATGGACGAAGCCTTCTCTGCCCTTGACCCGCTGATCCGCACCGAGATGCAGGACGAACTTGTCCGCCTTCAGGCCGAACACAGTCGGACCATCGTGTTTGTCAGCCATGATCTCGACGAAGCCATGCGGATCGGCGACCGCATCTGCATCATGCAAAATGGTGAGGTCGTGCAGGTGGGCACCCCGGACGAAATCGTATTGAAGCCCGCCAACGACTATGTGCGGTCGTTCTTCCGCAATGTCGATGTCTCTCAGGTCTTCCGCGCCGGCGACGTCGCCCGCAAGACGCAGGTGACGATCATCGAGCGACAGGGTGTTTCGGCCGCAGCTGCACTCGAGCGCATGGAACATTACGATCGCGAGGTCGCCATCATTCTCGGCCGCGACAAGACCTATCACGGCATGATCAGCCGGTCTTCGTTGATCGCAACCGCCCGCGACGGCGCCGCCGATCCCTATCGGCGCGCCTTCCTGCCGGATATCGAGCCGATCCCGGCGTCGGAAAGCTTGTCCAATGTGCTTGGGAAGGTGGCTGCAAGCGCGTTCCCAATGCCTGTCATCGACGAAGCCAACCGCTACCTCGGCTCGATCAGCAAATCCGCGCTACTCGAAACGCTCGATCGCACCGTCTGATCCAGCCCTTCGGAGACAATCCATGACTTTCGATATCGGTGACGGCGTCGACAGCGCCGTCAACTACATCCTCGACAATTTCGCACCGCTGCTCGATCTGATCGCTGCCGCCATCGGCACCGTGACCAACAGCATCCAGGCGGCACTTCTCGCCGCCCCCTTGGCCCTCGGGCTCGCGATCTTCGTGCTTTTGTCGCTATGGCGCGTCGGCTTCGGCTTTGCGGTCTTTACCGCCCTTTCACTGATGCTGGTCGAACACATGGGCCTTTGGTCCGCGCTGATGGAAACCCTGTCGCTCGTCATCGCATCGACGCTCGTTGCCATGCTCATCGGCCTGCCGCTTGGCATCGCCATGGCGCGCAGCGATCGCGTCGCGGCATCCGTGCGACCCATGCTGGACCTCATGCAAACCATGCCGGCCTTCGTCTACCTCATCCCGGCGGCGATGTTCTTCGGCCTTGGCGCCGTGCCCGGGACGATCGCTACGGTGATCTTCTCGATGCCGCCGGTCGTGCGGCTCACCAATCTCGGCATCCGTCAGGTGCATGTGGAGTTCATCGAGGCCGGCAACGCCTTCGGCTGCACCGCCTGGCAGCTGCTCGTGAAGGTGCAACTGCCGAACGCCATGCCTTCGATCATGGCCGGCATCAACCAGACGATCATGCTTTCTCTCTCCATGGTGGTGATCGCCTCGATGATCGGTGCGGGCGGCATCGGCAACACGGTCCTGACCGGCATCCAGCGTCTCGACGTCGGAACCGGTTTCGAAGGCGGTCTCGCTGTCGTCATTCTCGCCGTCATTCTCGACCGGATCACCCAGAGCTTCGGCAAGGAGCGCGCCAGCCCGTGGCGCGTCCTGTTCCGCCGGCGACAGGAACAACCCCGGACCTCCCCCGTCACTGCCTGACGCTGCGGACTTTCCCATCCATCTGGCAGCGTTCGTGCTGCCGCTTGCAAACGTTCAAGAAAGGAACATCCATGTTCAAGACCCTTGCGACCATCAGCCTTGCGGCCAGCATTGCCGCCGGTACGTTTGGCGCGGCTGCCGCAGAGGAAAAGCCACCCGTCAGGATCGGTTGGGCCGCCTGGTCGGACGCCGAGTTCGTCACCAAGCTCGCCGCAAAACTGATCAAGGACGAGCTCGGCCAGGAGGTCGAACTGGTCCAAACGGACATCGCTCCGCTTTACCAGGGTGTCAGCCGCGGCGACCTCGATGCCATGATGATGGCTTGGCTGCCGGAAACCCACGCCGACTACTTCGCCAAGGTGAAGGGCAAGGTAACGACCCTCGGGACCGTTTACGACGGCGCCAGGCTCGGCTGGGTGGTTCCGAAATACATTCCCGAAGACGCCATCGCCTCGATCGACGACCTCAAGAAGGACGATGTGAAGGAGAAGCTCAAGGGCAGGATCGAGGGCATCGATCCCGGCGCGGGCCTTACGCGTCTGTCCGAGCAGGCAGTCAAGAACTACGCGCTCGACGGATACAAGCTGCAGATCTCCAGCGAGGCCGGCATGCTGACGACCATTGACCGGGCGATGCGCAAGAAGGATTGGTTTGTCGCCACGGCCTGGAGCCCGCATTGGATGTTCGGCAAGTACGAGCTTCGCTATATAGCGGATCCGAAGAACGCGCTCGGCAAGGCCGAACGTGTGGACGTGCTGGCACGCAAGGACATCGAAAAGGACAACCCCGAAGTCTCAGGCCTGCTATCGCGCATGAAGCTGCCGATAGCCGATCTCGAAGCCGCGATGTTTAACGCCCAGCAGACCTCCTACGAAAAGGCTGTCGACCAGTACATCGCGGATCATCCCGACCAGATCAAAGCCTGGCTCGCCAAGGACGGTGGCTAAGCTCTGCCGCTCGCGTCCACAACCGACGCCCGCGATCTCGTTGCGGGCGTACCTCCCGACAGAAGGATCATCGACATCATGAACGACATGCTTGCACCCCGCGCCACGGCCGACGCCACTGACGACACGATCGGTGGCCGCATTTCGCTTGCCCGCGATGCCATCAAGCTTTCGATCGAAGAGATATCGGCAATCGCGGGTGTTACCGAAGAGACCTGGATCAGCTGGGAAAACGACCGCGCAGAACCGAGGGCCAACCGCCTCGACATGATGGCCGGCATCCTGCAGGTCAACATCGCCTGGCTTCTCGATGGGCGCGGAACAGGACCAGTGGAGGCGAGGTAGTCCGCAAGGACTGCCCGTTCGGCGCGCTCAGGAAGATCACCAACACCATCACAGGCGATCGTCGCTGCGGTCGCAGCCGCCTACCTTTCGCCGATCGGGGCCGAGACAGATCCGACCCTTCTCAAGCCCCGATGACGTTCCTTGGTCGCCCACCTTAAACGGAGACAGCTTCCAGGCGGACGCCGTCAAAACGCGCGTTCATCGCAACGATCGATCCGGCATCAGGCATCAGGCATGCGGCCGTCGCCAGCGCGTCGGCGATGGCAGCGGATGGTGCCGACACCGAGACAGAGCGCCAGTTTGCTGGCGCGGGCATTCCGGTCAGGGGATCGAGAATATGTCCGTCTCTGGCTGCTTGATCGAAGGTCGTGCCGAGAGGGGCGGAGGTGGCGACCGCTCGCTGGCGCAGCGGCAGGCGCTCGCCTGATTCCAGTCGGACGGGCCATCCGCCGCCGCCCGGTTGCCCCCCGAGCGCACGGAACTCGCCGGTATCGATCAGAATGTCCGTCAGTCCCTCACCTTCAAGCATTGCTGCTACGCGGTCGGCGACATACCCCTGGCCGATGCCGTTCAACGTCAGCGCCATGCCCGGATGCAACGTGATCGCTGCTGCATCGAGCTTGACCTTGCCCCAGCCGACGTTGCCACGCACGCGATCAACGTCCGCCGGGCCGGGTCGCGTGCCGTTTGCAGCCGATTGAGCCCAGAGCGTCCAGAGCGGCTGTACCGTCGGATCGAAGCGCCCGCCGCTTGCCAGGTGGACTGCGTTGGCCAGTGACAGACATTCCAAAAGCTCGAATGGCGGGTCTTGAAGATGACCGTCGCGGTTCAGCCGGCAAAGCGCGCTGTTGGCGCGGTAGAGGCTAAGGATGTTTTCCAGACGGTCGATCTCCGCCATGACCCTGGAGACGATCGTCTCGGCCTCGGGGTGCGTAATCCGGATCGAGGCACGCGCGCCAAGAGCCTGACCTGTCCAGAAGCGGGTTGCCGCGTTGGCGTGGGCGATGGCGGGCGCCGTTGCGAGAACTGCAGAAATTGCAATCAAGCGGCGTCGGGTCAGCAGCATGGGGTCAACCTCCGGCTGGATGGGGCAATGCGCGCAGACGGCCGAGATAGTCTTCGTCGTCCGCTCGCGGTTCCGAGCCGGTCTCCACCGGCGTCAAAACCATGGCATCGGTAATATCGGCGAGCGCAAGCACCTGGCCGCCCTCGGCAAGAACGAAGGCCGCAGCCTCGTCGCGGCTTGAAAACGGCACGGCTTCGGGCGCACCCATGCCGCCTCGCCGGGCAGAGCCGACCACGTAGAACGCCTTGTCGGCGGCGATCCAGTTGCCGTCACCGGGCTGGTCCCACGTTGCCCCCGCAGCCCCCATGTCATTGACATAGATGACGAGGATCGGCGCAATCTGCTCCGGCCCACGCGCATAGGCGATCGCATCGCGCACCTGACTGAAGAAGAGCGGCGCGGGGCTTCCTTCCAGAAAGATCTGGGCCTTCGGGCCGGGGTGCTCCAGAAGGTTCATCTGGCAGTAATGACCGAGGGTCTCGGGCGTCATGTCCTGCGGCACGATGCTTTGGGCGACGTCCTCCTTGCAGGCGGAGAGCAGCGCCAGAGCGGCCGCGACGAGCACGAAGCGAAGTCGGGTCCTCATGGGGTCACCTTTCGGAAGGCTGCGGCGGCAAGGGCTATGGCGGCGAGTGGCCAGGCGAGGAGGGAGGCTGCCGATTGCCAGAGCGGGATCGTGCCGGCGGCGCCACCCAGTCCGCCTGCGGCAGAAACGGCTTGTGCGGCCGAGAGGTTAAAGACGCGAAAGGCGTCGGCAGGGTTGGCAAGCAGCGCAACGGGCAATGCGTGTGTGGTGAAGGCACCGCCTCCATCCGTCACGATTAACGCCAACAGGGCGAGGTCGTAGAGCACCACCGCCACCAGCCAGAGCGCGATGGCCAAGCCCGCCGCCCCCGACGGCCGTCGCGCCAAAGCCGAAAGCGCATAGCCGGTGCCAAGAAAGGTCGCACCCAGCAGCACAGAGGACCAGATCAGCCGCCATAGGGCGCCAAGCCCCGCGGTTGCTCCAGGATCGAACCAGACGGCTGCGAGCGCCGCCGCGCCGTAGCCAAGCGTCACGGCAAGACCGAGGATTGCGAGATGCGCCAGCAGTTTGCCGAGCAGAATCTGCAGGCGTGAGACGGGATAGGTGAGAAGCAGTGGCAGCGTGCCGCGTTCCACTTCGCCAGCCACCGCATCGAAACTCATCAGCAATGCCAAAAGCGGAACCAGATAGACCGCAAGCGAAGTGAGCGAGGCGACCGTTACGGAGAGCCGGTCGACGCCGACATCGCCCGTCGGGGCAGAGCCGGCGGCGGCCAGCACCAGGGCGAACAGCACCATCATGCCGGTGGCGATAGAGACCCAACGATTGCGCAATGCGATACGGAATTCGCTGACGGCGGTGGCAAGGATGCGGTTCATTGCCCGTCCCTCCGGCTGAAGTGGCTGTAGATGTCCTCGAGGCTGGGCGGGATGACATCGAGATCGGCAATGGCGCTCCCAAGCGCCGCAATGCGGGCAAGGAGCGGCAGTTTTTCCGACTGCGAACCGTGAAGGCGCAAGAGACCGTCCTCCCCTTCCACCCCCTCGGGAAAGGTCGCTGCCAGCGCCGGCGCATGGCCCGGTGCGGGGCGAACGGAAAAGGCGACCGGAAGTGCCGCACGGGTCCGAAGATCGGCAAGCGTACCTTCTGCCACCAGTTCCCCACCGGAAAGGATGAGGATGCTGTCGGTGCGGGCCTCCACCTCGGTCAACACGTGGGAGGAGAGCAGGATGGCGGTTCCTTCTGCGGCCAACCCGTCGAGCAGGTCATAGAAGTCCCGTCGCGACACCGGGTCGAGGCCAGAGGTCGGTTCGTCCAGCACCAGGAGACGGGGGCGGCCGATCAGCGTCTGGGCCAGACCCACCCGCTGGCGCATGCCCTTGGAATAGGTACCGATCCGACGCCGCGCCGCGTGGCCCAGTCCGACCCTCGCAAGAAGCTCCGTGGCCTGCTTCGGGTTTTCGCCACGCAGTGCGAGATAGTGGCGAAGCTGTTCTTCTCCCGTCAAAGCCGGGTGAAAGGCGACATTTTCCGGCAGATACGCCACCTGGGTCCGCGCGGCGGGCGAACCGGGCGCCGAGCCGCAAACCGAAACCTCGCCGCTGTCGAAGGGGATGAGGCCAAGCACGATCTTCATCATCGTCGACTTGCCCGCACCGTTATGGCCGAGCAGTGCCGCGCGCCGTCCCGGCTCCAGCGCAAGGGAAACGGACTTGAGCGCTTCCACCGATTGGAAGCGCTTAGTGAGCCTGGAGATTGTCAACGTCGGTGTCATCGTAATTTCCTTCAGTCCAGCGCCCTGCGGCCTCCGCCTCATAGGCAAGGATTTCGAGCGGGACAGGGATGGTCAGGGGGCGCATCAGCGGCGCGCTGTCGCGCACGCCTCCAGGCAGCGTGGCGGGAAAATCCCGCTGGCTCCAGCGAACGATCTGCACGGCCGGCGAGCCGGTGAGCAGGCTTGCCGCGGGCTGCGACCAGAGGATCTGGTCCATCAGGTCGTTGGGGCGGTAGAAACTGTCGGCAATGCCGTCGCCGTTGAGGTCGAAGGCCGGATGATCGGACCAGAAATTGCCCCGGCCTTCATGGCTCCATTCCATATTGCGGGTGCCGACGTATTTGACCTGCTCGCGGTTGGCGATGAAGGCGTTGCCTGTCAGCACATTCTTTTCCGAACCGGCGGTGAAATGTATGCCAATGCCGCAGCTCTCGAAGCGATTTCCCCAGACCAGGTTCTTGTGGGCGTTGTAGATGAACAGGCATTTCTTCGTGCCCCCGCGCACCAGATTGCCTGACACGTCGGCATTGTTGGCATAGTTCAGCATCAGCCCATGCTCGCGGTCGCCAAGGCTGAGATTGTTCAGGATCTTCGCGCGGTTGGAGAACATGATCGCAAAGCCCAGATGGTTTCCGATCGAGATGTTGTCGGAAACCTCGGTGTTGCGGGTGTACATGAAGTGCACGGCAAAGCGCAGGTCGCGCATAATGTTGCGGCGATAGATGCTGTCGGCGCTGGCGTTCGAAAAGATGCCGTCGCGACCGTAGCGGATAATATTGTCTTGAAGCAGCGTACCCGGGCTGTTCCAGACATAGATGCCGTTACCGCGCTCGTTCATGCGGGCGCTGCGCGTGCCGGTGATCTCGTTTCCGGAGACAATCGTGTCGCGGCCGCCATGGACGTCGATGCCGTGCATGTTGTCGGTGACGAGCAGCTTTTCGACACGGGCGCGATCGGCGCCTTGAACGATTTTGACCCCGGCGTCGAGATCCTGGTTGATGCGACCCGAACCGGTGACGGTGAACCCCGTCAAGGTGACGTCCGACGCGGCAATCGTCACCACGCTACCCTGCTTAAGCCCATTCACCACCGCTCCGCGCGGACCGGTGATGGTCAGTGGTCGGTCGATGGTGACGGGGCCGTCATAGGCCCCGTCGGTCAACACCAGCACATCGCCGGGTTGAGCCCCGGCGATGGCTGCGGCAAGACTGCCCGCACCCGGCACGACTGCGCGCTCCGCCGCTAAGAGCGGAGAGGCGAGAAGAAAGCCGATCAGGAGAACGGACAGCCGCATCGATCAGGCGCCCTTCGGTTCCACGAACATGCGGCCGCGCATTTCCATGTGCAGGGCATGGCAGAACCATTGGCAATAGTACCAGTAGACGCCAGGATTGGCCGCAACGAAGGTAACGGAGCTCGTCTGTTGTGGGCCGACCTCCATCGCCACGCCGTGATTTCCCATGGTGAAGCCATGGGTAAGGTCATCGATCTCGTCGAGATTGGTGACGATGACCGTGACTTCGTCGCCCTCCTTCACCGTAAAGCTCGGCTGGCTGAAGCTGGGTGCGACCGAGGTCATGTAGACGCGAACCTTGTTGCCGTCGCGGATCACGGCCTCGGTCCATTCGTCGATGTCGACCTCATCGGCCTCGGCCTGCTTGCGGGTTTCGGCCCACAGCGGATCCTTGCGATCCCAGACCGAGCGGATGTTCGGCAGGATCGAGGGGGAGACGGCGATGGCGTCATGCGGCTCGGCGAAGGTCGGGCCGTCATGGACCAGCACCATCTTGTCACCGGAGATGTCGATCAACTGATCGTTTTCCGGCTTCAGCGGGCCGACATTCAGGAACCGGTCCTTGGAGAATTTGCACAGGCAAACGAGCCAGTCGTTGGCGGCATCGAGCGTTTCACCCATCACCGTCTTCAAGTGGCCGGGTTGATACTGAACGTCGAGCTTGTCCTTGATCGGGTTGATCTTCTCACCGGCGTAGGCGCGGATGGCCTCATCGATGTTCCACTTTACCACCTGGCTGTCGAGGAACAGCGAGGTATAGGCGTTGCCGCGCCCGTCGAAGGCGGTGTGCAATGGGCCAAGGCCCAGTTCCGGTTCCGCAACCACCGCGCTGCGCGGCTCGGCATTGTCGTAAAACAGGGCATCGAACTTCGTCACGTCCAGCACGGTGACGGTTGGCGAAAGCTTGCCGGCAACGCACAGATGCTTCCTGTCCGGCGCCATGTTGCAGCCGTGCGGGTTGTTGGCGATCGGGATGTAGCGCGTGAAGAGCGACTTTGCTTCCTTACGCCCGTCCACCACCTTGACGCCGTTGATCTCCTCATATTGGCCGGCCTTAATGGCCTTCTCGATTTCGGCGATGTTGAAGACGACGATATGATCCATCTCGGACTTGGTCATCTCTTCCAGCGTCATGCCCATTTCCGAGTTGTAGCTGGTGGAGAACGCCCACTTGCCCTCGTAGTCGGCATCGCAATTGTCGAGGTTGCCCGAGACCTTCACCTGCCAGGCCACTTCCCACTTGTCGGCATCGACGGCGGTGAAGATGTTCACGTAGGTCGCCACGTCCGTCATCGTCGAGCCGTCGTTGACGAGCGGGGCCTCGTCCTCGCCGTTGCAGAACACATAGTTTGAACGCGGCCATTTCTGCGGACGCATGCCGTGGATGCCCTTGGCGTTGGGGATCTCCAGGATGGCGTCGGTCTTCATCACGTCGCAGCGCACGCGCGCCACGCGCGTATTGGCCTTGTCGTTCATGAACAGGTAGCGGCCGTCATATTTGCCGTCGGTGAAGGACATATGGACGTGATGCAGGTCGCCGTTGTCGTGGATTTTCTTGCCGTTGGCGGCAAGCTGCTTCTTAGTCTTTTCCGTCATCGTGCGCTGATGGATCCGGATCGATTCATTGGTCTGCCCCCAACCGGTGGCCGAGCAACGGTTGAACACCGGCACGCGCATCAGTTCGCGCATCGAGGGAATGCCGAGAATGCGCATCTCGCCGGTCTGACCGGAGGACCAGAAGCCGTAGTAGTCGTCGAGCTTGCCCGGTGCGACCGAGCCGTCGGCGCTCGTGGCCGCACGGGCCGGTGTCGCCAATCCTGCAGCGCCGAGGCTGAGTGCGGCCGGCCCTACAGTGCCCGCCAGAATGGCGCTGCCTGCAGTCGCGCTGAAAAGTGCTCGGCGGCTTAGTCCCTTGTGTTCCTTTGATTCCATGATCTGGTTCCTTTTTGCTTGAACCTTGGCTTCGATTAAACTTTGGCTGCGGGTTGATGGGTCGGCACGCCGCCCGGGCTTGCCGCAAGCTTCGCCCGCGACTTCATCTTCTTGATCACGACGGGGCAGACGGTTTCGGACTGGTAGAGCACCTGGCAGTGCAGGCAGTTGATGCACTCGTTCGGATTGATCTCGCCGGTCCGGTGGATCGCCTGCACCGGACATTGGTGGGCGCAGGTCTGGCAGGGGTTGCCGCATTCATGGTAGCGCTTGAGCCAGTCGAACATGCGTATGCGCGCAGGGATCGCAAGCGCCGCACCGAGCGGGCAGAGGTAGCGGCAATAGAACCTCTCGACGAAGAGCCCGGCGACGAGAAGTGCTGTGGCATAGGCCACGAATGGCCAGGCGCGGATGAACTTCAGGATGATCGCTGTCTTGAATGGCTCGATCTCGGCCAGATGCTCTGCCTGTTCGACGCTCATCAGAGAGACCCCGAAAAGGCCGAGGAAGATCATGTATTTGATCGGCCAGAGTCGCTCGTGCAGGCCCCATGGCAATGTCCATTGCGGGATACGCAGCTTGCGTGCGATCTGGTTGGTCAGCTCCTGCAGTGCGCCGAAGGGGCAGAGCCAGCCGCAATAGGCTCCTCGTCCCCAGAACAGGAGTGCCGCGGCAACGGCAAACCACAGGATGAAGGTGAGCGGATCGAGCAGGAAAGCCTGCCAGCTGAACCCGTTGACGAGACTGCCGAAGAGCGCCATCAGATTGACGACAGAAAGCTGCGCGTTGGCATACCAGCCAAGAAAGACCAGCGTTACTGTCAGGAAGATGATGCGAAAGATGTAGAACGCTCGCGCGTTCCTGACCGCATAGGTCTGGAAGAAGAACACGCCCGTCAGCACGACCAACATGGCGCCGAGCACGACAATCTTCAGCTTCGAGTCGTCCCAGATGCGCTTCCACAGGTCGGACTGTGCAGTCCCCTCGTCACGATCAGCAACGGCTGCAACGTCCTTCACCGGTGGTGGCGCGACAGCACGCAGATACTTCTGCGGAAGCTGGTAACCCAGATCGAAGGTATGAAAGACTTTTTCGACCGGTCCAACCTCACGTTGGGCCAGGAGCTGTATGCGGAAAGGTTTTGTCGGGTCGAAGCCGAGGCCTGCTTTAATGCGGAACAGGTCCATCTCGTTGTATTCCGGCGCACCGGCAAGCGAGATTGCCCCCAGGCGACGGTGGTCGCGATCACGAAAGCGAACGGAAACATCGTCCTGGATCAGCACGATGCGATCAAAGATGCCGCCGCGCACATAGCCCGATCCCTTGAACGAATAGAGCCCGCGTCCGACCACGGCGATCGCGTGTTCGCCTTCGCCAAGCCAAGCCTGAAGGTTTTTCTCTTCGGCTGCCCCGAGAAAGGCCTTGCCGATGGAAGGGACCGAGACCAGTGCCGCCTGCATCTCGATGAATGTCGTTTCCGGCGCTTGCGCAATCGCGCGCTCGCGGGCGCGCTCATCGGGATGGCCGGCGAAAGCAGCATTGACCTGCGCAACGTCGAGCGACAGTCGGCGCAGCGTGCCGTCACCTTCTGCCTCGACCCAGTCGGCCGGCGCGGCGGCCGCGGGATCGATTTCGAAGCGCGGGCCGGCATTGTCCGCTTCCGGTGTCAATCCGCCAAGCCCGAGCGCGCGCGCAACCTTTAGCCCGGACCGGACGATCGAATCGTCGATGACCATGACGGTCACCGTCGCGCCCGAGATGATATCTACCTCGTGGGTCGTACCGCCGGATTTCGCCTCGGCGACGAGATCAAGGCCTGCGTAGCCGGCAACAAGCGCCTTCACCTTGGCGTCGGGAATGCCGATGAGGACGATGGGTTCCGAATGTTTCACCAGCCGGACGCCGACGATCTTCGCATCCTTGTCCACCGCGACGAGCGTATGGATGGGTTTGCCGGAATAGCCGGTCGTTCCGACGAAATCCGAGGTCACGAAAACCCACGCCACCGTCTGGCCGCCCTTCAGCACCGGGGCCGCCGCCACATCATCACGCACAGCGCCAAAACCGTCCGCTCCTGGCACAAGATCGGAGGCTGTGGTGGTCGGCAAAAACGCCTGCAGCACCGATGCCGCGCTGGCGGATACGGCACCGCAGAGGCTGAGGCAGAGGAAAAGGGCAAGACGGAAGAGTTTCATTCCAGGGTGTTTTCCCGCAAATCGTTGCCGGAGCATTGAAACTTTGGCGCGGGACATTCTTTGATCTAGCTCAAACAAAGACAGCTTCGTTGATTGCAATCCTTGATTGTCGCATGTCGTGCACGGATTGATGCTCAGGTGGAGCTGGGGAAAAGACTTCGCGTCAAGCCGGCGGCCGACCGGCGCAAGAACAATACCTTTGAAGTCGGATCGCCCTGCCCGTGGCCTGCCCTCCGCGCGATATCTGCCAGGGGACGGCAGGCAGCCCGCCACCCACAACTACTGCGCGTCGTGCGAACAAGTTCCGCCCTGTGAGCTCGGCTCGCGAAGAGCAAATTGATCGCCGCCGTGCCTCGTGGGGGCACGTCGGCGCCAGCTCAAAACAGTGAAAGTGTGCCCGGCGCTAAGCGCCGGGTCGGGTTGCGTGCAAAGAGATGTGTGAAGCTCCGCCTCCTCCCGTTGGGCCAAGCGATGCCGGAAAGACCTGTCAGGGCCTCACCCCGCGGAACGCGCTGCTGGCGAGAGAGCGGAACCCTCAAATGCATCAATGCCAGCGAACCGCGGAAACAGAACGCTGTTTTCCAGATGCATATGTGTAACGAGATCGTCGCAGAATTTTTGAACCCCGACATAGAGCGCCGTCCAGGACCTGCAGGCCCCGTCCGGAAGCGTAAAACCATGCGTCAAATGCTCGATCACGCCGAGGCTCCGGCTCTCGCATGCATGATCGTCCCGCATGCCGGCAATCAGATGTCGGATGTCCGGATCGGGCTCATGGCGCATCATCGGAAAGAGCGCAAGCTCTTCCCGCGCCATGTGGGGAAGAAGGTGGTCCTTGAGCTTGGCCAGCGCGTCGGCAAGACCAAGTGGCGCGGAGCGATGAGCACCGTGGACGTGCTCCACCTTTTGGGCAAGCGGGATCAACCATTCCAGATCGGTGCGGTGGGCCTGGTGATAACGCTCCAGAATATGAGCGATAAGCTCGCCTGTAGCATCCGGAGCCTCGCGTCTTGCGGCAAGCTCCAACGCCTGAAGCCGATCGAGCAGATCAGCGGCCTCTATGCCGGCATCCGCGGCCGCTTGCGCAAGCGGTACATCGCCACCACAGCAAAATCCGATACCGTGCTGTCTGAAGAGTTCCGCGGCACCGGGAAGCTCGCACGCAATCACTCCGACGGCTGTGTCCAATGTGTATTCGGTCAATGTGCTCTCCTTGGCGCCTAAAAGGTCATGATCCGCAATCGATTTCAAAGCGGGGCGATCCATGATCGTTGTTCAAGGGAGAAGCTGGGGCAGTTTTTCCGATCGTTCTTTGTCGAAACGCAACTTTATTCCGGAAGGATCGCAATCGTTGAAGATCTGAATAACCGTTAAGGGCCCTTGCCGCTGGTGCCGTGGCGACGGCGCCAGTTCGCCAGGCGCTCGCGGTCGAACGTGAAGACTTCATCGATCACCGTACCATCGGAAGTTACGGTTGCAGTCCAGAGACGCCCGCCGCACCGAAGCGTCAACCGGAATGTGCCCAGGTGCTCCCCTTGACCGATCTCAACCTGGCTCTTGACTTCTCCCCGGCCGAGGCGATTTCTGAGCTCAGTCGGGGGCAGACGCAGCGCCGACGACATGGTCGCCGCCGGCACGGAGAAATCGCCACTGGCGTCGCGCTCGACGCGCAAAACTCGTCGGTTTGTCAGTGTCAGCATAGAGCTTTTCTTTCGGATGACGTGTCGTCCCTCGCGCGCGGATGAGGCCGCGTCAGACGGTCCCGTGATGCCTCAAGGCGAACGCTAAGAAGATCGAGCAAAAAGCAGTCGTCAATGCCAGCAGGCGGGATGCTGGCAAACAGTTCAGCAACCTCAATCGTGCAATCGCATAACGTTGGATCCCTCTGTTCCATCTCGACCATGATTTGAACCCTCCAATGTGCTCGATCCGCGAAACCCGGCTGCTCCTTGCTAGATGTTTGGCGTCAGGCCTTGTTGCGCTAACGCAAGCTTTCGACGCGGTCGTCAAATTCCTCGCCATCGTCGACATCCGGTATCGCATCGGATCAAGCACGTCGGCTACTGACTACTCGACTTAAGTATTCTGCCGCAAAGCCGATACCGATGCCGGCTGAGACCGGCTCCCTTGCTGACCGCGCGGCAATCCGCGCGGAGCTTGCTTGGCCTCTTGGGATGGCGATCCATCGTCTAAGAGCGCATAGACTTGAAGCCTGCTCTGATCTCCTCGACGAAGATTTCGGGTTCCTCCCAGGCGGCGAAGTGCCCACCCTTTAAGGCGCGGTTGTAGTAGACGAGCTTTGGATAAGCCTTTGACAGCCATGGCTTCGGTGGCCGATAGACCTCGCCCGGAAAGACGGTGACGGCCACAGGAACCCTGGCTGGCGTGAGCTTCGCGCCTGCCTTGACGTTCTCCCAATAGATACGTCCGCTCGAGGGGCCCGTGTTGGTCAGCCAATACAAGGTGATATTGTCGAGGATGGCGTCCTTGCCGAGCGCCTGTTCCGCATCGCCACGCGTGAACACCCAGTCGGCGATCTTGTCCAAGAGCCAGGCTGCAAGCCCCACCGGTGAATCGGCAAGGCCGTAGCCGATCGTTTCCGGGCGCGTACTGAGGATCGAGGCGTAGCCAAAACCGTTGTTCAGGAAGTCGCGAGCCTCGTCGAAAACCTTCTTTTCATCGGCAGACATGGTCTCGGGAGCCGGCCCGCCGTTCTTCAACGCCTTGGCAGCGTCCGCTGGAAGCGTCGTCGAACGCTCCACCCTGTTGACGTGGATGCCAAGCAGTCCGGCTGGCGCCTGACGCGCCAGGGCATCGCTGATGATCGCGCCCCAATCACCGCCTTGCGAGACATAGCTGTTATAGCCGAGCCGCTTCATGAGGGCGTCCCAGGCACGTGCGATCCGTTGCGCCTCCCAACCGGTCGTGTCTGGTTTTTGCGAAAAGCCGAAGCCTGGGATTGAAGGGATGACGAGATGGAGGGCGTCTTCGGCCTTACCGCCGTGTGCAGTCGGATCCGTCAACGGATCAATGACGTCAAGCAGTTCAAAGATCGAACCCGGCCACCCGTGGGTCATAATCAGCGGAAGAGCGTTCTCATGGCGGGAGCGTACGTGGATGAAATGGATGTCGAGCCCGTCGATCTTCGTCAGGAATTGGGGAAACGCGTTCAGCTTGCGCTCTGCCCGGCGCCAATCATAGGAGGACTGCCAATACTGCGCGAGTTCACGAAGCTTGCGCTGCTGGACGCCCTGGGACCGATCCGAGACGGTCGCGCTGTCCGGCCAACGGGTTGCGACCAGGCGCCTTCTGAGGTCAATGAGGGCATTTTCAGGAATGTCGACGTTGAATGGTTGGATGGCATCGCCCGTCGCCGTCGTGTTCACGGCTGCGATGCCGGTTCTGGGCAGCACCGCGGCGGCTACACCGATCGCAGCGCCCCGAAACAGAAACGAGCGTCGCGTGAGCGGCCCGTCACCAGCCTTGTTTTCCAGGTTCATTTCAAAAAACTCCTGTCCGCTAATCCAGAAGGCGCATTGGAGAGATCCGCGCAGAGCTCTTGTTCAAAAGATGCGCGGAAACAGGTCGAGCGGGGGGCTCGCTCCGCGCGACGGCCCCCGCACTCCATTGATCATCAAACCTCGTCGGGGCCTTTGCGGTAAACGAGAAACTTGTTGCCTTCGGGATCTCGGAAATAGGCACAATAGGGGTCACCGCCGTCCGGGCCTCTCGGGCCGGGAGCACCCTCGTCGGAACCTCCTGCTTCCAGTGCCGTGGCATGAGCCTGATCGACCTGGGCTCGAGAGCGCGCTTCAAAGGCGACCATGGTGCCATTGCCGGCAACCGCTGTCTCTCCGTTGAAGGGCTTCGTCACACCGAATTCGAGGGTACGGTGGCCGTAATAGACAGCGCGTCCGGGCTGGACGAGCACGCGGCCGATGCCGAAGACGGCAAGGAGCTTGTCATAATAAGCCGCTGCGGCATCGAGGTCGTTCGTGCCGACGGTAGAGTGGCCGGCGAGCGCTCTTGTCTTTTCCGCGATCTCCTTGTGCGGGGAGGCCGTGATGTCGTTCATTTTCCTCAGTCCTTTCGTCGCGAGTGACGGTCTCGTCTCGCTGCATCGTTCGGGATCGTCGCTAAACCCGGCGATCCATGAATGACGGGAATCTACGGATCGCACCTGCTGCCCGGTACTGAGCAAATCTGAGAGCCATCCTCTCGCTTGAATGCACTGGCGTCCACTCGAGAGCGAATTTGCCCGAGTTCAAGAGGGTGCCTCTCAAAAACTGCATCTGCCGACGGACTACTCGATGCCCGATGCTCTGGTCACACTCACCATTCAGAGACCGGAAGGACTTAAAGACATGGCATCGCTCAAGACCGTCGTCGCAACAGCTTCTGCGATCATGGCATCGACCGCACCAGGACACGCGGGCCCAATCGGCTCCGCAACGGCCCTGAAAATCGACTTCATCACGATCGACGAGAACATAACGCTGCGACGAATGGTTTCCCGTCAGGGCAATCCGAACGGCACGGTTCTCTTCCTGCACGGCTTTCCCGAGACACTGGGCGTCTGGGCGAAGATCACGCAAACTGTGGGCGCACAGTACGAAGTTCATGCGTTCGATTGGCCTGGCTATGGCCAGTCGTCGCGCCCTTCCCCGGAGCGGTTCTCCTATTCACCAAGAGACTACGCCAAGGTTCTCAAAGCCTATATCGACAGATCGGGCATCGACCGATCGAATTTGGTGATCTACGCCTCGGACATCGGCAGCCTTCCCGCTCTGCTTCTTGCGCTGGAAGAACCGACGGTCGCGAAGAAGATCATCGTCGGCGACTTTGCGCCGTTCAACAGGCCGCATTGGATGTACGAGAGCCTTCAAAATCTGAAGGCCGAACCGACGGCAACACCGACACGCGCCTATATGAACAAGACAAGCGACGAGATCTTGGAGAACGTACATCGGCGTGGCCTTGCACCGGAAAACCAGTTCGACTTGCCGTCCGAGGTGCAATCGGACATGAAGGAATCCTGGATGCGCGACGGTGTGACGACAGCCGACGCCTTCGCATTCTATTACGCCCACTTCACGCGGGATGAAGATTATCTTGAGGCCAATCTGTCTAGGCTCAAGACCCCGATCAAGGTGATCTGGGGCGAAAAGGACATCTACATCAAACCGGAGATGGGCAAGGAGTTCGCCGATCGAACCGGTTCGAAATTCGCCGTTCTAAAGGGTGTTGGCCACTTCCCCCACCTTCAGGATCCGTCACGAACAGTCGACGAAGTTCGCCGCGCCTTCGCCGACTAGGCCTTCAAGGCCTCACTCCGCCCGAAGACAGTGCGAAGGCGAGGCAGGGCCCAGTCAATGAAGGAGCGCACCTTCAACGTGAGCATGCCCTGACCGGAATAGACGATGTGGATCGGTCTCGACGCGCCGTCGAAACCCTCCAGAACCGGCACGAGGGCGCCTGACGACAACTCGTCCGGGATCTGGTAATCGAACAAGCGGGCGATGCCGGCTCCGCCGACCGCCGCGGCCACGCAATTGGCCGCGGTATTCACCTCAAGACGATTGCGGGGAACGGCCTCCATCGGGCGGCCGTCGACATCGAACGTCCAGAAGAACGTCCGCTTGTTAAAGAGTATTCCGTCATGGCCTTCAAGATCGCCCGGATGCGTCGGCAGACCCCGGCGCTCAAGATATGCCGGGCTGGCGCAGGTCAGCAGGCGAAACTCTCCGGCCTTGACCGCATAGAGCGAACTGTCCGCGAGGTCGCCGAGACGAATGGCGATATCGACCTGCTCTTCGACAAGATGGACCGTTCTGTCGAGCGAAATGAGGTTCAGAGATACCTCCGGGTGCCTCTCCAAATAACCAAGGGCGATCGGCATGATGTAGCGGGCGCCGAACTCGACCGGTACGGTAATCGTCAGCGTACCGCGCGGTGTCTGGTATTCGCCCGAGGCTCGCCGCTCCGCCTCCTCCAGATCGCCCATGATCTTTCGGGCCGCCTCGACATATTCCCGGCCCGCATCGGTGAGTTGAAGGTTGCGGCTGGTGCGCACGATGAGGCTCGCCCCCAGGTACCGTTCGAGTTCGGCAACCTTGCGACTGACGCTTGGCAGCGGAGCATTCAATTTCCTGCTTCCTGCGGAGATGCTGCCGGCATCAACGACTGCGAGCAGCATTTTCATTGCTTCGAAGCGATCCATGATACCCCCGCCAACTCTCTTGACGCTGATTGCGCGCTACGGCGTCTCTTGGCCTCCGCCGCGAGACAAAGCGCTCAGAACGCGCGGACAACAAGAGAGAGTATCTTTTTACGGCGCTCTGTCACTTGGCTCCTGCCGAGGCGCCGCGGCGCCGGCGTTGTGGCGTGCGCGCCGCAAGCCAATCCTTTACCTGGCCCGCATGCTCCTTGGGCGCTTTAGAGGCAGCACGTCCGGCAATCGCTGCTAGTGTGTGGCTTGCCATGACCTCTCGTGCCCGCTTCTCCGCTTCGATCATCACAGCATGAATGGAACAGACGCCGTCCTTTGCCCAGGCTGGGGTGCTGTCTGCGAAAAGCGCACATTGTCCTCGGATTTCCTTGCATTCAAACAGCGCTTTGCGCCCGTCGACTGCCTCAATGACGTCGAGTGCAGTGATGTCGGACGCGGGGCGTGCAAGGGCAAAGCCGCCACCAATTCCCTCGCGTGCAATGACTATGCCCGCCTTCTGGAGTTTCGTGAAAAGCTTCGCAACGTATTCGGCGGGTATTTTCTGGAGTTCGGCAAGATCGCGCGCACTCGCCGGCTGGCCCAACTCCTCCGCGTCAATAAGCAGGAGGAGACTGTGTAGAGCGTATTCGACGCCTGCGCTTACGTGAGCCATGGAACACCAAAACAGCGACAAATATAGTCGGAGATAACATCGAACACGCGTTTCAGCAAGGATTGATGCGTGTTCGCCCTGTTGACACTGCGTCAACGAAAGAGGCTGCAATTATCGTTGCCCATTTACTCCGACTAAGTTAGTCGTAGTTATTCGATGACATTTGGGATTGTCGCGGAAACCGTCTTGATCGGAGACACCATCAAAATGGCAATCGTCTTGGGACTGGGCCTTTCCAGTCGACGGCGAAGCCTTGTCTGAGGAAATGAAATGCGTGAACGAATTCTGATTATCGGCGCTGGCTTTGCCGGAATGTGGTCGGCACTCGGCGCCATGCGGCTACTGGACCAGCAAGGAAAGGCGGACGGATCCGTCGAAGTTGCCGTGATTGCACCGCAGCCCGAGCTCCACGTTCGCCCTCGCCTTTACGAAAAGAACGCGGCCCAAATGAAGGCGCCCCTGTCAGAGATATTCGCCAATGCAGGCGTACGCTTTATCAAGGGCTATGCAACCGGCATTTCGACGACAGACAACGCCGTCACCTATCAGGATGGAGATGGTCGGCATAGCACGATCAACTACAGCAAACTGGTCCTTGCAACGGGCAGCGTCCTCTTCCGCCCGGACATTCCCGGGCTCGACCACGCCTTTAATGTCGACCAGCTTGCCGATGCAGCCAAGCTCGAGGATCACATTTCCGACCTGGGTCGGCTTCCCGAAACCCATGCCCGCAACACTGTCGTCATCGCTGGCGGCGGGTTTACCGGCATCGAAACGGCAGCCGAAATGCCGCATCGTTTGCGCGCCGCACTTGGAGACACCGCCAAGATCCGCGTCGTCATCGTTGAGCGAGGCCCTGCGATCGGACCAGATCTAGGCCCCGGCCCCCGCCCAGTTATCGAGCAGGCCCTCTTGGAATTGGGTGTCGAAACCTATCTGCGCGCGCCGATCGTCGCCATCGATGAGAGCGGCGTGAGCCTGTCGACCGGAGAACGCATCGAGGCGGCCACGGTTATCTGGACGGCTGGCGCCCGCGCCAACCCGATCACCAGTCAGATCGACGCGAACAAGGACTCGTTCGGACGGCTTCACGTCGACCGGAATCTCAAGGTCATTGGACAAGAAAACGTCTTTGCAACGGGCGACGTTGCCTGTGCCGCGACGGACGATCTCGGAAACCGAACGATGATGAGCTGTCAGCACGCCCAGAACCTCGGGCGCTCGTCCGGTCACAACGTCGCCGCTGATCTCCTGGGCGTCGCTCCGATCCCCTACAGCCAGGAGAAGTATGTTACCTGCCTCGACCTCGGTCCATGGGGCGCCGTTTACACCGAGGGCTGGGACCGCCAGATCAAGCTGTCGGGCGCCGAAGCCAAAAAGTTGAAGACGACGATCAACACCACGTGGATCTATCCCCCGATTGCCGATCGCACGACGGCGCTCGCGGCCGCGGACCCGCTGCGTATCGTTGTCGCCTGATGATCTTTCGCTAAGGCGAGCCCGTCGCTCCGCCCCCAATCGCGTGCGGGCTCGCTTATTCCAGTTCTCATCACGGAGTTACCACCATGAAAGCTCGAAAATTCTTAGCCGCCATATCGCTTGCAATCGCTTCGGCAATGCCCGCGGCTGCGCATGATCCGGGCGACGTCGTTACGCCCCACTTTGCGAAAGAAATACCCAACATACCGGGCAAGACCCTGACGACGTTGATCGTTGATTATCCTCCCGGCGGTACGTCAGCCCCTCACAGCCACGCAAAATCGTCCTTCATCTTTGCCTACGTTCTCTCAGGAGAAATAGAATCCAAGGTGAACGATGGTCCGACGCAGACCTACCGCGCTGGCGAGAGCTGGTACGAGCCTCCGGCGTCCAGGCATCTCGTTAGCCGCAATGCCAGCAAGACCAAGTCGGCAAAGCTGCTCGCGGTCTTTGTCGCCGACAGCGACGAAAAAGAACTGACCACTCCCATCCGATAAGACCAGCCCAAGGAGCAAACGAATGAGCAAACGTCTCGACTACAATCAGATCGCACCTGCCGGCGTCAAAGCGCTCGGCGGCGTCTATGGCTACATCCTGCAAAGCGGCCTTCCCGCCGCGCTGGTCGAACTGGTCTATCTGCGCATCTCGCAGATCAACAATTGCGCCTACTGCCTCGACATGCACACCCGCGAACTGCTGAAGAAGGGGCAGCAGATCGAGAAGGTCGCCTTGGTGCAAGCCTGGAAGGAGGCTGGCAATCTGTTCGATGGTCGTGAAAAAGCTGCCCTTGCCTGGGCCGAAACCGTAACACGCGTCGCTGAGACGGGCGTGCCCGACGAAGCCTTTGAGGCTGCAAGCGCCGTGTTCTCCGAGCGCGAACTCACGGATCTCACGATCGCGATCGGCCTGATGAATGCCTACAATCGCATGGCCATCAGTTTCCGCAATACACCACAGGCAGCCCTAGACAACTAGGCACTCTGGTCTGGGGGCGTGATCAAAGCACGTCCCCAGTTCGTTATCGGCGTGGGCCAGCCGCCAGAGAGGTGAAATTGGCCCGATGCGTCACTTCACCTGCAGTTGTTCCGAATCCCGACCGGAAAGTGCGCGCTGGCCTTGCTTCACGATCGTCTCGAGGAAATCGCCAACAACACGAATGCGTTTGGTGTCGCGGACCCCTTCATGAACGACAAGCCAAATGGCTTCCTCCTGCCTGCAAAGGTCGGGTTTGACGCGGACAAGTCCCTCGTCTGTGTCCGCGAGGATGCATGGCAATACGCCAAGGCCGTTGCCGGCCTTCATCGCGAGCACCTGCGCCTGCATTGTATCGACCGTAAAGTTGGCGGCGCCGCTTTCGACCCACGAGCGCAGGGTCTTGGGCAGGACAAGGAACGACAGGGGATCGCCCCACGAAATCAGCCGATGGCCGGTAATCGGCAAGTGATCTTCCCGGATCGGGTGGCTTTCAAGATAGGCTTTCGACGCGTAGAGACCGAACGCGATCGTGCCGATCCGGCGTACCACATAGTTGCCCTGTTCAGGGCGGCAGAGCCGAAGGCCGATATCCGTCTCTCGCTGTGGAATCTGGGCGAAGGACGTGGCGTTGACCGAAACGCCCAACGAAAGATCGGGATAGGCTTCCTGCAAAGCAGGCAGGTTTGGCATCACAAGATGATGTGCGAGCGTGTCGACGGTGATAATCCTAACCGCCCCCGAGACGCGCCCGTCCTGGCCGCAGAAGCTGCCTTCCAGTTCGCGCATGGCAGTTTCAATCGCCGTTGCTTTCTCGACCATCGCCCGGCCTGCGTCAGTGAGCTCGTAGCCGTCCGGCCGGCGCTCGAACAGGCGCGTCTTCAGAGCGTATTCCAGGGTCTCTATCCGTCGCGCCACCGTCGAAGCGCTCGCTTTCACTTCACGCGCAGCGCCGGTGAGGCCGCCCTGGCGTGTCACTGCAAGGAAGTAGCGGACATCGTTCCAGTTCATGTTTCTATTTTTCGAAAACCCTCTTGCGAACTTATGCGTCGAAGCGCGCGAAGGGAAGGATTATCCCTTTAAGGATCGTGGAAACGGAGCTTGGCAACGAGAAATCGGCAAAGCTCGATCAAAACTCTGAGGCTATGCTCATGATGAACAGGCAGTTTTCGGTCGGCGTATTTGCGGCGCTCTTTGCAGCCTTTGCCTTCTCCCTCAATTTCGTCGTGCCGTTCATAATCGGCGACTTCTCCACGTTCGACTTTGCTCTTATCCGGCATGTGGTCTCGGCGACGGTTGGGGTCTTCATTCTGTTTTCAGAACGTAAGACGGCATTGCGCCACCTGACGTTCCAAAACGCCATGGCTGCCACGGGATTGGCCTTCATCGGCTATGTCGGCTACTTCCTGACGGTAACGGGAGCGGCAATCTACGCCGGCCCGGTCATTGCGCCTGCCTTCCTTGGCCTGGTTCCGATTGTGCTTGCCGTCATTGGAAACCGGGGTCAGGCGTCACTGCCATGGCGCTTCTTGATGACACCGCTTGCACTGGTGGCGATCGGTCTCGTGCTGGTCAACGGCACGGCGTTCACCGCAGATAGTCTCGGTTCCGTTCGCTCGCTTTGGATTGGTATTCCGCTTGCTCTGGCCGCGGTCGGTCTATGGGTATGGTTCGCGATCGCCAATCAGGCAGCGCTCGCAATCCGCCCGGCGATGCCGTCGGGCATATGGTCCGCATTGATCCTGATCGGCGGTGGTCTCCAGATGCTGGTTTTCTACCCGGTCGGTGCGGCGATGGATCTTTTCCAGCTTCCGAAGCTCGGTTTCGGTTGGGAAGCCGCCGGCTCCCTCTATCTATGGGGAACGTCGCTGGCACTGATGGCGACCGTGTGCGGGGTATGGGCTTGGAATGTCGCGTCGAGGACGCTTCCTGTTGCGCTCGCGGCACAGCTGATCGTGTCGGAAACGGCCTTCGGCGTAATTGGCGGACTTGTTGTCCATGCACGTTGGCCGACGATGATGGAAGCAGCCGGCGTCGCTGTACTCATCGCTGGTGTCATTCTTGCCATTCGCGTGTTCTACGGTCAGCAGGCCCAAATGAACGGGGCCATCGCGCAGCCATCCTGACGCTCGCGCGATGGGCTACCCCCTGGTCATGGAGACCTCGGTCGGACGCTTTTCTTTGATGCGCATCCTCGCACTCCAAACCGATCAACCGGCCACTGTATCTAACCAGATCGTTACAGGACCGTCATTGGCCAGCTCCACCCGCATGTCCGCGCCGAAGACGCCATTCGCAACAGCAACGCCAAGGGCCGAAACTTGTGCAGAGAAATGCTCATAGAGGCGTTTACCCTCCTGCGGCGGCGCGGCCGTAGAAAAGCCCGGCCGGTTCCCTTTCGTCTCTGCGGCCAGGGTAAACTGGCTCACGACGAGCGCTGAGCCGCCCACATCGATCAGGGAACGGTTCATGCGATCCTGATCGTCCCGGAAGATGCGCAGGTTGACGATTTTGCGCGC
The DNA here is from genome assembly GCF_900103045.1 of Ensifer sp. YR511. Classification (NCBI taxonomy): domain Bacteria; kingdom Pseudomonadati; phylum Pseudomonadota; class Alphaproteobacteria; order Hyphomicrobiales; family Rhizobiaceae; genus Ensifer; species Ensifer sp. YR511. Next base: position 55,244 of record NZ_FNGR01000038.1, read on the forward strand.
CAGCCATTCGCTTTCCTTCTCGGTATCGCCCTTCATCGCACACACGAGCACCAACAGGCCGCTGGCGATTTCTCCCGTGACCGCGCCGTCTACCGTGACACGCGCAGATGAAACGCGCTGGACAAGTGCTCTCATGGCAAGGAATCTCCCTATGGCTTGCCGGCGTTTATCCACTCCGAGGCGATCGCAATCAAGCTCTATGCGACCCGACAGCAACCGTCTGGACGACGTCGTCAGACCTGGTCGAACGATGGGCAGACCTGGCCGGCGCTCGCTACCGTGCCTGAAGGGGTAGCATTTTCACGCGGTGGAATGGCCGTGGACGACGGCGAGCTACCACGTTTGATCGCGACCGTCGTTGGGCTTGTCGGATCGTACGCAATGTTGAGGCAATCCGGGCGCTGTGATCTCGCCAATCAATGGAAGATTGGCGAAGGCCGGTGCTCTGCATGAAGCCGCGCACTTCAAACAGGGAGCGAAACGGCCTTGAGCATTTGTGACAACGACACGACGCAAAACGGCACTCCGCGCGCAGAAAGAGAAACCAAGCGAGGAAATGGAATGCGCACGAGACTGGTGATGGCGGGTCTCGTGCTGCTGTTGACACCGGCAGATCCGGCCCGGTCGCAGGCGATCGAACCCGTTTGCCCTTCTCCGCACGACAGAACGGTTGCCATCACGTTCGACGATCTCCCTTATACCCGAGCAGGCGATGCGGGAGGGCAGGAACTCGCTGCGGTCGCGAGGGCCACGAACGAAGCCATTCTGGCCGGTCTCGCCGTTCGTAACGTTCCCGCTATCGGTTTTGTCGTCGAACGGCGTGTGCAGGCGCTGGGTGAGATCGGTCAGGCACTGTTGGAACCGTGGAACACTGGCCAATTCGAGCTTGGCAATCACAGTGCGAACCACCCCGATAGCAATACCTTGGACGTCGATGCGTTTCGTCGCGAAGTGATTGACGGAGAGGCGACCATTCGGCCGATGGTGGAAAAGGCCGGCCGAACCCTTCGGTTCTTCCGGTTTCCCTACAATCACCTGGGAGACACGGATCAACGTCGCGAGGCGTTCGAACGGGTACTTGGCGAACGCGGTTATCATCTCGCGGGATCCACCATCGATACGTCGGATTATGTGTTTGATGCTGCATATGAACGGGCATTGGCGCGATCCGATACGGCGATGGTCCGAAGGATCGAAGACGCTTACATAGACTATAGCCGCGTCGAGATTGCGTATTATGCGGATCTGAACCGCAAGGTCCTCGGGTGCGAACCGCCCGGCATTCTCCTGCTTCATGCCAATCGCATCAATGCAGCCACCATCGATCGAATACTCGGGCTTTTCAGAAGTACGGGCTACCGCTTCGTCTCCCTGGAGGAGGCGCAAGCCCACCCGGCGTACAGGCAGCCGCCTCGATTTGCCACCAAGTTCGGACCAATGTGGGGGTATCGCTGGGCAAGGGAGCGGGACCTCAAGGTGAATGGAAGCAAGGAGGAAGAGCCTCCGGCATGGGTGACCCGATACTCCGATCCCGACGCGCCGCTCTGATCCGCATCCGTGGCCAAGATCGAGCTCCAGCAATCGCTTGGCCGCGACGGCTTAACCCTGTGCTTCGCCGCAATGTTCTCGCAACGCCTGGCCGCAAGACTCCTGAACAGTCGATTCGATATTTGAAGGAGTATGTCCCATGCGTGCGTCGGTCTTCGGTAAGGTTCTCGCGCTGACCGCAGCTTTGGGCGCGACCGTGCCTGCAGCTCCAACCGTCCTTGCTGACGATCACGATGGAGGTTGGCACCATTGTCGGGACCTTCACGGAAGAGACCGGTGGCGTTGTGAGGAGGCGCGGCGCGATCGGTGGCGCGAGCGCCAGGAAAAACAGGACAAGAAGGATATGAAGGCTGGTTTGGCCGCCGGCGCGATCGGTTTGGCCCTCGGTGCCATCATTATCGGTGCGGCACAGGAGGCCGAGCGGAAGCGCGAGGCGGAAGCTTATCGGCGCAACGATCGCGATGCGCGGTGCCTTGCGCGCTACCGCTCCTATGACCCGCGCAGCGGAACATTCATTGGGCGTGACGGCCGGCGCTACGAATGCAGGTGAAGGCTGCGCCTCCGGCCGACAAGTCGCCCACACAGGCGTGGCGACCTTTCGCGCAGAAACCTTTACGGACGCCTGCTTCGGCCATAGATGTGCTGCAATGGTGGGTGCGTCCTGCGTGCCGATCGTAAGGCTGGAGGGAGTTTTGACGGATTTTACCTGGTTGAATGAGCCTCGAAACTGGAACGTCGAAAATGGCGTGCTAACCCTCAAAACGGAGGCGAATACCGACTTCTGGCAGACAACCTTCTATGGCTTCAGGCGCCATTCCGGTCATGCCAGACTGCAGGCGGTGAGCGGAGATTTTACCGCATCGGTGGTCGTGCGCGGTGATTATCGCGAGCTCTACGATCAAGCCGGGCTGATGCTTATTATCGACGAAACTCACTGGCTCAAGACCGGCATAGAGTTCACCGACGGATTGATGCATTTCTCAGTTGTCGTCACGAACGGAACGTCGGACTGGTCCGTAATCCCGCTTGCGCAAGCGCAGCCGAACGCGGAAGTGCATATCCGGCTGACGCGGCACGAGGCAGCGCTCAGGGTCCAGTTTCACCTTGGCGATGGTCCGTGGCAGATGGCGCGGTTATGTCCATTCTCCGGTGAAGACGCACGGATCGGTGTCATGGCCTGCTCTCCTGAGCGCGAAGGTTTTACCGCGCAGTTCGAACGATTTTGCCTGGGCGCTCCGATATCGCGCGACTTGCATGCCTCATAGGAACCCTTGCTGCTAGCAGCGGCGATCCGCTCGCCTTGATCGGGCTTTGAAGGGACGTCCGACCCGTCGTCGGTATTCCTTCGCGCGCGCCTTGCCGCAGTGGAACTTCAAGAGCGCATCGGGCGTTCCGCAACCTCCTGCGGCTCACAGATCGCGTCTAAGCAGAGCCGCCGTCACAACATCGTCACGAAACGCACGAACAACTCGCTTCGTGTAAATGGCGGAGGCACAGATGGATTACTTCAGACGCTTCACCTTTTTGTTCGCGACACCCGCCTTCGACAACGAGGATCTCGAGGGGGCCAGGTACAAGCAGATTGTCGAGGAGATCGAGCGGTCGGGTTTCGAGGTGGTCCGCGCACGGAGCCTTGAGGATGCAGAAATCGCCGTCCAGACTGACGCGGCCATCGGCTGCATGATGGTCGACTGGGGCAAGAAAGGCATGGAAGGCAAGACCGCCTCCCTCATCAATCTGATGCGGCGACGCGGTCTCGAATTCCCGATCATCCTTCTCATCCGGCGCAAGCGCTTTGAGGACGTACCGGTCGAAGTGCTCGACTTCATCGACGGCTATGTCTTTCTATCCGAAGAGACGCCTGCCTTCATCGCGAAAAACCTCATCAGCCGCCTCAAGCAATATGCCGAGACGATGAAGACGCCTTTCTTTGGCGCGCTGGTGGATTACGCCGAGGAAGGCAACCAGCTTTGGACCTGCCCCGGACACAACGGCGGCGTGTTCTACAGCCGCAGCCCCGTCGGCCGCGTGTTCATGGAGCATCTGGGCGAAGCGGTCTTTCGCGATGATCTTGACAATTCCGTGCTCGATCTCGGCGATCTCCTGACCCATGAAGGGCCGGCGCTCGCCGCCCAGAAGGAAGCCGCCAAGATTTTTGGCGCGGAGAAGACCTACTTCGTCCTTAACGGCACCTCGACTTCCAACAAGGTTGCGCTTTCCGCTCTGGTCACCGATGGCGACCTGGTGCTGTTTGACCGTAACAATCACAAGGCGGCCCATCACGGCGCGCTGATGATCTCCGGCGGCATCCCGGTCTATGTGCCGACCGCCAGAAATGCCCATGGGCTCATTGGCCCCATGGATTTAGGCGCGCTGAATGAGGAGGCGCTGCGCGAACGCATCCGCGCCCACCCGCTGGTCAAAGACCCGGATGCCTGGCAGAAACCGCGCCCGTTTCGGGTGGCGGTGGTGGAACAGTGCACTTATGACGGCACGATCCACAATGCCGAGATGATCCTGAAAGCCATCGGCCATCTGTGCGATTACATCCTGTTCGACGAGGCCTGGGCGGGCTTCATGAAATTTCACCCGCTCTATGCCGGTCGTTTTGCCATGGGCCTTGCCGAACTCGGACCCGAGGCACCGGGTATCATCGCCACGCAATCCACGCACAAGCAGCTTGCGAGCTTTTCGCAGGCATCGCAGATCCACATGAAGGATCGGCACATTACCGGCCAGAAGCGCCGGGTCGAGCACCGACGCTTCAATGAGAGTTTCATGCAGCACGCTTCGACGTCGCCTTTTTATCCGCTCTTCGCATCCCTCGATGTCGGCGCGCAGATGATGAAGGGTCGTTCCGGCGAAGTGCTGTGGGACGATACGATCCGGCTCGGCATCGAGCTTCGCAAGAAAATCCGGGCGGTGCGTAGGGAGTTCGAGGAAAAGGAGCGTCGGCCCGAGCGCCGCTGGTTCTTCGAGCCCTTCGTGCCGGACCGCGTGGCCATGCCGGATGTGGCAAGCCCCGGAGCGGTACACGACGTGCCATGGGAGAGCGTCGCCACCGATCAGCTCGCCACCAATCCGGCCTTCTGGCACCTCACCCCGGGGGCTGCATGGCACGGCTTTTCCTTTATGGCGCCGGGCTTCGCGATGACCGATCCCAACAAGCTCACGTTGCTCACGCCAGGTTTTGACAGGGCAACCGGCGCATATTCAGAGCACGGCATTCCCGCCCCGATCGTTGCGCAGTACTTGCGCGAGAACCGGATCGTCGCAGAGAAAAACGATCTCAATTCTCTGCTGTTTCTGCTCACGCCCGGCGTCGAGGCAAGCAAGGCGGGCACACTGATCAGCGGCCTCGTCGCATTCAAACGGCTTCATGACGACAACGCGCCTCTGGAAGAGGTCATCCCGGAGTTCTATCGCCGCCGCCCCGGCCGCTACGCGGGGGTTCGATTGCGTGATCTGTGCGGCGAGATGCATCGATTCTTCCGCGACGCCAATGTCAGCGCGCTGCAGGCCAAGCAGTTTTCCGAAGAGCATCTGCCGGATATCGCCCTTTCACCCCACGACGCGGCGCGCTGCCTTGTGCGCAACGACGTCGACTTTCTGCCGATCGACGCCATTGCCGGGCGGATCGCAACGACACCTTTTGTCGTCTATCCGCCGGGGATCGCCACAATCGTGCCGGGCGAGCGACTGACCGAGCGCGCGCAGCCAATGATCGACTATCTCAAGATGTTCGAAACCTGCTTCAACACTTTCCCCGGCTTCGACGTCGAGATCCAGGGCCTTTACCGCCAAACCGACGCGTCGGGCCGCATACGACTTCATACCTACGTCGTCGCTGAATAGAATTTTGGAGTTTCGTGACCCCTCATGCCGCAGGATGAAACAATCATCATTCGCCCGTCGCGGGAGAGCGACGTTGATGCCATGCTGGCCATCTATCGCCGGCACATCCGACGCGGCATAGAAGAGGGTGTCGAAGAGGGCGACGCACCACAGCCGGAAGACCTTCGCGAGCGGCGGAAGAACCTGAAAAGCCGCCGCTTGCCCCATCTCGTCGCGGTCAAGGAGGGCGTGGTGGTCGGATACGCCTATGTCGTGCTGTTTCGCAAGCGCCCCGCCTACCGTTACACGGTCAAGCACTCGATCTATGTTCACCACGAGCATCTCGGTCAAGGCGTCGGACGTCTGCTCATGCGGGGCCTGATCGACGCCTGCGCCGCAGCCGGCTTTCGCCAGATGATCGGCTACATCGACGCCGACAATGTCGCCTCCCTCACTTTGCACGAACGCTTCAACTTCGTACGCGTCGGCCTGCTTCCGGGTGTCGCCTATCGTTACGGGCGCTGGGCCGATAGCGTCATGGTCCAACGCTCTCTGGGTACGGGCTCGACGACGCCGCCACCGCCGCCGCCTCTCTCCACCCGATGAGGGTCGCCCCTGTGCGCGCCGTTCAAACGTCAAAAAGCCCGCTGGATTTCTCCAGGCGGGCTTTTTTTTTGATTTGGTTGCGGGGGCAGGATTTGAACCTGCGGCCTTCAGGTTATGAGCCTGACGAGCTACCGGGCTGCTCCACCCCGCGCCATCGCGGTAAACCGCTTTGCGGTTTATCCGCTTATTCCGGGTTTTGCCGGAGGCAAAATCCCGTTGTTTGTCTGTTCCGAGCTTAGCAAAACAAAAGGGCCGCTTGAGGGCGGCCCGTGTTTCGGCTGGGCCGAGGCATGAAGAGAAGGTGATCTTTGTTTTCCGGATTTTCTTGCGCTTTGCAGACCTGGCAGCGACCTACTCTCCCGCGTCTTAAGACGAAGTACCATCGGCGCTGGGGCGTTTCACGGCCGTGTTCGGAATGGGAACGGGTGCAGCCACCCCGCCAGAACCACCAGGTCGGCAAAGCGCAAGATTTGCGTCTAGCGGACGCAAACCGGATGAGAAGCTGGTGAGTTGGTCGAGCCAACTCGTTTTGTTTTGAACACGTCGCTCATCTGGATGATGAGCATGAGCAATGGGAACGATCAAGCCAATC
>NZ_FNGR01000043.1:0-48045 GCF_900103045.1 Ensifer sp. YR511
CTGGGAGATTGCGGATGGGATTGATTGCGATGAGCGAGCGCGATCTGCAGCGGATTGAGGTTTTGTCGAAGGTGATCGCCGGACGCATGACGTTGGCGTCGGCGGAGCACGTGCTTGAGCTAAGCACCCACCAGGTTCGCCGGTTGCTGGAGCGGATCAACACCGGCGGTACGGCGTCGACCCGGCCCCACGCTATGACGGTGCGCACCGTATGTTCGGCATCTTCCTAAGACATGTAGTCTTCGAGCTCCCCTGAAAATCGGGTAAAGGGCGCGTGGTGGCTCGGTCGGTCGTCGAGCGCGCGCCCGAGCGGGACGTAAGCTAAAAGATGGCCCGCAAACAGGCGCTTACGATTGTCAACATCAACTGCGCAACGGAGGCCGACGTCTCTCAAAAGATGACCCGAAGCCTCTGATAAGGCAAGCCAATTGCAAAGCGGCATCGACCGCGGATTGACAGTCGACGGAAATGGGCGGATAGCCCGGATGCCATTTTAAGGCTTCAAAGCACCCTGCTCCCGGTTCTAGGGCTTTGGCAGTGATGCCGTTGACGGTTAGATGGGGTTGCGAAGCCGACCCCGGGCTCTCGGCCGCCCGGCAAAGCCACAAGAATTCTTCCACACGGACAATCAGAGGAAATCATGGAAACGGTAGAAATCAGCGATCGTAACGACTTTGCCCTTTGGGCCATTCAGCGCGCTCAGGAAATCGTGACGGGAGAAGGCGCAGCCTTCGCAATCGCAGCCCAGGGCGCAGACGAGGAAGCCCTGTCGCAAACCGCGGCCGCCCTCGGCCAGGCGATCAGCGATGCCATGCTCGAGGTTTTCGACGGTCTCGTCGCTTCATAAATTCGATCGATTGGCTCTTACTGCCGTCTCGCAACCCGGATCCGCGGGCGGCGTGGTATGGCCTATCGCGCGCCATGCTCACGAAACTAGCCGTGACCGGTGGTACTACAGTCTCAGCCCCAAGAGCTTCGACGAATTACTGAAGGAAGCCAGCGCAAGCCGGCTCCCTCCAGCAGAAGCATTAGATGACGCCGAGCGCGTCCATCGCTTCGGCGACCCTCACGAAGCCGGCGATGTTGGCTCCGAGCACATAGTCGCCGGGGTTCCCGTATTCCTCGGCGGTCTCGGCGCAACGGTCGTGGATCGACTGCATGATAATGGCAAGCCGTGTTTCGGTTTGCTCGAACGTCCAGCTGTCGCGAGAGGCATTCTGCTGCATCTCGAGAGCCGATGTCGCAACACCGCCCGCATTGGCGGCCTTGCCAGGGGCAAACATGACACCTGCATCCTGAAAGATGCGAACCGCTTCCGGGGTCGACGGCATGTTTGCCCCCTCGCCTACTGCGATGACGCCATTCTTCACCAGAGTGCGGGCATCCTTGCCCGTGAGCTCGTTCTGGGTCGCCGAGGGCATCGCGACATCGCAAGGAACGTCCCAGACGGAGCCGCCCTCGACATAGTGTGCCCTGGAGCCTTTCAGCCTGGCGTACTCGGATATCCGCTCACGGCGAACCTCCTTGATCTGCTTGACCAATTCGAGATCGATCCCGTCCTCATCGACGACATAACCGTTGGAGTCGGAGCATGCGACGATCTTGCCACCGAACTCCGCGACCTTTTCCATGGTGTAGATAGCGACGTTTCCGGATCCCGATACGGTCACGCGCCTGCCCTCGAAATCGAGGCCCTTGGTGCTGAGCATCCGCTGGACGAAGTAGGTCGCGCCGAAGCCCGTTGCCTCCTTGCGTGCGCGCGAGCCGCCGTAAATCAACGCCTTGCCCGTCAGCACCCCGGCCTCATACCGGTTGGTGAGCCGCTTGTACTGGCCGAACATATAGCCGATCTCCCGGCCTCCGACGCCGATATCGCCGGCAGGAACGTCCGTGTATTCGCCCAGGTGTCGGTGGAGCTCGGTCATGAACGACTGGCAAAATCGCATGATTTCCCCATCCGTTCGCCCTCTCGGGTTGAAGTCGGAGCCGCCCTTGCCGCCGCCGATCGGCATGCCTGTCAGGGCGTTCTTGAAGGTTTGCTCGAAGCCGAGGAACTTGATGATCCCGACGTTGACGGAAGGATGAAAGCGTATCCCGCCCTTATAGGGCCCAAGTGCGGAGTTGAATTGCACGCGGAAACCGCGATTGATCTGTACCTGCCCGGCGTCGTCGACCCAAGGCACCCTGAAGATGATCTGCCGCTCGGGTTCGCAGATCCGTTCTATAAGGGCCTGTTCCGCATAACGCGGATGCTTGGCAATGACACGCCCCAGACTTTCAAGCACTTCCCGTACGGCCTGGTGAAATTCCAGCTCGCCGGCGTTCCGCCTCAGCACTTCCGTTAGAATTGGTTCCAGCTTCTCATCGACATTCAAGATGGTTCTCCTCTTGCGCGCAGGTTCTTAGGCGCAGACCCCTCGCGCATTATCGGAAGCTAAGCGGCAAGTGAAGATTTATTTCCCGCGGCCATGCAATTCGTGATTGCTTCCCTGGACGCCGTTTTCCTTGGGAAAAACAGGCCGCCTCCATGGCGCACTCGTCGCAGCCGACGTCACCACCTTAGGGCTCACGCTCGGCGTCCGCCAGGTGCGCAAGGCGTCCCTCTGATAGGCGCGCTCGCGATAGAGGCGACGATGCATGGTCGCCTCTATGGCCCCCTGCTCAAGGACAAAGTGCGGGCGCGCTCCCTCGACTGTGAAGCACGCAATCATTCCTCGCGGAAGGCTCGAAGCATTTGGTCGGTGAAGGGCTTTGTTAGATAGGAGATGGCCGTGCGCTCGTCCGTCTGGACATAGACTTCGACCGGCATGCCCGGCATCAGCTTGCGGTCGCCAAGCTTATTCAGCGCCTGGGTGATGTCGACCGTGGCGAGATAGTAGGGTTGTCCGGTGGCGCGATCGATGGTTGTTGCGGCGGCAACCACACCGACCTGGCCATCGAGTTCCGGGGTGGTGCGCTGATTGAAGACGGTGAAGCGCAGGCGGCTGGCCTGGCCCGGCGCGATACGGTCGATGTCGGCCGGCGGGATGCGGATTTCGACGGTCAGGTCGTCATCCTCGGGCACGATCGACATCACGCTGGCGCCGGGAGCGATGATGCCGCCGATGGTATGGACCTGCAGGTCGTAGACGAGCCCATCGACAGGCGCGCGCACCTCCATGCGCGACAGCCGGTCGCGGGCGGCGACCTCGCGCTCGCTGAGTTCGGCGATCTTGGCCTCAATGCCGACGATCTGGGTCTGGGTTTCCTTGCGGGTGTTCTGGTCGATGGCGAGCAGCTTGATGCGTAGTTCGCTGATCTGCCCGACCGCCTCGGCGATCCGCGCCACGAGTTCGCCCTTGGAGCCGTCGATCCGGGCCATCTGGCGCAGGAGATCACGGTGTTCGGAGACTGGCACCAGGCCGCTCTTCAGCAAGGTCTCGAGTTTGGCGATCTCCTTCTCGACGATCTCCCTTTCCGCGTCGCTCGATCCGGTCTGAGCCTTGAGGCCGCGGATCTGCTCTTCGAGCTGGGTGATCTGCAGGCGCATCTGCTCTTCCTGGCTGGTGATCATCCGGCGATTGGCCTCAAACAGCTTGAGCTCGCTGACCTTCAGCACCTCGCTGACATCGAGGCCATCGAAAGACACGGCGGCCTCGCCATCCCGCTCGGCCTTCAACCGGGCGCGCATGGCGTAGAACTGCTGCAACTGACCGCGCACGATCGCGAGCTCCACCCGGGTTTGCGTCTCGTCGAGGCGGATCAGCACGTCGCCCTTCTTGACCTGGTCGCCGTTGCGCACCGCAATCTCGGAAACGATGCCGCCGTCACGGTGCTGGATGAGCTTGACCTGCTGGGAGATGGCGACCTGGCCCTGGGTGATGACGGCCCCGGAAAGCCGGGCATGGGCGGCCCAACCGCCGACGCCGAAAAGCAGAGTGGCGGCAAAGGCAGCGGAGACGACGATGCGCGAGGTGATGCCAAACTGGCTGCTGTCCTTTGCGATCTTGTCTTCGACCTTGGTGGTCTTGGTCTCGTTCTCTCTGCTGATCATGGCCTTCTCCCGGTAACGCGTGACAGCTCTGGTTGATGCGGGTGGTGTTGCTTGCGATTGCTTAGACGGCGTCTCTCTGCTGCTCCGCGGCCGTCTCAATGGCGGCGAGAATGAAATCCTGCTCGGTCAGCGCGTGGCGGCCGGCGATCAGGAATTCGAGATCTTCGTCACGCTCGAGATCGATGACGGCGCGCACGACCGTGCGCTCGCTGTCGCTGAAGGTCTCGTGGTAGAAGGTGATGCGGTTGACCGGCGTCGGGCTGCCGTCATCGGCAAACGGCGCAAAGGCGAGGCCGCCGATGGCTTCGGCAATCTTCGACAGATCGATGCGGTCTCCGACCTGGAAGTCGCGGATCTCATCGCGCCCCTCCCCGCCATTGGCAAGGGCAGCGAGGCTACGAAAGACGAAGATATCTGCGCCTGCGCCACCGGCCAGGACGTTGACGGCATTGCTGGCGACGATGATGTCGTTGCCCTTGCCGCCGATCGCGGTCTCGACGGAACTCAAACTGTCGTTGCCGATCTCGACACCCGTGGCAACGCCGCGGTCGAGATCGATCACCACCGCCTGTGTCGCTGCGGAGGCATCGTAGCGATCAACGCCGTCACCGCCGTCGATCGTATCGTCTCCGTCGTCGGTGCCGGGGAGGAGAACGACGACGAAGGTGTCGTTGCCATCTTCGCCCTTCAGTTCGTCGTCGCCAGCACCGCCGACGAGCACGTCATCGCCGTCGCGGCCGCGCAGCCTGTCGTCGCCATTACCACCGAACAGCATGTCGTCACCGCGGCTACCGGAGATCCGGTCACTGCCGCGCCCGCCGACGATGATCTCGAAGTCCTCGATGCGATCCTCGCCGATCTCGTCGCCTTCGGCGATGCCGGCATCCATGTCGGCGAGAACCGCCTGCACCAGCGCGGACAGATCGAGCGTGTCGATGCCATCGCCGCCGCTATAGCTGTCGTTGCCGTCATCGTCGGCGTCGCCGCTGCCATCGAAGGCGACGACCACGATCGTGTCGTTGCCGGCGCCTCCGGAGACGACATCGTCGCCATTGCCACCAATCAGGGTATCGTCCCCGGCATTTCCGGCAATGACGTCGTTGCCGTCATTGCCGATCAGCGTGTTGCAGTTCTCGTCGCCGGTGATCCGGTCGTCGCCGGAACCGCCGATCACGTTTTCGATGCTCTCGATCGTATCGGAGCCTATTTCCGCGCCGGTGGCAGTGCCTGCGACGAGATCTATGACGACCGTCTCCTGTGCGCTGCTGGCATCGAGCGTGTCGTGGCCTTCGCCACCGGAATAGTGATCGTCGCCATCGCTGGCGGGCGGCGATGCGCTGCGGGTTTCATCGGCGGTGAGGCCAGTGACGATGATGTCATCGCCGGTGCCGGCAAGCACCGTGTCGTCGCCGGAGCCACCGGTCAGCCGGTCGTTACCGGCCCCGCCATCGACGAGGTCGTTGCCGGCATCGCCATCGATAACATCGGTACCTTCCTCACCGAACAGGCGGTCATTTCCCGCGCCGCCCGAGAGATAGTCGTCACCGGCCTCACCAAGCAGGATGTCGTCCCCCTCTTCCCCATAGAGGTGATCGTCCCCCATCCCGCCGAACAGAATGTCGTTGCCGCGCCCGCCATAGAGACGGTCATTGCCGGCCTCACCGTAAAGCGTGTCGTTACCGTCGCCGCCGATGAGCGTGTCGTTGCCGGTGCCCCCGAGAATGGTGTCGTCGGACTCGCGGCCATAGACGATGTCGTCGCCACCAAGGGCCGCAATGATGTCCTTTTGCGGCGTGCCGCGCATCACGTCGTCACCTTCGGTGCCCCTGATCTCGTTCGCCGGCCAGTCCATCAGCGTCATCAGCGCACCATTGACGGTACGGCCGGTGCCATCCGAGACCGAATAGGTGAAAGTGACCTCACCGAGATCGCCGCGTTCCGGCGTATAGAGCCACATGCCCTCGCCATAGGCGCGAATAGATCCATTCGATACCGTCAGGTTGGCGATCGACAGCCTGTCGCCGTCCGGATCGACCGTGTTGGCGAGAAGGTCGTTCAACAGGATGACGGCCGAGAGGTTCATCAGGCCGTTGGCGAGCACATTGCGTCCGGTGACGACAGGCAGGCGATTGCTGCGGGCACTGCCGTCGTCGTCGTCACCATCGCCGGGACCACCAGGACCACCCGGCTCGTCATCGTCGTCGTCATCGCCGCCACCGGGACTGCCGTCATCGTCATCAGCATCGTCGTCCTCTACCCGGCCGGACGGCGAACTGCCGAAGGACGCCAGACCGGGGAAATCGAAACCCTGCGGGCCGTTGTCGTTGGCGGGGCGCGCGCTTGTCTTATAGGGCCGCTCGTCGATGAGATCGGTTGTGGGCAGGCCCTCGTCGAAAGCAAGCCGCACCGAGGAGCGCAGGCGGCCGAGCTTTGACGGCAAGGCCTCGTCCGGAAACGCCAGGTCTTGCAGAAGCCCCTGCACGTAAGCGGCGGCATCCTCGATCGCCCCGAGTGCCCCGGACATGTCGAGCACCTCGCTCGGCTGGCCGGGACCGACCGGCTCGGGATTCGGATCGGGCTTCGCCGGTTCGCTTTCGCCTTCCTTGCTTCCGAACACGGAACCGAGCGCGCCGAGGAACAGCGCCGACAGCACCAGCCGCCCACGCTTGCGCCCGGGCTTGTCCGCGATCTCGTACCGGTTCATCGGCGCGATCGCCTGTTGGCTGTCGGGGCGCTTCAGGATGAGCTTTTCGTCCATGACATCCTCCTCGGCCTGCGGCCGAACCTCTTAAGGTCTCTCACTCAGCCGCCGCCGACACCCGTTGCGGCGGTTGTCCGCCGGCATCCGCACGTCGGGTCTTTTCGACCACCAATGGCCGGGTCTTTTGCGACGGCAGGATCTCCTCCTTCGGACCGAAGGCGACCAGCCGTCCGCCCTGCACCAGGCCGATCATGTCGACCGTCTGCAAGGCGCTCGGGCGATGGGCGACGATGACGACGATGCCGCCGCGCTCGCGCACATTGAGGATCGCCCGGTTGAGCGCTTCCTCACCTTCGGCGTCCAGGTTGGAGTTGGGCTCGTCGAGCACCACGAGAAAAGGGTCTCCATAGAGTGCGCGTGCCAAGGCGATGCGCTGTCTCTGGCCCGCGGACAGGGCGGTTCCATGGGGACCAAGCTCGGTCTGGTAGCCATTCGGCAGGTGCACGATCATCTCGTGGATGCCGGCGGCCTTGGCGGCGCGGATGATCGCCCGCGCATTCGGCGCTTCAGCGAAGCGCGAGATGTTGTCGGACACGGTGCCATCCATCAGCGCCACGTCCTGCGGCAGGTAGCCGACATGCTGATTGAACAACCCCTCCGGCCACTGACTGAGATCGGCGCCGTCGATGCGCACAGCCCCACGCAGCACCGGCCAGATGCCGAGTATGGTGCGAGCGAGCGTCGTCTTGCCGCCACCCGACGGGCCAATCAGCCCCACGGCCTGGCCGGCCTTCAGTTCGAGGCTCACCTCGCTCAGAAGCACCGCGCCAGTCGAAGGCGCAACCGTCGTCACCTTGTCGAGGCTAAGGCTCTGCTGCGGCGCCGGCAGGTCGAGATTGCCGCCGCGTTCGTCGAGCACGCCGAGCGTCTCGTTGAGGCGGTGATAGCTGCGGCGGGCGGCGACGACGCCCTTCCACTGCGCGATTGCCAAGTCGACCGGCGCCAGTGCCCGGGCCGTCACGATCGACGAGGCAATGATCGAGCCGGCCGACATCTGTCCGCGGATCGCCAGATAGGCGCCGAGCCCGAGGATCGCCGATTGCAGGATCATGCGCAGCACCTTCGAAAGGCCCGACAAGGTGCCGCCGATGTCCGAGGTTTTGGTCTGACAGTCGAGGTGGCGACGATTGGCCTTCTCGAAGCGCGCCACGGCCCGGCCGGTCATACCCATGGCGTGCAGCACGTCGCTGTTGCGGGCATTGCTTTCGGCAATCGAGCTGCGCGCCACGGAGGCCTTGATCGTCGGGCTGGAATGGCGCCGCGTCATCACTTCGGCGATCACCGTCAGCAGCGCCAGAACCAAGGCGCCGCCGAGCGTGAGGTAACCCAGCATCGGATGCAGGAGCCAGACGAAGGCGAGATAGATCGGGATCCAGGGCAGGTCGAACAGCGCCACCGGGCCCTGGCCGGCGAGAAAGCCGCGCAGCGTGTCGACATCGCGGCCGCGTTCCGTCGCCTCGGCGGTCGAATAGCCGAAGCGCGGCATTTCGATCACCACCTTGTGGGCGAGCGGTGCCAGTTCCGCATCGAGCCGCGCGCCGAGACGCACCAGGATCTGCGAGCGGATGACATCGAACAGGCCCTGGAACAGGTAAAGCCCGACCGCGAGTACCGATAGCGCCACCAGGGTGGAGATGCTGCCGCTGGTCAGCGCCCGGTCATAGATCTGCAGCATGTAGAAGGCGCCGGTCAGCGCCAGGATGTTGATGATGCCCGAGAGACCGAAGAGATAAATCAGGATACCGCGCATGCCGCCGATCTTGTGTTGCGGCTCTTTCTTCTTGCTCATGATGAGATCCCCTTTTGCCCGCCCCGCATGCCGTCCCGGCCGACGTCAGTCGGCCGGGACGTGTGCTTCATGTTCAGGAGACGCCGTTGAAGTCGGCGACCTTGAGGTTGTGGGTGCCGTCGAGCGTCAGTGCGAACTCGGCATCCTGGTCGCCATCGACGCTGCCGCGGATCACGGTTACGTCGGCACCGTCGCGGGTCTCGTGCGTAACCACGATCTGGCCCGCCCCTGAAAGCGTCGTGCCGCTGGAAAGCGTGAAGCCCTGCTTGCCGGCCTGCCCGCTGCTCGCATCGATCGCCGAGAAGTCGATCCGGTCGCCCGGCGAGAAGCCGTAGATCGTGTCGCCGTCGGCCGCCGCCACCGACGTGAAGCGGAAGACGTCGTCACCCAGGCCGCCGTCCATGATGTTGACGGCCGTCGAGGCGGTGATCTCGTCGTGACCCGAACCGGTGATGATATTCTCGAACCCGTAGATTGTATCGGTGCCGACCTCGGCCCCCACCACCTGGCCGCGGCCCATGAAGCCGTTGCCGAGATCCACCTTCAGGTTGCCGGTCGCCACCGAATAGTCGAGCGTGTCGACGCCATCGCCGCCCCAGTAGCTGTCGGAACCGTCGTTGAGCGTGGCAAGCACGATGTCGTCGCCGTCGCCGGCCCAGACTTTGTCCGCCCCGGCGCCGCCTTCGATGATGTCGTTGCCGGCATCGCCGTAGAGAAGATCGTCGCCGCCATTACCGAACAGCATGTCGGCGCCAGCTCCGCCGTGGACTTCGTCGTTGCCGGCCCCACCGGAAGCGACGTCATCGCCGTCGCCGCCACTCAGCACATCGTCGCCATCCTCGCCGCGCAACACGTCGTTGCCGCTGTCGCCAGAGAGAATGTCAGCCGATGCCCCGCCGAGCAGGATGTCGCCGGCGGCCCCACCGAGCAGCACATCGGAGGCCGCCGTGCCGATCAGCGTGCGGGCCGCAACCGGCAAGGATGTGCCGTCGGCGTCACCGGAGCCGTCACCCGAGCCGCAGTGGTCATCATCTCCGTCGTCGTCCGAACCGCCTTCGTCTTCATCATCATCATCATTGTCTCCGCCGGAAACGAGGGTCGGCGTGTCGCCGACGAAGGTGATGGAGTGCGTGCCGCTCGAAAGGGTTCTGGTGCCGTCGCCGTTGTCGGTTTCAGCATAGTCGGCAGGATTGGCACCCGTCGGGATCTCGATGACATCCTGAGGCCGCAGCGCGCCGACGATGGTGTCCTGACCGCCATTGCTGCGGAAGACGATGCGGTGCGCCGAAGACAGGCTCGAAATGTCGATCACGTCGTTGCCGGCGGAGCCTTCGACGGTGATCGTGGAGTAGTTCAGGCTGGTCGTGTCGAAATTCCCGATGACCTGGATCGTGTCGCCTTGACTGACGCCCTGGTCCGGGCCGCCATTGTTGTTGTTGTTCGTCACGTTCAGGGTGTTGACGCTGATCTCCTCGATGTTGTCGAGCTCGGCGATGACGCTTTCGACGCCGCCGACGGTGCGGGTGATCACGATTTCCGTCGAGGCCAGGAACGTCGTGTTCAGGCTTGTTGCCAGGTTGGCGTTCTGGCCGGCGGTGATGGCATAGATGCGGAACAGTTCGGCGCCGGCACTGCCCGAAAGCACATAGGTGTCGCTGCCCGCACCGCCGTCGATGATATCGCGTCCTTGAGTGCTGCTTTGGTTGATCGTGTCATTGCCGCCACCGGCAAAGACAATGTCATTGCCCGCGTTGCCGTTCAGCGTGTTTGCCGCATTGTCGCCGACGAGAATGTCGTTGCCGGTCCCGCCGTCGATTGTGCCCAGGATATCGCGCACCACGTCGACGGTTGCCGTATCCGTACCGGTTCCGCGGTAGGTGAAGCTGCCACCGACAGCAACGCCGTTGTCGTTGATCGTGACGCCATCCGGGCCGAGGGTTGCCGTGAGACTGTTCGCCTGCGTGATCGCCGAAATCGCCATGGCGCTGTCTGGATCAACATCGTTGGCGAGCAGCGCCCAGCTCGGGATCGTGAAGGGATTGCCATTGGTCCAGTTCGTCACGATACGATCGTTGTTGGCGATCATGGGATCGTCCACGGCAACGACGCTGATTGTGGCGGTCGCCGGCTGGCTGTCCCGGAAGCCGTCATTCACCGTCACCTCGATGGTCCGCGCCGTGATGGCTGGGTTATCCGAGGTGTTCGAGAACCGGACGGCGTCCAGCGCGCGCTGGTAATCGGCTGCACTCGCCTCGCCTGTGAGCAGCAGCACGAGTTCCCCGGCAATCACTGCCTGCGACACCGCGATTGCCGCGGGGCGACCGTTGGCCGTCGTTGCCGAGAGCGCGTCGCCCGCTGCCATGTTCTTCAGCACGACGCGTGCCGAGACGATCGTCTCGTCCGTGGTGATGCCCGAGAGGCTCGAGATCCCGACGGCTGCCTGGTTTTCCGTGAAGGTCGCGTTCCAGGCCGTCGTTCCGTCGTCGACGGGCGTGGTGTATTCGACATTCACATTGTCGATCCGAACGGTTTCGGTGTTGCCGTTCACGCCGCTGAAGACGAAGCGGATCGCAGACGAGGCCGTGAACGGACCCGCAAGCGAGAGGTTTGCCATCCCATCGTTCGATGCGCCGGTAATCGTCTCTATGGTCGTGAAGTTGTTGCCATCGGCGGAGAACTGCACCTGCAAGGTTTCGCCGTTGTCGAGGCCGCTTTCTTCGTAGCTGAAGCTCAGCGTCGCAGTGCCGGCGCCGACCATGGAAAGATCGACGGTCCGGGTGATCGTGGCGCCCGCTGGCGTAGAGCCGGCGCCTGTGTCCTGGCGGAATTCGAGCTGTCCGCCAGTGACGCGGATTTCGCCCGTCGTCGCCACGTTTGTCGTGCGGTCGTCCGTCTCAATCCATGGCGAAGTCCAGGTCGCCGATCCGTTTGAGTTGGCGTAGTTCGCGGAACCGAAGGCATCGCGATAATTGCCGCTGTCGAAAGCGTGCAGGTCGAGCGAAGGACCACGAAGGTCGAGGACCCGATCGGCAAACTGGATGCGTTCGATGTTGAAGAGGCGGTCGGTCCCCTCGGCCTCGAGATTGCGTCCGGTTACCGGGTCGATGACGCCGGCGGTGGGGTCTGTGTGGGCGACCGTCACGCTGCCATCGGCATTGAAGGTGATCTCGTAGTTCTCGAAGTTGTCGTAATAGACGGCCGTGTCGACATCGCCAGCCTTGCCGCCATCGACAATCTCGCGGATGACCTGAAGCTGGCTTGGCTTGATCTCGCCCGAAAACAGGCGGCTCTGGATGTCGGCGATCGAGTCGACGCTGAAGGCAGACCAGCCCTGACCTTCACGCGGCGAGACGAGGATGCGTACGTTCAGCCACTTGTCGCCGTCGATGATGTCATTGCCGCCCATGCCGCGGATCGTGTCCGAACCGCCGCCGCCGAGGATGATGTCCGACCCGTCGGACGTATCCATCACGGCGACCTCCTTTGCGCCCGCCGGGTTGATCGGAAT
Source organism: Ensifer sp. YR511 (assembly GCF_900103045.1). Taxonomy (NCBI): domain Bacteria; kingdom Pseudomonadati; phylum Pseudomonadota; class Alphaproteobacteria; order Hyphomicrobiales; family Rhizobiaceae; genus Ensifer; species Ensifer sp. YR511. The sequence goes on from NZ_FNGR01000043.1 coordinate 12,092, forward strand.
GCCGTTCGCATCGAGGTTGTGCGGATTGTAGAGGTCGAAGCGCTGGAGGTGGGCGACGAGCTCGCGCAGCCCGGCGATCCGGTCGACATTCTTTTCGAGCAGCGCGTTCGAGAAGCTCTCGATCGGAGCGTCGGCGTCGACTTGAGCCGCATTGCCGTTCGGATCGTAACCGCCGATGACTACGTCGCGGCCGGTGAGCGTATCGTTGCGATCCCAGCCAGAGAGCCCTTCGACCAGATCATAACGGTCGCGCAGGATGTTGTTCTGCTGGTTGACGAAGATGCTGATGTTCATGTTCGCATCGGCGTCGTAGTTGTTGTTCTTGAACGTGGTCCAGTCGAAGCCGGCCATGCCGTTCGAGCGGTTGACGCCGATGCCTTGCACCATGATGTCGTCGCCGGATTCTGCATCGAAATCGGTATCGTTCTCACCCGCGATCATCACGTCATGGCCGATGATGCGGGAGTTGAAGAACAGTTCCGAATTGTCGCCCGTGAGCGTCGTCATATTGCCCTGGGCTTCCATCCAGTCGTCGCCCTCGTTGCCGAGAATGGCGCCGCCACCCCCGGTGGGCGCCCGGATGAAGTCGTTGCCCTGGCCACCCGAAAGCGTCTTCTGATCCTCCCCGCCGGCCAGCACGTCGTTGCCGTCGCCGCCGAAGATCAGGTCGAGGCCCATGCCGCCATTGATGACGTCGTCGCCGGCTTCGCCCTTGATGACGTCGCTTGCGCCGATGTCGGTGCCGCTGTCCGTGATGATGTCGTCGCCGTCACCGCCGTGCAGATGGTCGACGCCGAAGCCGCCCTCGATGCGGTCATCACCGCCCTCGCCCCAGATCGTGTCGTCGCCTGCACCCCCGATCAGGGTTTCGCCGGTGTTCGTGCCGCCAAGCACCACGTGCTCCTCACCGGTAAAGCGCAGGTAATTGGTGCCGCGAACGACGAGGGAATCGGTGCCCGTGACCGCAGAAATCACGTCGGCTTCACGGGTCGGGTCAGCATTGCCGAGCCCGTGGTTCCACTGCTTGGTCTGATCCATCGTGATGATGTAGTCGGCCGTCTGGAAGGCCGAGCCGTTGATGTGAAGGCCGCTGTCCTCAGTGTCGGTATTGCGGCGGATCAAGTCGGCGAAACTGTCGGCCTCGAGTTCGTTGAGCAGGTTCTGCCCTTGCGTGCGGCTCAGATAGTAGAAGCGGTCGCCGTTCTGGAGGTTCTGGATCTGCAGTTCGAAGACGAAAGTGAAGGTCGAGCCCAGGATGCCGCCGAAGGGCATCAGCGCCTCGGCTAGGCCGCCGATCCAGAAGTCCACCTTGTTGAGGCCGGTTTCCCGCGCTGCCCATGTGCCGGTAGAGTTCAGATAATCGAGCCGCGCCTGGCGGTCCGCCGGCGTTTCACCGGTCGTGCCGAACACGAGGTCCCAGGCGGCATCCCGCTTTGCCTCGGCCGTGGTGGCGGCGAGGACCGTTTCATGGGTGCCGTAGGCGGCGATGAAGTTGACGATCGAAAGCGGGTTCTTGATGTGCAGGGCGAGATCCGCCCAGCTCTCATAGGGCTTGAGGTAGCTGTCGTTCGTCTGTTCGTAGATCTGGCGTCGCGCCTCGTTGAGCGAGGGAATGCCGGTTTCGCGCGCTCGGGTGATGTTGACCGCCGCGAGGTCCAGCGGCAGGCCGACGAGGTTGTTGCGCAGCGCGCTGGTCACGAATTCGTCGATCTCGTTGCCGACCTGCTGGGTCATGCCGCGAATGATGGCGCCGGAGGCAGCGTGTGCATCGACGCCTGCATTGTTGAACGCCAGCGGGTTGAGGAAGGCTTCAATCAGGCCGAGCTCCTGCGGTGTTGCCGCGCCTTGAGCGTTCAGCGTGAGCATCTCGACGTTTTCGGCAAGCATCGAGTGGCCGAAGCGATAGACGACCTGGGCGAATTCCTCGAAGATCGCACCGTCGATCTCGACGGAGTGGGAGAACACGAAGGCATCGATCTGCGGCGCCACGGCGCGGACGAACTCCTCGAAGACGAGGTGCTGGTAGACCATTTCCGTCGAGAAGCGCGCCGCCTGGAAGAGACGCTCGCCATCCCATACGAGGCCTGTGGAACTGGTCGGGAACGTGGTCACGTCGACCAGCAGCCACTCGTTGAGCAGCGCCAGATCTCCTTCGGCCAGCACCGTCGCCTTGATGGCGCTGACCTGCCGGTTGTGCTCGCTGTGGAAGACCGAATGGGTCGCCGTCAGCGCGATGTTCTCGTTGCCGCGGCCATCGCCGACGACGAAGTGGGCGTCGAGCAACTCATCGTCATAGGTGACGTTGACGCCGAATGCGTTCGGAAGGATCGGATTGCCGGCAACATCGTCGTCGTCCGCGACAACAGCAACGGGGGCAGTTTGCGGGTTCCGGTCGTGATCGACAGGACCGCTCGGTACGGCGCTGTGGGCGATGTCGTTGAGGAAGGCGCGGCCGGCGCTCAGCGCCGTGACTGCATCGATCGGGTTCGCGAGATTGCCCTCGACAGGTCCGTTGACGGTTATCATCAGCGGCAGGCCGTTGGGTCCGCGAACGAATTCGCCGTAGAGGTCCGTCACCAGGAGCGGCACACTATGAACGTTCAGGTCGCTGAGCTCGATGCCGAGCAGGTCTCTTGCCTGGTTCTTGATATCAGCCCAGGTCGGCGGTCCGCCCGTTGCGCCGTGTAACATCTCGCCCGTTGCCAGGGGCTTGCCGTCCACAAGCACATACTGGCGCAGGAAGACCTGGTGCGATGGATTGGACGTATAGACCTGGTTGAGATCGATCCACGGTGTGGTCTCGTTGCGGTGATCGCGGATGTCGTCCGACGTTCCGAGTACACCATCAGCGCCCGGGTCATTGGTCGCGCGGGTAAGGACCATGAAGTTGGTCGCACTACCCGGGACATAGAGCGGATCATCCGGCTGCAGGGGAATGATGACGTTGCCGCTGCCGCCCTTCGAGGTCAGGTCGAGGCCGTGGTCGAAGAACTGGCCGAAGATGGTCATGAACCCGTTGAACGAAGCGGTGTCGCCGAGGTCGGCGGCAACGTTCTTGATGAAGACGTTGTCGCCATCCATCGTCACACCGTGAGACGAAAGCTCATCGATGACAGCGGCATCGGCCGCGGCGGCCGCGGCCTCGGCGGCGGCCGTCGCGGCACTTCCAGTCGGAATTGCGTCGCGCGCGGCAATCGCGTCATCGAGGGCATCCGTTGCGTCCGCCAGGTCCCCCGCTGCCGCGTCCAGCACCGCATCGGCGGTCGCCAGCGCCGAAGAGGCGCTTGCTGCAGCGCTTTGGGCACCGTCGACGGCGCTTGCCAGGCTTTGTTGCTCGGCCACAGCGTCTTGCAGGACGATCACCGCGGTCGCGTGCTCCGCCTGTGCTGTCGTCAGTGCCGCCGAAGCGTCTTCCAGATTCTCGACCGAAAGATCGTAGGCGATCTGAGCGTCCTCTCGTGCATCCACAGCCGCGAGATACAGCGCGCTGTTTTGCGGTGTCGGCGCATTCTGGAACGCCGTGAGGGCGGCGCTCTCCGCCTGCTCGGCCAAGGCCAGATTGGCAAAGGCGATGTTGCGTGCATCCGTTGCATCGGACACCGCCGACGCAGCGGCCTGGCTGGCTGCAAGTGCCGTGGCGGCAGCCGCCTGGGCGGTCGCGACCACAGGCGCATGGGCATCGCGTGCCGCGATTGCCGAGGCCAGAGCGGCATTGGCGCTTGCGAGCGCCTGCGTTGCTCCCGACTGGACGACGACGGCTGCGTCATAAGTCGCCTGCGCCGTTGCCTGCGCCGTCTGAGCATTGGCGACGACGACATTGGCGGCAGCGACGGCGGCGGCAGCGTTCGCAGCCGCCGTCGCCACGGCGGCATGCGCTGCGCGTGCAGCTGCCTGCAGATCCATAACCGTGCGGACAATGCCGAGGGCTTCCGCCCCCTTGATGTCGACGGACGCAAGCGCTGCCGCTATCGCGGCGGGATTGTCGAGCGACTGGTCGGCAACGATGTTGGAGATCAGCCGTGGCTGGCTATCGTAGACGGACCCCGTCGGATCGGCATAGCTCGTCTGTTGCCCGTTGCGCGGGTTGATTTCGGCCGGCGCGTAGTTCGGCGTCAGCAACCGCACCATCGTTTCATCGGATGAGCCGAATTGTGTCATGTTCGGCTGGAAGTTGTTGAATGAGCCATCGACCGTGCGGAGGCCGTAGGGAAGAAGGGGGCTCGATACCAGCTGTTCGAGAGCGGCACGCGGATCGGCGCCGCCGTTGATGGCTGCCGTGTGGGCTTCGGCGATCTTGATCTGCGTCAGGATGAAGTCGAGGTCGTTCCGGTTAAGCTTTACCATTTTTCCCTCCATCGGAGCACCCCGCAATCGCGGCCGCCCGTTTTCAAACAAAGTTCCACCGTCCGGCGGTGAGGCTGTCCTCCCCGGCGCGCCGGTTGCTTTTCGTGTCTCGTTCGTGAGCCGAAATAGGCCTTCTGATGCTCGTATGGTGAGCTGCGGCGCCGACGAAAGAAACGGCGCAAGGTCGGACGAGATTGTCGACGAAGGTTGGAGCGGATTTCGGACTAGTGGACGTGCACTCATGGCATTGGTCCAATGAAAAACCTGGACTTAGGTCCAGTTCTTCTTTCTCCCGTAGAAATTGACTGGAGAAGGTCTTTCAATTTGCCAGAATAGTGCGATCATCGCCTGGGCGGCTTGGCCGGGGCACTGCATTTCCGCGGCACGCAATCCGAGAGGAAATCGCGCAGCGTGACTGAGCATTCAGGGGGTATTTCGCATGAGTTCGCCGCGCCAGCGGAGCCGGCGCTAGTGGGCCGCCGTCGGTTGCTGCTGCCGATACGACAATGGTTTGGCCGGCAGACCCTCTCCATGCAGTTCCTGCTTGCCTGCGGCGCGCTGATCTTTCTGGTCGCAGCCGTCTCCGGCTATCTCATCTCTCGCGAAGTGTCTCATAATGCGGCGGTCGATCGCGCGGCTGCGACGGCCCTCTTCATGCAGAGCATTCTCGAACCGGCCGGAAACGAGATTGCCCAGTCGGGCCAGCTTTCGGCAGAACGACGGCTTCGTCTCGACGAGCTTTTTGCCGAGCCGCAGTTCAAGGATCGTTTTCCCTACTTCGAGCTGTGGCTGCCGGATGGGTCGGTCGCCTACTCTACCTCGAAGGAGTTGATTGGCCGCCGTTTCAACCCGCCGCCGGGGCTTCTGCGCGCGCTCAAGGGCGACGTTGCCGCGGAATATGCGGACCTGACCGCGAGCGAGCATACGCTGCGCAGCCTGAGCACGCGGTATCTGGAAATCTACAGTCCGCTGCGCCGGTCCGATACCGGTGAAGTCGTTGCTGTCGCGGAGATACACGAAGATACGGATACCCTGCACTGGGAGATCTTCGAGGTTCGCCTGATCGGCTGGACGGTCGTTGCCGGCGCATCCACCCTCATCATGCTCGGGCTGCTCGCAATCGTTCATCGTGGCAGCGCAACGATCGAGCGGCAGCGTCTGCGGTTGGAGCAGCGCGCCGAGGAGGCCGAACGGGTTTCGGAAGAAATTCGCGTCCTGCGCGATCGCGCAAGGCTCGCTTCCTTGCGCATGACGGACTCCAACGAACGTCTGACGCGCGGAATTGGTGCGGATCTGCATGATGGTCCGGCGCAGCTTATCGGCTTTGCCATCCTGCAGACGGAGCCTGTACGCGTCGCACGGTCCAGATCCGAGCGTGAAGAGGCGCTGGAGGTGATATGTGGCACGCTGGAAGAAGCCCTGAAGGAAATCCGCCTGATCGCGCGGTCGCTGCTGCTACCGGATATCGAGCATCTGGACCTCGACCAGGTGATCGGGCGGGCAGCAAAACTTCACGAGGCGCGGACGGGAACCCAGGTTGCCATCAAGGGCAGCGGCAGCAAGTTGCCTCTCCCGCCTGTTATCAAGACCTGCATCTACCGTTTTGTTCAGGAGGGTCTGAACAACGCCCACCGGCATGCGAACGGCCGGGGCCAGGCTATCCGTTGCCGCATCGATGGCACCGTTCTGAACCTCAGCGTTCGCGACCATGGCGGCCCGTCTGCCAAGAGCAGTTCCAGCGACAAGCCGGATGGCAGCGGTCTCGGCATTCACGGTCTTCAACAGCGGGTGGAGAGCCTTGGCGGCACGCTGAAGTTCGTACATCGACGGGACGGGGCGGAGCTCCAGATGACACTGGATCTCGGAGGAGGAATGCTCGATGGATGAACCATCTTCGGTCATCGTCGTCGACGACCACGCACTCTTTCGAATGGGCGTCCTGCAGGCACTATCAGCGCACAAGCGCTTTGCCGTCGTCGGCGAAGGAGGCTCGAAAGAGGATGCCCTCCGGCTCGTGGAAAACTTTCTTCCGAACGTGGCGCTGCTCGACATCTCCATGCCCGGCAGCGGGATAGACGCCGCCCGTGAAATCTCGACGCGATGGCCAACCACGAAGATCGTGATGCTGACGGTGTCGGAGGAGGACGATGACGTGCTGGAGGCACTTGATGCCGGTGCGGCCGGCTACGTGCTCAAGGGTGCTCCCGCACTGGACTTGATTACGGCGATATCAACCGTTGCCGAGGGGCGAGCCTATCTTTCGCCCGCACTTGGCATGCGCCTGTTCGGCGTCATTCGCAACCGCACCGAAGGCCACCGGGTGGAGCGGCTTGTCGACAAGCTGACGCCGAAGGAGGCGATCGTCTTCCGCCTGCTGGGACGCGGCTGCACCAACCGGACGATCGCCGAGGAAATGAGCGTGCAGATCAAGACGGTGAAATTCCATGTCGGTCGACTGCTCATCAAACTCGGCGCCAAGAACCGGGTCGAAGCGGCGCTGCTGGCGCAGCGACATCTGAAGCTTTCGACAAGCCGCAAGACGTGAGCCGGACCGCCGGCAGGGTCGGTGCATTCCTCTCACCGAAGACGCGGCCTCGGAAACGAATTTGCTGGCCGTTCACCGGTTCACCAGCCGCCGGATGCCCTAAAGGGCGTCGCGATCTTTCAGACTGGCTCGGTGCGTTGAATTATTGATTTGTCGAATGTCGTTATCGCAAAACCGCTGCGCACTTTTGCGCGACGTTCTCTAGTTGATCCGCTCGCGCTCGCCGGCAACCTTCGGGATCACGTCGAGCCGCTGGGCGGCCAGCACGACTTCAAGGCGGTTCCTGGCATCGAGCTTCTGCATGAGCACGCTCATGTAGTGCTTGACCGTCTTTTCGCTGATATCGAGACAGCGCGCGATCTCCCGATTGGTGCTACCGCGCATCAGATGCCGAACGATCTGCTCTTCACGAAGACTGAGGCGTTGTTGCGCCTGTTCGCGCCGGCGCATCTCCGCGGTCTTCATCGCCATGATGACCTTTGTGGCAAACCCCGCCGAGATGAAAGTCTCACCGTCATAGACCATGCGGATCGCCTGATGCAGATCGCTGGCCCTGCTGCCCTTGAGCACATAGCCGGCAACACCGTAGTTCAGCACCTGGATCGCCGTTTCTATGCTTGAATTCGCCGTGAAGACGATGATGCGCGTGCCCTGGTACTTTCGAGCAATCAACTCGATGGCCGCAACGGCATCCCCCGGCATGCTGAGATCGAGTACGAGCACGCGCGGAGAATGATCTTCGACAATTCTTAAAGCGTCAACCGCGTTCTCGCCCTTCGCAACGATCTCCAGATCGCTCTTACCAGAAAAAACACTGATTAAACCATCAAGAAGAATAGGGTGATCATCGACAAATGCCACGGAAATACACATGGAAGCCAGCCCACAATTAGATACTTAAAAAAACCCACATTGCAAAATCGCAGAGATATTACGCAGTTAAATTTATGCAGCTAGGAACGAATACATTTGAGATCGAAATTCAATACATACAGAAACGACCGCGCATCACACAAAGCGCATCGCATCCTCGTTCATTCGGTAGAGAAGACGCGAATGAGCCCCACACCCTCCCATGCCGCGAATACTATTACAGAAGAACTCAATTTTAAAGCGCATGCTTAAACATAGGTTAATTTTAGGGGGTTGAACCTCCTCGCGACACGGAGTTCCGCCGCCCGAAGTAGGGCGACAAAGCCCCTGCCCACCGATTGGCGCAACTGTCGCCACAAAGCCGGTCCTCAGCGGCCTTGCCGTCAGCATGACGGTAGATTTGAATGCGCTTTGGCTACTTTCCTTCCGGCTGCGGAATGCAGCGGACATTCACACTGTGGGTCGTCAAACGCGGAAAACTCGCAAAGGATCTCGTGATGCCCAGAGCCGCCATTGTTGGGGGAACCGGACAGATCGGCCGGGCGACGACCCGTCGGCTGCCGGGAGCGACATCGATCGCCTTTTAAAGCAGTGGCACCGGTAACGCGACACGTGCCGAGCCAAAACGCGGATTTGGAACCGCCCTCCTGATCTTGGCAGCAGGAGTTCCTATATTACAGTCCATCTCCCGCGCTGGCCCGCAGCCAGTGGGAGAAAAAGCGAAGACGCGCTCACGAACCAGGTGGAGGATATCTGAATGACCGAGAGAGCTGTTCTGGCCGGCGGTTGCTTCTGGGGAATGCAGGATCTGATCCGCAGGCTCCCCGGCGTCACCGGCACCCGTGTGGGCTATACCGGCGGCGACGTGCCCAATGCGACCTATCGCAACCACGGAACCCATGCCGAGGGCATCGAGATATTCTACGATCCGGCGAAGACCTCCTATCGGCGGATTCTGGAGCTGTTTTTCCAGATCCACGACCCCACCACGAAAAACCGTCAGGGCAACGACATCGGCACCTCCTATCGTTCGGCGATCTACTACGTCGATGACGAACAGAAGCGCATTGCCGAGGACACCATTGCGGATGTGGAAGCCTCTGGCCTGTGGCCGGGCAAGGTAGTGACGGAACTGGAACCCGTCGGCGACTTCTGGCAGGCGGAGCCGGAGCACCAGGATTACCTGGAGCGCTATCCGAACGGCTATACCTGCCACTTCCCGCGTCCGAACTGGGTGCTGACGCGACGGTCCGCCGCGGAGTAACAAACGCCCCGGCGAGCGTCTGGCGAACCGTGTCCGCATGCAGCCGCCAGGTTCGGCGGACATGGACGCCGGCCGCATCATTCGAATTCAGGACAGTCGTTGCGACCTTGGGATGATTGTTCTCCTTCCTGGAAGCATCACATGAACTTCAATAGTCAACGACTTGAATTTACCGGCCATTCCGGCGCTACCCTTGGCGCCAGACTCGACCTTCCAAACGGCCCGGTGCGGGCCTATGCGATTTTCGCCCACTGCTTCACCTGCTCCAAGGATCTGGCGGCGGCGCGTCAGATCTCGGCCGAACTCGCGCGCGAAGGGATCGCGGTCCTGCGCTTCGATTTCACCGGCCTCGGATCAAGCGAGGGCGAGTTCGCCTCGACCAACTTTTCGTCCAACATCGCGGATCTTCGTTCGGCCGCCGACTATCTACGGCTGCACTTCGAGGCGCCGTCGCTCCTGATTGGCCATTCGCTTGGCGGTGCAGCCGTCTTTGCGGTTGCCAACGAAATTCCGGAAGTCCGCGCCGTGGCCACGATCGGCGCACCCGCGGACGTCGGCCATGTGCTCAAGAACTTCGGAGCGAGCCTCAAGGAAATAGAGGAAAGTGGTGCCGCCGAAGTCGATCTTGCCGGTCGCAAATTCCTGATCAAGAAACAGTTCGTCGACGACGCTTGCGCCCAGCGCCTTCATGAGGCTGTGGCGACGCTCAGGAAACCCGTTCTCATTCTCCACGCGCCGCTGGATCAAACGGTCGGCATCGAAAACGCCAGCGACCTCTTCCATGCGGCCAAACATCCGAAGAGCTTCGTTTCGCTGGACAAGGCCGACCATCTGCTCACCGATCCTGCCGATGCCGCCTACGCCGCCCGGGTGATTGCGGAGTGGCTGAGCCGCTATCTCGTGGCCGACAGTCCGCAGGGCACGGAGCCGGCGGAACAGGTCCAGGTGACGGAAACGGGCGAAGGCAAATTTCAGAATTCGGTTCAAGCCGGCAGGCATCGCCTCTTTGCCGACGAGCCGCAAAGCGTCGGCGGGTTCGATTCCGGGCCATCGCCCTATGACTACCTGTCGATCGGGCTTGCCGCCTGTACCTCCATGACGCTGCGCCTTTACGCCGACCACAAGAAGCTGCCACTCGGGCGCATCAAGGTGGAGGTCTCGCATTCCAAGATCCATGCGCGGGATTGCGAAGACTGCGCCGCAACGGAGCGCGCCGACAGCGGGAAGATCGACCGGTTCGAGCGGGTCATAGCGATCGAGGGCGAGGTCACAGACGAGCTTCGCTCCAAGATCGCCGAGATTGCCGACAAGTGCCCGGTCCATCGCACTCTGGAAGGGATCGCCAAGATAACGACGGCCGTGAAATAGTCCGCGGCCCTGCCCGGAATTTTCCATTGTAGTATTCCGCTAGTACCCGTTGCCTCAGCCGGATTGCTAAGCTCCGCCCATTGTTTTTTGGGAGGAAACAAATGGCAAACTCGAAAATTCTGATGATCACCGGTGATTTCACCGAAGACTATGAAACGATGGTTCCGTTTCAGACCTTGCTTGCCTGCGGCCACACGGTGCATGCCGTCTGCCCCGGCAAGAATGCCGGCGAGACGGTTGCGACCGCGATCCATGATTTCGAAGGCGACCAGACCTATTCCGAAAAGCGCGGCCATAATTTTGCGCTCAACGCCACCTTCTCCGCCATCCGCGCTGAAGATTACGACGCGCTGGTCATACCCGGCGGTCGCGCGCCCGAATATCTGCGTCTCAACCCGGATGTCATCAAGGCTGTCCAGCATTTCTTCGCGGCGGGAAAACCGGTGGCGGCCATCTGCCACGGCGCACAATTGCTGGCGGCGGCCGGCGTGTTGAAGGGCCGCACCTGTTCGGCCTACCCGGCGTGCCGTCCGGAGGTCGAACTTGCCGGCGGCATTTATGCGGATATCGCGATCAGCGACGCGGTCGCCGACGGCAACCTCGTTACCGCGCCGGCGTGGCCCGCCCATCCGTCGTGGCTGCGCCAATTCATGGCTGTGCTCGACGCCTCGGCCCTGCTACAAACGGACGCCGCCTGAGAAGGCAGCCACGGGAGGGGCGAGATGTGCGAGTTGTTCATAAAGGCGGATGCGCGGCTCTGGGAGAGCACCACCCGGTCGCTGCGCATCGATGGCATGGTGACGAGCGTCCGGCTGGAGAACTTCTTCTGGTCGAAGCTTGAGGAGATCGCGCGGCGCGATCGTATGAACGTCACGCAGCTGATCACCAAGCTGCACCACGAGTCCATCGATGCCGGGCATGATCTCGGGAACTTCACATCATTCCTGAGGGTCTGCTGCGCGCGCTATCTCGACCTGCAGCTGTCAGGCGACATTCCGACGGATGTCAACCAACCGATCGCCGGTCTGAACGCTCCGGCGATCCTCACGCGCGAGCAGGAAAAATATCATTGAGCTGAGGCAGGCTGCCCCCTTCGCGGGGGCAGTCCCGGCTCGGCGCGCCCGTCTGCTGCCGCGGATCCAGGATCATCAAACCAAAGTCGTTTGGTTCAAGCCCCGGCGACAAGACTATGCTATTCAGGGGGCCAGCGATTCTGAGTTTGTAGTGCAATGAGCCCCAAGACCCGCGGTTATCTGTTTGCCTTCCTTGCCATTTGCATCTTTGCTGGCCAGGACGCCATCACCAAGTATCTTGGCGACCGCTACCCCGCTTTGTTCATCACGATGATCCGATTCTGGGCGTTTGCGCTCTTCGTGTTCGCTTTCGCCGCCTCGTCATCGGGTGGACTTCGCAAGACCGCTCACACGCGCCATCCCTGGCTGCAGGTCGTGCGAGGCCTGCTGCTCGTCGCCGAAATCGTCGTCATCGTCATTTCCTACGTTCACGCCGGGCTCGCCATGAGCCAGTCGATCTTTCAGGCGACACCACTGATCATCACCATCCTCTCGATCCCTCTTCTCGGGGAGACCGTGGGATGGCGGCGCGGTGCGGCCATTCTGATCGGTCTGATCGGCGTTCTGGTGATCATCAATCCCGTCAACGTGCACTTCGACATGTCGCTGCTTCTGCCGCTCGCAGCCTCCGTGCTTTTCGCGCTTTACAGCATTGCCACCCGCGCCGTCAGTCGCGAGGATTCGGCCGTCACGAGCCTCTTTTATGCCGGTGTTGTCGGCGCCGTGGCGATCTCGCTGGTCGGCCCGTTCTACTGGACAGAGGTGGTGCCGTCCGATTGGTTTGCCCTTGCCGCGCTTTGCGTCTGTGGCACCCTCAGTCACTTTTTCCTCATCAAAGCCTACGGACTGCTGCCGGCAGCCGAAGTCCAGCCCGTTACCTATTTCCAGCTGGTCCTCAATGTGATCTTCGCCGTCATGCTCTTCGGCGAGACGATCACTCACAACATGATCGTCGGCGCGCTCATCGTCGTAGGCGCCGGTCTCTTCACGATCTGGCGCGAGCATCAGCTGGCGAGACGGTCGTCGGTATCGCGCGCCTAGTCCTGCTCGCTGACCGGCCGCTCAGGCGCCGCCAGCGATATGAGAGCAGCCAGCGTCTTTCGAAGGCCGAGATCAAGCCGCTTGTCCTGCCGGACGATCATGCAGAGCCGCCGGCTCAGTTTTTGGTGAAAGGGCCTGACCACAAGCTCGCTCGATCCTGCCGCTTCGCCGGCTCATCGCCCACATGCGTGGCGCCTTCAGGCTTGATGATCCAGGTGCGTTGCCCGCTGAGACCCCGCAGCATCCTTCATCGCACGCTCCGCAATCGTTGAAAGCCTGAGTTCGGCAAACTCCTGCAGCAGGGTCCGCTCCGCTTTTTCGAAGGCGTCCACCAGCGCCGCATTCGCTGCGTGCTCCACCGGGCAGGTCGGATGGTCCTCGGACACGCCTGCCGCCAGAACCTGCCCATCATCCAGCGCCCGCTGCACATCGAGCACCGTCAACTCCTCAAGCGGCCGCAGAAGCGCCCAGCCCCCTCCCCGGCCGCCTTCGGAACCGACGACACCCTTGCGCTTCAACGCCCCCATCGTCCGGCGAACAACCACCGGGTTGGTGTTCAGCATCTTGGCGATGGTCTCTGACGTCTCCCGTCCCCCGAGCAGTGCCATGTGAATGAGCACATGGATCATCCGCGCCAACCGGCTGTCTTGCTTCATTCGACTCCCCATAGCGTAACAATATAAGTTACGCACTCTTGACGCCACCTGTTTCCGTAACTTATACAATTACGATATCAGAGTGTCGAGAAGGAACGAAGATGCAGGCCCAGACAATCCAGACCCGAACCATCCGCATGGGCTTTATCGAACAGGGAAACGGCCCGGCCGTTCTGCTCTGCCATGGCTTCCCGGAGACCTCCCATGCTTGGCGGTACCAGATAGCGGCACTTGCGGAGGCGGGCTTTCGCGCGATCGCGCCTGACATGCGCGGCTACGGCCTCTCGGAATGTCCTCCATCGGTCGACGAATACAGCGTGTTTCACAGCGTCGGCGACATGATTGCTCTGCTGGATGCCCTCGACCTATCAACGGCCATCCTCGTCGGTAACGACTGGGGCGCGACCGTTGCCTGGCAGGCGGCACAGATGCGGCCCGACCGTTTCTGCGGCGTCGTCGCCATGAGCGTGCCGATGATGGGCCAGCCGCCCGTTCCGCCGACCCGGATCTTCCCGCGGACCGACGAGGCAGAATTGTACACGCTCTATTTCCAGGAGCCTGATGTCGCCGAGGCGGAGCTGGAGCGTGACATCGGCCAGACGCTGCGAAAGATCCTCTTTGCGGCTTCCGGCGACGCGGGCGCGCGACAGGCCGGAGACCAGACACCCAATCCGTTCGGCATGGTATCGCGCCGGCATGGACTGCTTGCGCCGCTGCCCGACAGCATGCCCGACTGGCTCACCGCTGCAGACCTCGACACCTACATCAGCGCCTTTGCCACGACCGGTTTTCGCGGAGGGTTGAACTACTATCGAAACCTCGATCGCAATTGGCAGCTGCAGGCCGCTTTCGCCGGCGTAAAGGTCGAAATTCCTGCCCTGTTCATGGTCGGCGAGCGCGACACGGGCCTCGCCATCCCCGGGATGCGCGAAATTGTCGATGCAATGCCGCCCCTCGTCCCGCAGCTCAAGGAAAGCATCATCGTGCCCGGCAGCGGCCATTGGCTGCCGCAGGAGCGCCCCGATGTCGTGAACGAGGTTCTCATCCGGTTTGCCCGGAATGTTTGAAAGCCACGTGATCGACGAGCGAAGGACACCCCTGTCCCCCGAGACCAAAAAATGCATGATCGCACACGCAAAACGTGTGGATCCAAGGGGTGCATCTCGATGAAACGGGTGCGGCCCGGGCCCTCATGAGACTTAAATCCAAACTTAAAGTATTCTCAGGATTCCTCATGAAAACCTTTCGATCTCTCTTTTTGCCCGTAATCGTTGTCGCTTTGTCGGCTTGCACCACAACCTCCGACGATTCCCGGCAGCAGGCGCTATCGATCACGGCGCGCAGCGGGGTGAAGACGCTCGTCGCCAAGAACTGGCATATCGACGATAACTGCAGCCAGATCGACTATCCGGCGATGACGATTGCGGAGAAGCCCAAGCATGGCCACCTGGAGATTGTCCACGAGGCGGTCTATCCGAAACTGGTGGGCAAGCAGTCAAAATGCGCGACAACCAAGGTGAATGGCGTCGTCGCCTACTATACGCCGAACCAAGGCTATACCGGTCGCGACCGGCTTGTCATTCGCTCCCCATATGAAGACGGAAAGATCGAAGAAGGCGTATTGAGCGTGACTGTCGTCAAATAGACAGCCGCTTGGTCGGGCGGCGGAAGCACCTGGAAAACGAAGTGCTATCGAACCGGTTCCGCGCTATAATCGGGCGCGGGGTGGAAAGAAGGTGAAGCCAATGAAGAGGCTAGCAATCTTTGCCTTGTCACTGGCGGCGGTAGCGACGAGTGTTCCGCCGGCCATGGCATTTCCTCCAGCCGTTACGGCGGAGATCGAGGCATCTCAAGTCCAACCGGTTCAGTACAGGCACCACGGCGGCGGCTATCACGGCGGCTACAACCACGGGCATCACCACGGCGGTGGCGATGACTGGGCGTGGGCGCTCGGCGGATTGGCAACCGGCGCGATCATCGGCGGGCTGCTCGCGCAGCCTCGCTACTATGGCCCGGGCTATTATGACGAAGGCTATTACGGCCCGACCTATTCCGCCCCGCGTTACTATGCGCCGCGCTACTATCGCCAAACCTATTATGGAGGCAGCGCGCACACCCGCTGGTGCTACGCTCGTTACAGGTCCTACAGGGCCTATGACGACACGTTCCAGCCGTATTACGGTCCGCGCCAGGCGTGTGTCTCCCCCTACTACTGAAGCGTTGACGCCCGGCTGACACGGGATTCATGACTTCGTGCAGATCCCTCGGTCCGGCGCTTGCCGGATCGACGCGGCAGGCCACCTCTAATTGTCTGCAACTTTTATTCTTTTTGTCGAAGCCGATGAAAGGAAAGTTTTGCAACCCTAATGTACGCAATGGTAGAGTGCATTGTTTGCGCTTCCCGCGCAGCCTGATTTGTAGCGTTTAGAGCACTTTAAGAGGGCTGTGCCCCCGGGGACCGTCAGCATGCTGAACCTGCCTCGCCTGCCGCTTCTGGACAACCTTAAGGGGTATCAGGGAAGTTGGTTGCGCAGTGACATTTCCGCAGGCGTCGCCATTGCCGCGGTCGGATTGCCGAGCGCCATCGCCTATCCCGCCATCGCCGGGCTGCCGCCCGAGACGGGCCTTTATGCGAGCATCACGCCGCTTGTCGCCTACGCCCTTTTCGGTCCGTCGCGGCAACTCATCGTCGGACCGGATGCGGCGACGATGACGGTGCTGGCGGCCGTGCTAACGACGGTATTCGCCTCCTCTGCCGGTGGCGCTGACCGCGTAACGGCGGCGGCCCTGCTGGCCCTCATCGTCGGCATCCTCTGCCTGATTGCACGCCTCGTCCGTCTCGGCGTGCTCGCGACCTTTCTTTCGCGCCCGATCCTCACAGGCTTCTTTGCTGGAATTTCCCTCTCGATTCTGGTTGGACAGATCAAGCGCGTCACCGGCGTCCAGATCGAGTCGGACGGGCTGATCAGCCCTATTCTCGAACTTCTGAGGCAGGCCGGCTCCATCCACTGGCCCACTCTGGTGTTTGCCTTGGCGTGTTTTGCGCTGCTGCAGGTCGCCCGCTTCTATCGCTCACCCGTTCCAGGTCCTGTTATCGTCGTCTTCGTCGCGGTGTTGTTGTCATATCTCTTCGACTTCGAAGGGCGCGGCATGACGGTCGTCGGCAACATTCCCGACGGCTTGCCGACCTTCGTCCTGCCTCGTCTCGAGGGTCTGCCGATCGATGGATTGCTGACCGGCGGCGCGGCAATCTTCCTCGTCAGTTTCGGTTCCGGCGTCATCGCAGCGCGCAGCTTTGCGGCGCTCGGCGGC
This sequence comes from Ensifer sp. YR511, assembly GCF_900103045.1. Classification (NCBI taxonomy): domain Bacteria; kingdom Pseudomonadati; phylum Pseudomonadota; class Alphaproteobacteria; order Hyphomicrobiales; family Rhizobiaceae; genus Ensifer; species Ensifer sp. YR511. The sequence continues at coordinate 28,568 of NZ_FNGR01000043.1, forward strand.
TACCGCGTCGATCCGAACCGTGAACTGAGCGGCTTCGGCGCCGCCAACATTGCGGCAGGACTGTTCGGGACGTTTCCGGTGACCGCCTCGGATTCACGCACGGCCGTGAACTTCGCCGTGGGTGGGCGTTCGCAGATCGCGAGCCTCGTTGCGGCAGGGACCCTGATGGTGGTGCTGCTCTTTCTTGGTGACGTCCTTCGCATTCTGCCGGTCGCCGCGCTCGGGGCGATCCTTGCGGCAACGGCGCTCAGCCTGATCGACATCGACGGCCTCAGACGGATCTGGACCGTCAACCGCATCGAGTTCATTTTCGCGCTGATTGCCCTTTGGGGACCGATCGGCCTCGGCGTGCTGAACGGCGTGGTCATCGCCATCGCTGCAACACTGGTGTACCTCATCTTGCAGACCATGTATCCGCACGACGCGATGCTGGGCCGCATCCCCGGGCGCGACGGCTTCTACAAGCTGCATCGCATGACCGAGGCACGCCCGGTTCCAGGCTTCGGTGCCTGCATGGTTCAAGATAGTCTGCTTTTCTATAACGCCGATTACGTCCGCGAGCGCCTCGAGGTGATCGCCGAGAGCCTGCCGAAACCTACTCGCTGGCTGGTGATCGATGCGAGCGCCATCCCGCAAATCGACAGCACCGCCGCGGACATGCTTGGAGAGTTGCAGAGCGACCTGAAGAACCGCGGCGTCACGCTCGGCCTGGCCGAGTTGCATACCGATGCGCGCGCCCTGCTCGAGCGCTCCGGGGTCGTCGAGAAGATCGGCCCGGGTATGATCTTCGAGGGAATGGAAGATGCGCTCGACGCTTACGAGACCAAGTACGGGCGGAACGACGGTCAGCCGACCGGTTCTATCGAGATCAAGCCAGATGACCATGTCCGAACGGGAGGGAAAAATGGGCAAGCATGACGGCAAGAAGAAAAAGGGCAAAGACAAGAGCGAAGGCGAAATAGCCGCCGACGCGACGACTTCGGACGACTTGTCATCCGAGGGCTATGCCAAGGAGCTCGCCCGGCTGCAGCAGGAAACCGCCCATCTGCAGGCCTGGGTGAAGAAAACAGGCGCGCGCATCGTCATCGTCTTCGAAGGCCGCGATGCGGCCGGCAAGGGCGGCGTGATCAAGCGGCTGACCGAGCGTGTCAGCCCACGCGTCTTCCGCGTGACCGCGCTGCCGGCGCCGACCGACCGCGAGAAGTCGCAGATCTACATGCAGCGCTATATCCAACACCTGCCCGCCGCTGGCGAGATCGTGATCTTCGATCGCTCCTGGTACAACCGCCCCGGCGTCGAGCGCGTTATGGGTTTCTGCTCGGATGACAGTGCCCGACGCTTTCTCGAGCTCGCGCCGCGTTTCGAAGCGGCCATGGTCGAAAGCGGCATCATCCTGCTCAAATACTTCCTCGACGTCAGCGAGAAGGAGCAGGAAAAGCGCTTCCGGCAGCGCATTGCCGATCCGCTGCGCCAGTGGAAGCTCAGCCCGATGGACGTCGAATCCTATCGCCGCTGGTGGGATTATACCCGCGCCTACAACGAGATGATCCGTATGACGGACACCGATTTCGCGCCCTGGTGGATCGTACCGTCGGATGACAAGAAGCGTGCCCGCATCAACTGCATCTCGCACATTCTCTCGTCGATCCCATACGAGCGCGTGAAATTCTCGGAGCCCGATCTCGGCAAGCGCCAGAAACGGCCGGATGACTTTGCTGCGGACGACCACGTGCGTAGAAACGTGCCCGACGTTTTATAAGACTGAAAAGCCCGCACCAAAGGTGCGGGCTTTGAACACTTTCGATCGGGGACGGGCCGCAGCGTGACAACGCGATGCGACGCCGGGACGGTCGTACTCAGGCTTTTTCGGGAGCCCAGTTCAAGAAGAACCCGACGTCACCGGGCACGCCACCCGGGAAGTTGATGATCATCGCCTTCAACTTGTAGCCACTTGGCTTGCCGAAGGCCTGATAGCGATCAAAGAACTCTTTTGCTTTTCCCTGCAGCGTGTTCGGCCAATCCCGGTCGCCGCTGTTGATCGCGCGGCCGCTGTCAGTGCAAAGCTCGGACGGGAAGCTGTAGACCATCGCTTCGAACTTGCCGGCCTTCACGGCGTTCGCGACCAGCCGGCGAACGATGGCGATTTCCTCTTCCGTTACATGCTTCTTGAGAAAATCCGCGGCAAAGTCGGCGAGCTTTTGCTCTTCGATGGATTTTAGTCGCCGCTCCTTGTCCATCTCGTCCATTTCACGCTGGAGCATCTGCATTCTGAGGTCCTGTGCACTTGGAGGTGCGCCGGCATTCTTGTTGTCAGACATCACGTCGATCCACTTCAAGCAAATGGGCGCTCTGTGACGAAGCGATACACGGCTTCCGTGCATCACATGACCAGGGACGTCCCGCAGTTACATCCAAGGAAACCCAAATGGCAGTGCAATTCGGGGACGAAACATTTTCGAATGCGAGCCGCTATATCTCCGATGGCCCTCTATTCATTGGTCTTTTCACTGCAAAACGAAAGAACCGCGACTGGCTCTCCCGATGCAAGGCTATCCTAAAATACCACAACCGCAAGAGGACAGTGACAACTTAACAGAGGCGGCAAGATCAGTCGAAAATCCCTGCGCATTCAACGCGCTCGCGGGCATTACATAACGGTCAGGCCCCAGAAGACAGGGCGCATCCTAGAGCGCGGAATGCGCCTGCGCGCTGCCATGTGTTTCCGGCGAGCCATAGCGAGCCGGCAGGCCACAAATGGCTTCCATCCTCGGGTCGTTCTCGACAATACGCTCACCAATCCATGATTTCGCCCAATGATAGGCTTCGGCGAACAGTTCGGAGTGCCGGCTCCAATCCATAAAGCTGATCGCGGCTGAAACCGGCGGGGAAATCAGGATGTCCTTTTCCCCAAGAGCGATCTCCTGCGGCCGGTGCGCCAGCATGCTTGCGGCAATGACCTGGATCAGGTTGGGGATTTTCGGCAAGCCCGAGCGGCCGAAGGGGTTGAGCAACCGAACGGTCAGTTCGGACGCGCCGGGAATACTGTCATAGTCGATGTGTTGTTTTCCCGGACCGCCCCCACCCAGGCTCACGACGACGTTCGGCCCTGTCTTCAGTTCCTTCATCTGTTCCAGTGGCAGATTGTTCATGATCGCCCCGTCGACCAGCATGTCACCGTCGGCCGTGAAGAAGGGCGGCAGTATGCCGGGGATCGAGCCCGACGCCCTGACGGCCTGCCACAGTTTTCCGCGGCGATGGACATGCGCTTGCCCTGTGCTGAGATTGGTCGACAGCGCGAAAAATGGCAGCCAGAGGTCTTCGATAAGAACGTCGCCATATTCCGCCTGCAGGGTGCGGTCGAGCACCTTGTGATCCAGCAGCGCATATTGCGGCACGGTCAGGCGACGGAACGCGCGGCTGCGGACGAAGATCTCGTGCGTCCCACGATTGATCTCGTCGGCGTTCATGCCGCGGGCAAAGCCCGCCATCATCGCCGCTCCCGAACTGGTGCCTCCCAGATAGTCGAAGGAGGCGCCGGCCTCGATAAAAGCCTTGTGGACGCCAAGATGCGCGCATCCGAGCGAGCCCCCGCCGGCTGCGACAAAGCCCCTCGCCTCGCCGGCAATGAAGCGGACCAAACGCTCGACATCCTCAATGTCTTCGAGCGCCACGTGATGATGCTGCCGGAGTCCGGGGCGCTCGTTCAGCCAGCCGCTGGTGCCGACGACCGTTGCGGCGCGCTTGTCATGCACCAGAACGAGCCGCACGCTCGATGGCGAGTGCACGGACAGCGCCAGTTGCTCTGACGGGCTGAGTTTTGCAGAGCCGGACGGGTCGCCGACCAACAGGACACCATCGGCCTGGCGGATGCAGACACGCGTCCAGTCGCTTGGTTCGTCGTCGGCGATGTAGACGAGGCCTCCGGTCTTGGCTTCCAATTGGTTGAGCCAGTCCAGCACCGGCTGATCATCGATCGGAACGCCGGGAAAGCGCTCTTCGATGTCGGCCCTCGCCAGGAAAGCCGTGCGCGTGGATCCGGAAAAAACCTTGCGCAGCAGGTCGATGAAGCGGGGAGAAACCCGGCTGCTTCCGGCAGCAACAATTGCGAGCGTCCTTATCCGGCAGGCGCCCTTGGCATGCGGCGAAGCCGGTGCCTGCTTGGCAAACCGTCGCGCCAGAAACGTGGTGACCGATTGGCGCAGGCTCGGCAGGGCACTCGCCGCCTTTTCGAACTGGTGGTCACAGATCGAAAGAACAATGGAATCGCGAGCAGCAACGACCGTAGCCATGCGCGGCAGCCCGGCGAAGAAACCGACCTCGCCAACGAGCTCGCCCTGCCCTATCTCGGCAATAGGGTCGGAGACGTCATCCCGGTGCACGGTAAAGCGGCCGGACAGGACCACGAAAAACCGGTCCGACGGCTCGCCTTGGCGGACCAGGATCTCGCCACGCCGCACGATGCCGCGATCGGAATTGGCGGCCAACGCTTCCAACGCAGCCAATGACGTCTGGTCGAACATCAGGGTCTCCGACAACAGCTTGGCAGCAAGGGAACCGGTGGCGTCCATTGAACCTTCCTTGGAAACAGGCCGCTTACGAGCTTAGCCGTTTCGATCGGGATTGCCGAACACATTTCCTCGCCACGCCATATGGCGCAGGCGGCCTTCACCGGACCATAAACAGATGGGCTCGCCCCTGAAGACACGACAGCGACGCCGGGTCGAGGGCGCCAGCGAGATGCAACCTTTCCATGCATATTAGCATTGCGTTGCACCTAGCCTGAGACGGCAGGGTATTACCCTAAGACTCGAGACGGCGCTCAGGACTATCGCAAACCTATCGTTAGGCTTGCTTCTTGCCGCCCTCGTCGCTCGCCTTACCCTCCGGCTCCACGTCAGGCTTTTGGTGTCGCACGGCCTTGGCTTCGAAGTAGCCGATGATGGTGAGAACGGCGAAGGCGGAACCGACCGCCAGGCCGGCAACGATCCAATGGCCGAAGCCGACCGAAATGCCGATCGCGCCGGCAAGCCAGAGGCTGGCCCCGGTCGTCAGGCCCTGAACCTCGCCGCGAGACAAGACGATTGTGCCGGCTGCAAGAAAGGCGACACCGGCTGTGACCGCCTCCACCACGCGCAGAGGATCGATGCGGACGCGTTCGTCGAAGAAGCCGCCGAGGCGGACGCTTTCGATCGAGATGATGCCGAAGGTGCAGGCTGCGAGGCAGACGAGCATATGGGTCTTGAGGCCGGCTGGTCGTGCCTTGACCTCGCGCTCGAAGCCGATGAGCGCGCCCATCAGCAGCGCCCCAACGATGCGCGCAAAAATGACCGGATAGGAAATTTGTGATGGCGGAAACAATTCGGCAGTGATCTGATCCATGCGGAACCAACGCGAATGCTTCGCATTGGTTCCGCATGATGGCGCCCGCGCCTCACCCAGTGCGCAGACGCCAGGAGCGGCCTGTCCCCACCCCGCTCCGAAGCGCTAGAAGTCGCTTAGTTACCGAGCGCCGCGAGGGCTGCGTCCAGGCGTTCCTGAGCCTTCTTCGGGTTCTTCGCTCCCTTGACCGCTTCCAGGTTGGCCGGCGCATCGCCGACCTGAACGACGCCGACCATGCCCATGCCGTAGTGCGGCGTGCACTTTACGCCGTAGACGCCCGGCGCCGTGAAAGTCACCTTGTAGTTTTCATTGATCTTGCTTTTGAAAGCCTCGGCGCCATCGGGGATCATGCCCTTGATGGTTTCGACGTTATGTCCCTTGTCGGTCGGGATGAAGGTGACCGCGTCGCCAGGCGCAACCTTCAGCGACGCCGGCTCGAAAACCATCGCGCCGTCCTTGCCCTTGTTCAGCATGTGCACTTCGAAGTCCGCGGCGGCTGCCGGTGCGGCGACCAGCATTGCCGCGATCGCGATACCAAATCCGCTCTTGATTGCATTCAACATCGTCTTCTCCATTTGAGCGACCAGCCCGTGCTCGGGTTGTTCGAGAAGAGGATTAAGCCTGAGACGCCCCCTCCACTTTGATGCGCGTCAAATTCGCGCCGCTTTTTTGTCGGCATTGACAATACATAGGATTCCTATATTAACGACCGCATGAGCAAGGAACCTGACACGACACCGCCCCTGATCGACCGTATCGGCGACGGCCTTTCCCGCGTAGCGACGGCCATGCGCACGGAGGCCTGGTCGAGTGCGGAAGCGATCGGCCTCAATCCGACGCAATTGCAGATCCTGACCTTCCTGGTTGCCCGTAGACGCGGCGGAATGCGGGTAAAACAGATCGCCGGTTATCTCGGCGTCAGCCAGCCGACGACGACGGACTCGGTCAACGCGCTCTTGCGCAAGGGGCTGGTCGAGAAGCGGCCGGATCCGAGCGACGCGCGCGCCCTTTCGGTTGCCACCACGCCGGCCGGCGAGGACGCAGTACGACAGGCGGGGCGGCTCGCATCGGCCACGGAGGATGCCATCGCTTCGCTTTCGAGGCTGGAGCAGCAGGATCTGCTCATGCATCTCGTCAAGATCATCCGTGGTCTGCAGGCGGCTGGCGCCATCCCGGAACAGCGCATGTGCGTCAACTGTCGATACTTCCGGCCGCATGTCTATGACGACCCGAAGGCGCCGCATCACTGCGCGTTCGTCGATGCTGCGTTCGGACCGGCGGAACTGCGCGTCGATTGCGGCGAATACGAAACGGCAGAACCCGAAGCACAAAGGGCGGCCTGGCGTCTCTACAATCGCGAGACGGTCTGATCATGCGAAACGATCCAGCCGCCGGCGCCAATGCCGGCGGTCCCGAAGGCGTCGCTCCCCCCCGGCGCCTCGCCACAAGCTTCACCATCGGAATTCGCGAGCGCTGTTTCCTGCGTCGCAAGCGGACAGACGATGATGTCGGCGCCGGTCCGACGACTGCCATCGGCGGACCGGCAATTTTCTCCCTCCAGCAAATAGAAAGAGAAAACCATGAGCAGAATTAATCTAGTCGACCCCGTTTCGGCAACTGGCCCCAGCGCCGAACTGCTTGGCGAAATCCGCTCCGCCTTCGGGGTAGCACCCAACATGTTCCGCGCCGTCGCCAGTTCACCGGCGGCCCTTGCCAGCATGTGGGGCTCCTTCGGCGCGCTCGGCAAGGGACGCCTCGGCGCCAAGCTCGGCGAGCAGATCGCCGTTGCCGTCGCGGATCGCAACGATTGCCACTATTGCCTGGCGGCGCACACCGCACTTGGCCGCAAGGCCGGCGCGACCGCCGAGGAGATGACGGCAGCGCAGCACGGCAAGTCCTCCGATCCGAAGACGGCTGCGGCCCTTACCTTTGCTCAGAAGCTCGTCGAGGCGCGCGGACAGGTATCCGACGCGGATGTGCGCACCTTGCGCGACGCCGGCTTCGATGACGAGGACGTCGTCGAGATCATCGCGCATGTCGCGCTCAACCTGTTCACCAACTACATCAACGTCGCGCTTGCCGTTCCGGTCGACTTCCCCGGCGTGAAGCTCGTTCGCGAAGCCGCCTGATCCGCACATGTCGCAAAGGCCGGGCGACGAGCGTTCGCCCGGCCGTCTTGGAGATGAGAACAATGAACAGCAATCACAGGACCGCGGCTCCGGAACTCGCCGTTTCGACCTGGTTCAACACACAGGAACGTCCGAGCCTTGCGCAGCTTCGCGGCCGGGTCGTTTTCCTTCATGCGTTTCAGATGCTGTGCCCGGCCTGCGTTTCGCACGGACTGCCGCAGATGCAGCGCGTCCAGAGCATTTTTCGGGATACCGATCTTCAGGTCCTCGGCCTGCATTCGGTGTTCGAGCATCACGCGGTCATGACACCCGAGGCGCTGAAGGCTTTCATTCATGAGTATCGCCTGACCTTCCCGATCGCCGTCGACCAGCCTTCCGAGCAGGGACCGATACCGAAAACGATGGAGCGCTACGGCATGCGAGGCACGCCGACGGCAATCATCATCGGACGCGACGGTCATGTCGAACACCACCGCTTCGGCATCGAAGACGACATGGTCATCGGCGCGCGTCTTGCGACACTCCTTTCCGCCCCGATCCCCGATTTCAGCGCGGCCACCGCCACTTCAGCCGGGTGCACGAGCGAAGGATGCGTGCCCGACGCGCGGGCCGGCTAGAACCTCTGAGCATGGGAGAACAGACGATGACGACCAGAATGGCACTCGCCCTCAGACATGTGCATTTCGAAGATCTCGGCAGCTTTGCCGGACCGCTGCGGGCGGCGGGATTTGAAATCGAGTACCGCGATGTCGGCGACGAAAATTACCTCTCTTTCGATCCGTTGGAGCCCGATCTCGTCATCGTGCTCGGCGGTCCGATCGGGGTCTATGAAGACGAGGCCTATCCCTTCATCGCCGGGGAAATCGCCATGCTTCAGGCACGTCTTGCCGGCAACCGGCCGACGCTCGGAATCTGCCTCGGCGCCCAGCTGATCGCCCGCGCGCTCGGTGCCCGCGTCTACCCTTCCGGCCTGAAGGAGATCGGGTTTTCGCCGCTGAGCCTTAGCGCCGCAGGCGAGGCCTCGGCTCTCCGCCATCTCGCCGACGTCTCCGTCCTGCATTGGCACGGTGACACCTACGACCTGCCGGCCAGCACTGACCTGCTGGCCTCGACATCGCTGATCGCGCAGCAAGGCTTCGCGCGCGGCAATACAGTGCTCGCCCTTCAGTTTCACCCGGAGGCCCAAGCCGGCGCGGCCTTTGAACGCTGGCTCGTCGGTCACGCCTGCGAACTGGCGACCGCCGGGCTCAGCGTGCCGGGCCTACGCGCCGACGCCCGACGTCACGGGCCTCGCCTGGAGGCGGCGGCCGCGTCGATGATCGGCGAATGGCTGGAGAACATCGATGGTTGAGCAGGCCCCGATTGCGCTCGACGCCCTGCTCATCGGCACCCTCACGCCGATCGACGACCGCGGAACCTTAAGCGGTATCGACAAACACCCGGCTCTCGGGCCGGTACATCTCGGTACAACCGGCTTTGCCGGCGACCATCAGGGTGATCTGAAGAGGCACGGTGGCCCGGATAAGGCCGTGCATCATTACCCGCGCGACCACTACGAGGCTTGGGTCAAGGATCTCGGAAGCGTAACCAGGCTGGAGCAGCCGGGCGCCTTCGGCGAGAACATCTCGGCCTTGGGATTGACGGAAAGCGATGTCGCGGTCGGCGACCGGTTTCGCCTTGGTAAAGCCCTTCTCGAGGTGAGCCAGGGCCGGCAACCCTGCTGGAAGCTGAACCGCCGTTTCGATCTGCCGGATATGGCCCGCCGCGTCCAGCAGACCGGCCGAACGGGATGGTACTACCGGGTCATCGAAACCGGCTTGGTTTCGCCCGGTGAGCGGATGCAACTCGTCGAGCGGCGCTATCCCGAATGGACGATCGCCCGGCTGTGGCACTATCTCTATGTCGATACGCTCAACTGCGATGCCCTGTCCGAAATCGCCGATCTCGCCATCCTGCCCCCGAATTGGCGGGACTATGCAGCCAAGCGCCTGCAGACGCGGGCTGTCGAAGATTGGTCCCGCCGGCTCGACGGCGAGGCTCCGGCTTCAACGCCTGGCGGCGCCGTCGAGGGTCGTGACCAGTCGTTGCCGAACGGATGACGCCGACCTGCGGCGGGTGGCGACCCTGTCCGGCCGCGCCAGCATCTCGGCGATCTCATCGGCAATGAAGATGGCGTGATCGTTGACCTGCGGCAGGCCCATGAGTTCGCCGAAGGTGCCGCGCGCCAGCGGCCCGGCAACGATCAGCGATCTCTCGGCCACGCCACTCGTCCCGATCGCCCGACTCGCCTCATCGCAGGCAAGCCCCAGTCCGACACTGTCTAGGCGCAGCCAGCCCTTCGACGCCAGATCCGCGAGCCAGTCCTGGCTGGAAAGAATACCCGTATGCGCCGGGCCGGTCGTCACGACGCAGGCATCGAACAACAGGCGTTCCCGGATGCGCGTCTGCCGGTGACGGATATCGACCGCGATGACCTGACCGTAGCGCTCGACGCCCTCGATCGAAGCGCCGAGGACACGCAACTGTCCCGTCTCGATTGCCTGCCGGATCGCGTCATCGATCTGCGGCGCCACGCGGAACCGGTGGGCGTCCCAGAACGGTCGCAGGCGCTGCACGAGGCGGCGTCGCTCTGCAACCGGCAACGCCCGCCAGACTTGTCCGCCCTGGCTACGCAAAGCGTCGAAAACCGCATGCCAGCTGAGCCCCGCCTGAGCGGCCTGCCGCACCGCCAGGCGCACGCGTCGAAGCAGTTCGAGCGCGGTTCGCGCCGGGGTACCGACAAAATCGCCGAAGGGTTCCTGTGCTCTTCCCGCATGGCCTCGCGAACGAAGTCCGCGGCGCGACAGGGCGACGATCGAGCCGCGGTGGTCGGCGAGCCTCAGCGACGCAATCACGTCCGCCGCCGTCAGGCCGTTTCCAAGCACCAGAACGTGATCATCGGGACGAAGGCAGGTAAGAGACCCAGCGACCGTAGTGTCGGCGACGAAACGCGGGTGGCCTTCGAGCGCCTGTGCAACGCGCTTCGGCGCACAAGGCGAGGGATGCGTCGTGGCGATCACGACGATGTCGGCCAGCAGCTCCGTCCCAGCGTCGGAGGTCAGCTTCCAGCGCGCTCCACGCCGCTCGATGCGCGCGATGCGCTCGCGCCGGTGCACGACCTTGCCGCTCCGCACGAACGGCGCGACGAACGCGCCGACGTATCGCCCGAACACCGCCCGCCGCACATAAAGATGGCCATCGGCCGCCCTTGCGTCCGGGTCGCCGCGCGGCTCGCCATGGGCCGCCAGCCAGTTCAAAAAATCGTCAGGATCATCAGGAACGAGGCTCATGCGGGCCGCAGGCACATTCGTGCGATGGGCGGGATTGCCGCTATCATAGGCAAGCCCGGCGCCGAGCCGGTCTCGCGGCTCGAAGACCACGATGGCGGCGCCGTCGCTGGCGGCATGGCGTGCAAGGTTCGCCGCGACCACTGCGCCGGTGAAGCCGCCGCCGACAATGGCAATGACCGGTCGCCGCACAGCTGTCACGACTGGGAGACCTTCAGCTTCGGGCGATGATCGCCGGCGATGGTTTCGCCGAACGGCCCGGTGTTGATCGACGTCTCGCGTGCCGGGATGGCGTGGGCCAGCGGCAGATGCGGCAGAACCAGTTCACCGAACCGATAGGCCTCTTCGAGATGCGGGTAACCGGACAGGATAAAGCTGTCGATGCCGATTTGTCGGTATTCTTCCATGCGCGCCCTGACTTGATCGGGATCGCCGACGAGCGCCGTTCCTGCCCCTCCGCGCACCAGACCGACGCCGGCCCAGAGATTGGGAGCGATTTCGAGCTTGTCACGGCGACCACCATGCAGGCGGCTCATGCGGCTCTGACCAACCGAATCCATGCGCTCGAACACCTTCTGTGCGGCAGCAATCGTGTCGTCATCCACATATTGTATCAGTTCGTCGGCGGCCTGCCACGCTTCCCTTGCGGTTTCGCGAACGATCACATGAAGGCGGATGCCGAAGGTAACGTCCCTGCCCTCGGCTTCGGCCAGGGCGCGCACTTCGGCGATCTTGCGGGCAACGTCCTCGACCGGCTCGCCCCAGGTCAGGTACTTGTCGATCGTACGCGCTGCCACCTCCTGGCCCTTGCCGGAGGAGCCGCCGAAATAAAGCGGCGGGTGGGGCTGCTGTACGCACGGAAACAGGAGCTTCCCGCCTTCGATATCGAAGTGGTTCCCCTTGAAATCGACCTCTTCTCCGCGAAGCACGGCCTTGTAGATGTTCAGGAATTCCTCGGTCACCTCGTAGCGTTCGCCATGCGCGAGATGTATGCCGTCGCCCTTGTTTTCGATCGGATCGCCGCCGGTAACGACGTTGATCAGCAGCCGTCCGCCCGAGAGGCGGTCCAGCGTGGCCGTCATGCGTGCCGCGAGCGTGGGCGAAAGCAGGCCGGGCCGAACCGCGATCAGGAACCGCAACTTTTCAGTGAGCGGCGCCAGCGCCGAAGCGACCACCCAACTGTCCTCGCAACTCCGCCCCGTCGGGATGAGCACGCCATAGTAGCCGAGCGTATCGGCGGCCTGCGCGACCTGCTTGAGATAATTGAGGTCCACGTTTCGGCCGCCGCGCGTGGTTCCGAGATAGCGGCTATCGCCGTGGGTCGGCAGAAACCAGAGCACGTTGATCTTTTCAGGGATCTTCTCGGGGATTTCGTCGGGCACAATTCCCATTCGCGCAAGCCTCCTCGCAGGTTCCTTCGGAGGCACGCAAGAGCGTCCCTCGATTGCCAAAAAGCATAAACTCTATAAAATTTATTGACAATAAGAATTCGGACGATCATCCTTGATGTGAGGAAAAATTTTTCCCGCATCAGCCGTGAGCGACCGGGAATTAGATTAAATTTTTCGAGGATTTGGCCATGACCATTGCGCTTGCCGCTTCTCCCGCATTCGATGCCATCGTTCCGACCGCCAATGGTTACGGGTCGATCACCACGCCCGCGCTGAAGGCGGCCATGCGCAACTTCTCAGGTGGCGTCTCCGTCATCACCGCAGGGATAGGCGAAGAGCGTACCGGCGCCACCGTGACCTCCGCAACCGCGCTCGCCGTCGATCCGCCGACCATGATCGTCAACATCAACCGCACATCCTCCACCTGGCCGGTCATCGAGCGCTATCGGCATTTCTGCGTCAACCTTCTGTCGCGCGAACAGCAAAGGGTCGCCGAGCGTTTCTCCGGTGTCGATGGCACCAAGGGCGCCGCTCGCTACGATGGCGCCGAATGGATCCGGCTTGCCAGCGGCGCGTCGGCGCTTGCCGGCGCGCTTGCCGCCATCGATTGCGAGGTCGAGGAGATCATCGAGCGCCATAGCCATGCGATCATCCTCGGTCGGGTGGTGGCGATTAGCGCGGGGACCGGCGAACCGATCGTCTACCACAACGGCCGCTACGGCGGCGTGCAGTTCTGACGCTGCTTTCCATGCATGGCACAGAGCGCTGCCACGGATCTCAAATTTGGAATGGGCTCTCTGCAAAGCCACAAAAAGCGGAATAATTTATCTACATAAAATCCATGCTTTTAATCAACATAATGTGAGGACTTCCCGAGGAAGCCGCAACCGTTGAGGAGCATACGATGACGATCCGCAGACGCACCCTTCTTGCCGCCAGTGCCGCCCTCTTGGCGGCGAGCCAGCTTTCCCTTCCAGCCCATGCGGACGAAACGACGCTGACCATCGGCTACCAGCCCATCGTCGAGCCGTCGCGCGTGCCGCAGGCAGACGGGACCTATGAGAAGGTGACCGGCGCCAAGATCACCTGGCAGAAATTCGACGGTGGCGCAGACGTGATTGCGGCACTTGCATCCGGGTCGATCGACATCGGCTATGTCGGATCCTCGCCGCTGGCCGCCGCCGCGAGCCGCCAAATTCCGCTTGAAACAATCTTCGTCGTCGGCCTGATCAGCGACGCAGAGGCGCTGGCTGTCAAGGGAATCGACAAGCCGGAAGAGCTTGCCGGCAAGAAGATTGCAACGCCCTTCGTCTCGACGGCGCATTACAGCCTGCTCACCGCCTTGAAACACTGGAACATTGACCCGAAGGCGGTTGAAATCCTCAACCTCCGGCCACCGGAGATCGCCGCTGCATGGCAGCGCGGCGATATCGATGGCGCCTATGTCTGGGATCCGGTTCTCTCCGAAATCAAGAAGACCGCGACCGTGCTTGCGACATCGAGCGACGTCGCGAAATGGGGCGGCCCGACCTTCGACGCCTGGATCGTCAGCAAGAAGTTTGCCGAGGAACATCCTGAAATCGTCACCGGCTTCGTCAAGGTGACCGGCGACGCCTATGCGGACTACCGCACCAAGCCGGAGGCCTGGAGCGCGGGCTCGCCCCAGGCCGAGAAGATCGCACGGCTCACCGGTGCAAAGCCCGAGGAGGTGCCGAACCTGCTAAAGGGCTATTACTTCCCTTCGCTCGAAGAGCAGGCGAGCGCTGATCTTCTCGGCGGCGCGACCGTCAAGGCGATCGCCCAGACCTCGGCCTTCCTGCTCGAACAGGGCAAGATCCCGGCAGTCCTCCCCGACTACGCGCCCTACGTTTCCGCCCGCTGGGCGCAGGAAGCGGCAAAGCTCTCGTTCTGACGTTCACTCAATTGCTGCCCGCCCGGATGAAATCTTCGGGCGGGCGCACTTCGCCATGCCAGGAGAACAGCATGTCCGTCCTCTCGCTTGAGAATGTCACATTGCGATACGCGGCCGATGCCGGCCGGAACACGCCGGTGCTTGCATCGATCGATCTGTCGATCGACCACGACGAGTTCGTTGTCGTCATCGGCCGCTCCGGCTCCGGCAAGACCAGCCTTCTCAATCTTGCTGCTGGCTTCGTGAAACCAAGCAGCGGCCGCGTTCGGCTCGATGGCGCGCCGGTCGCCGGCCCAGGGGCAGAGCGCGCCGTCGTGTTCCAGGACGATGCACTCTATCCGTGGCTGACTGCCCTCGACAATGTCGCCTTTCCCCTGCGCCTGCGCGGTTTTTCCAAGGCGGATCGGCTTCGGCGGGCGCGAGCCCTTCTCGATCAGGTCGGGCTCAGCGATGCAGCCGAGCGGCATGTCTGGGAACTGTCGGGCGGCATGCGCCAGCGTGTCGGCATTGCCCGTGCGCTCGCCTCCAGCCCGAAGTTTCTGTTGATGGACGAGCCGCTCGGCGCGCTCGACGCGCTGACCCGCAGCCGTATGCAGGGCTTTCTTCTGGACATATGGCAACGGAATCGCGTCGGCGCCCTCCTGATCACCCACAGCATCGAGGAGGCGCTGCTGCTGGCAACGCGGGTTATCGTGCTTGCCCCCAACCCCGGCCGGATCACCAGCGAAATCTTCACGACCTTCGGCCGCGATCACCTCGCAGGGACACCGCTTTCGGAAATCCGCAGCTCAGCCGCCTTTCGCCGCCTGCAGGACGAATTGACCGTGCTCATCCATGCCGAAGAAGAAGGAATTGCCGCATGAGCATCTCGGTTGAAGGCCTGCCGCCCATCATGCCGACGGCACGTCACCTAGACGAGCAACCGGAACAGAGCGCCGACCGACCACCATTGCCGCTTGTCTGGATTTCGCTCGCGACCATTACGGCACTGCTTTTCCTCTGGAGCCTTGCCTCCAGCTATGGTTTCGTCTCGCCGCTGTTCCTGCCGTCACCGGTTGCCGTCTACCAGGCACTCCGGAGCCTTGCCATCACCGGTTTTGTCGATGCGACGCTCGCTGAGCACGTCGGCGCCAGCCTGCTGCGGATCTTCGGCGCGCTTGCCGTCGCCCTCGTCGCCGGCATTCCCGCCGGCCTTGCCATCGGAGCGAGCCGTCTCGGCAAAGGCATCCTCGATCCGATCGTCGAATTCTTGCGACCGCTGCCGCCGCTTGCCTATCTTCCCCTGGTGATCATCTGGCTCGGCATCGGCGAAGCGTCGAAGATTGCGGTGATTGCACTGGCGATGTTACCGCCGGTCATCCTTTCGACGGCAACGGGCGTCCGTTCCGCGTCGGCCGATCACGTCAATGCGGCGCGCTCCTTCGGCGCGTCGCGGCTGCAGGTGCTGCGCCATGTCATCGTGCCGAGCGCCCTGCCCTCGATCCTCACGGGAACCCGTATCGCGCTCGGCGCCGGGTGGTCGACGCTGGTGGCGGCCGAACTCGTCGCCGCAACCCGCGGCCTCGGTTTCATGATCCAGTCCGCCGCCCAGTTCCTTGTGACCGACGTGGTCATCGCCGGTATCGTCGTGATCGCCGCTGTCGCCTTCCTGTTCGAATTGGCGGCACGCCTCATCGAGCGCTGGCTGGTGCCCTGGGCAACGCGGCGTTAAGCGGCAAGCCTTAGCCAGTCTTCAGAGTGACCCGGTTCCGGGTTGCGATCAGTCGCGCCGCGGCATAGGTCTGCGTGACGATTTCCGGCACGAGATCGATGTCGGGCAGGCTGCCGACGCCGAGCGGCCCAATTGCGTAGAGATCGCGCGTCGGGGCTCCGCCCGCGAGCACTTCGCCCGCCGGGCTGACGGCAATGCCGAGATCGAGTTCGTCGGGCTCGGCAAGGCCGCCGGAAAAAAGGCTCTGCATCAACGGCGCCTGAAGGTCAGGCGCCGAACAACGACAGTCGATCACCTGGTCGGCTGACAGCAGCGTCTCCTGGCTTTCACCGGCAAAGCGCACCATCAACCCTTCCGGACGGCGCCGGCCGGCCCAGCCCTTGCGTAGCACGGTCCGCTCGCTGGCAAGCTCCTGCCGGAGACGCAGGTAGAGGGGTGCCGGCAGGCGATTGCGGTGGCTGTCGTAGATCGACCGCAGGTGCCGGTTAAAGCGATGTTTTTCTTCCTCAGGCAGCGCCTGCCACAAGGACCGCGCCCGTCGACGCAGGCCGTTCATGGCCGCCTGCCAGCCGAGCCCTGCTTCTTCTGCCTCGGCACAGGCCTGCCGGACGAAGCGAACGATCTCGCCGAGCCGCGTCGGCATCGGCTCGACCGGAAATGTCGGCGCTGCCGAAAGACGGGTATGCGGCTGCGGCAGGAAACCATGGCGGGAGAGGATGGTGACCTCGCCGGCAAAGCCGTTATCGCGAAGCTGCAGCAGGCGGTCGACCACCCGGACTCCGCTACCGAGCAGGACCGTGTGGCGCGGCACGACGAGACGACGGGCGCGCACCAGTGGCTTTTCCTCGTCGGCAACTTCCATCTCGCCGCGACGCAGACCAAAACCGGTCGCCAGCACAACGGCGTCGCATTCCACCGTCGCGTTGTCCTGCACCACGAGAAAGCGCCCATTGGCTTGCTTGCGAAGACCAAGCACCGCCTGACAGGAGAGTTGCATCGAAATATCCGGCCGGCGCGTCAGCGCCTCGGAGAAGCGCTGGTAAACATAGTCGCTGAAGATGCTCTTCGGCACGAAGATCTGCTGGAATCCGGGAATGGCGGCCGGCACGGCGGCGCGAAACTCGGCATTGGCCGAGAGCCAGTCGTTGAAGTCTTCGGGCTGACCGGCGGCCACCGAAAGGTCGCGAACGCGGCTGTTGAGGATTTCGCCGCTCTGGGCGGCGGCCAGGACCTGCCCGCCGCTGATCGTCGGTTGCGGATCGAAGAGATGGACGTGAAAGGCGGCCCGCACAGACTTCATCAGGGCGATAGCCATCATTACACCGGAAAAACCGCGGCCGACGATGGCGATATGCGGCTTGCCCCTGGAACTCATTTCCGTCGGAGACGTCTTGGCAAACAATCCATGGACAGTCATGTGCACTCTCCTATGGCCGGCCCCGCCGGCAAAGTTTGAAATGCATGGCTGTTTCGGTCCTCAACGCAGACACCGACCGAATTGTGAGGGTATCGGCGACCATCTGCAGGGTCGCGAGAAGATATCGTCCGCCGCAAGGACGGTCGAGCCCGTATGTCCTATCCCGGCTGGCCTGGCACCTTGGCGCATGCGCATCCCTAGACGGTATACTCTATAAACTTTGTGCGTTATTAGAGCGCGAAACGGCGCCGACATCAAGGGCCGTGTGACACGACCACGCAAAGCGGTCTCCCTCGCCATGCTCTGGAGCGTTCAAGCCACGCCGTTTGGCAAGGGTAACTGCTCTGAAAATTCGCCCGGCTGCGCACGTGCAAACTCCCGACGCGAAATCCCGTTCAACACCCTCAATAGGTCATAGCCATGCGACCAGCGGCCAAAACCACTGGCAATGTTGATGTGCCCGGCATGGCCAAGATCGACGAGGCGGCTCCCCCAGCGGGTCGAAAAATGACGCAGGCGGTCGAAAGGCATATAGGGGTCGTTCAGGCTGCCGACGACGAGGCTCGAAAAAGGCAAGGGCAGGTCGGGCATCGACCCGAAGTCGATGGCGCCCGGATGAAGCCGATCGGTCGGACCGAGATCGCACGGCGCGACGAGCAAGGCGCTGCGCACCTGCCGGGCGAGCGGGCGCCGCACGAGATTGGCGACCAGAAGGCAGCCGAGGCTGTGGGCCACGAGGTCGACTGTTCCATGCCGGAAGATCTCGTGTTCGAGCCTGTCGCGCCAGAGATCGAGCCTCGGGCGATCCCAATCGTCCTGTTCGACAAGAACCGCCTGCGGATTGTCATTGAGCCAATGGCGCTGCCAGTGGCCGCTGCCCGATCCGAACAGCCCGGGAATGATGAGCGTTGTTGCCATGACATCAGCCGCTTACGAGAATGTTTCAAAGTAACGGCCGCGCATTCTGCCGCGCCCGATTCATGGCTTGATTATGGAAGAGTGGGACACAGCGCGTAAGCAAGGAACATTCAATATCTATAAATTCTATAGCATAACTTTTCAGCTGCATCGTTTGCCTTCCATCATTTTAGATGTCAGGCATGGAACAAAGTTGGGAGCAGAGTGTTTCTTGAGACGCGGTCAGAAGCGAAAATCAGTTTCCCTTCCGGCCGCCGAAGCGTCAAAAATTTGCGTTGTTGGAGCCCATGAAATTGGTAGTTTGGCGCCGAAAGATACTGGCGCTCGAACAAGCCGGCCAACCGGCGGTTTGAAGATCGGTTTGGATGAGGGGATAGCGCAGCCGCTCGCGGCTGCGGGGCTAAGAGGTGACCGAAAGGTGACGGAGCGACGCAATGGGAACCGGTGGCGATTTCGCCAGCCGAGTGTTTTGCCTGGATTTGGATTGTCGCTCGGGATCACGCTGAGCTGGCTGGTTCTGATCGTGTTGATCCCGTTGTCGGGACTGGTGTTTCGGGCCAGCGGGCTCGGCTGGGCGCAGTTCGTGGCGCTGGCGCTTGATCCGCGCACGCTCAATGCCTTGAAGATCTCCTTCGGCACGGCCTTTATCGCTGCCGTTATCAATCTCGTCTTCGGCGTCATCCTCGCCTGGGTATTGGTGCGCTACCGGTTCCCCGGCAAACGGGTGATCGACGCCATGGTCGACCTGCCCTTTGCGCTGCCGACCGCGGTGGCCGGCATTGCGCTGACGACGCTCTATGCCCCGAACGGCTGGATCGGCCAGTTCCTGGAGCCGCTTGGCCTCAAGATCGCCTTCACCCCGGCCGGCATCGTCATTGCCCTGATCTTCGTCGGCCTGCCCTTCGTGGTCAGGACCGTGCAGCCGATCATGGAGGAGATCGACAAGGAAGTGGAGGAGGCTGCCGCCACCCTTGGCGCCAGCCGCTTCCAGACGATCAGCCGGGTGCTTTTGCCGGGGCTCTTGCCAGCCGGCCTCACCGGCTTTGCGCTCGCCTTTGCCCGCGGTGTCGGCGAATACGGCTCGGTGATCTTCATCGCCGGCAACCTGCCTTATGTCTCCGAGATCGCGCCGCTGCTGATCGTCATCCGGCTCGAAGAGTTCAACTATGCGGCTGCGACAGCAATTGCCGCGGTCATGCTGGCGATCTCGTTTGCCATGCTGCTCCTCATCAACTCGATCCAGGCCTGGAGCCGGCGGAGATATGTCTATGTCGCATGACCTGACCGCCGCCTCA
>NZ_FNGR01000072.1:0-5999 GCF_900103045.1 Ensifer sp. YR511
CGGATCTGCTCGCTAACGGCTGATTGCGTCAGCCCCAGTCGTAGCCCTGCTTCGGTGAAAGTGCCGTGACGGGCAGCGGCCAGGAACGTCTCTATGTCGCGCAGGTTCATTCGCTTTGCAGAAACCGTGTCAAGCATCGAGAGTGGCGATGCTCAGTTCGGAGATTATTCGTTTTCGCATCGCATCACGACGTGATGTTATGATTTCATAGCGAAGGAGGAATACATGTTGCATCGTACAATTTGTGCCGCCGCTGGCGGCCTAGCCGGACTGGCTCTCTGCCTCGGTCTCTCGGTGGCTCAGGCCCAGGAGTCGCGGCTGGAGACCATCGTCAACCGCGATAAGGTGATCGTTGCGGTGTCGAGCACCGCTCGCCCGAACGGCTTCGTCGACGAAGCGGGCAAGCTCACGGGCTTTGAGATCGAGTTCGCCCGGCTGATGGCCAAGGCGCTCGTCGGCGACGCGAGCAAGATCGAGCTGATGACCACGACGGTGGACGGCCGCTTCCCGGCGGTGCTCTCTGGCAAAGCGGATTTCGGCATCTCGACCGCGACGATCTATCCCGATCGCGCCGTGCGTCTCGCCTTCACGCGGCCCTATATCGATTCCAGCACGCTTGTCGTCGTGCCCAAGAATTCGCCGATCAAGACGCTGGCCGATCTCGACCGGGCCAATGTCACGCTCGGCTCGACCAACAGCGCCGCCATGGTCGAGCGCGCCAAGCGCTACGCGCCGTTGGCGACGCCTGTCTTTTTCGACACCGACAGCGCCGCCGCGCTCGCGCTCAAGAGCGGCCGCGCAACCGCCTGGCAGGCGGATTCGGCTGCAGCGAACTTCTTCGTCGGCCAGAACAGCGCCGATTTCGTTGTGCTCGAAGGTTCGCTCGGCACGATCAACAACAACGCCATCTTCATGAAGCCCGGCGACTTCCCGCTCTGGCTCGCGCTCGACACCATCGTACGCGAATACGTCAATGGCTCGCGCTATGGCGAGTATCAGGCGCTCTACAAGACGTGGTTCGGCAAGGACCCGCCGCCCCAGCGCCCGTTCAACCAGAACTGAACCTCTCACGAAAAGCCGCCCCCATGGATCTCGCCTTCATCCGGACCAACGCGCCTCTTCTACTGGAAGGGGCGGCGATGACCGTCGCACTCGCAATCCTGGCTCTGCTCGGCGCCACGCTCGGAGGGGTCGTTGTCGCTGGGCTGACAACGGGCCGCCTCAGGCCGCTGCGCTGGCTCGGCAACACCTTCGTCGAACTGATGCGCAACACGCCGATCCTCGTGCAGATCTTCGTGCTCTATTTCGGCATGCCGGCGCTGGGCCTACGACCCTCTGCCTTCGCCTCGACAGTGCTGGCACTCTCGCTGCAGAACAGCGCCTATATCGGCGAGATCTATCGGGCCGGACTCGAATCAGTGCATCCGCGCCAGAGGGAGGCCGCGCTGGCGCTCGGCATGCTGCCGCGCACCGCGTTGCGGACCATAATCGCGCCCCAGGCCTTCCGCCGCATCCTACCGCCGCTGGGCAACCAGTTCATCATCATCGTCAAGGACACCTCGGTCGCGTCCACGATCGCCGTCGCCGAGTTGACCCAGGCTGGCAAGCTGCTGCTCGACCGCAGCGCGGCGCCTTACGAGACCTTCGCCACCGTGGCGCTGTTCTATCTCGCCATGAGCGCGGCCGTCGCCGGGCTGCTGAAACTCGTCACGTTGCGCTACCCGGTGAGGGTCTGACTATGACCGACGTCACGCTGCTTTCGTCCGGCCTCTACCTCGCACAAGGTGCCGCAGTCACGCTCGGCCTGTCGCTCGCGACGATCCTCGTCGCCGCCGGCCTCGGCCTGCCGCTCGCCCTGGTCGGCCTCTATGCCTGGGCGCCGCTGCGCGTGGTCGCCGCCGCCTATGGGCTCGCGGTGCGCGGCGTTCCGCTCCTCGTCCTGCTGGTCGGCAGCTATTTCAGCCTGCCATATCTCGGGGTCGACCTGCCGCTCTCGGTCGTCGTCGTGCTGGTCGGCGGGCTCTATTTCGCGGCCTATGCCGCGGAGGTGTTCCGCGCGGCGCTCGCCGCCATGCCCAAGCAGCAATGGGATGCGGGCAGGGCGCTCGGCATGCGGCGCCTCCAGCTCTTCACCATCGTCATCCTGCCGCAGGCCCGGCGGCTGAGTACCGCCCCCTTCGTCAATGTCGCGCTGGTCGTGGTGAAGAATACCTCGCTCGTCTCCGCCATCGGCGGCTGGGAGCTCGTCGCGGCCGGCCGCGAGATCGGCGAGCGCAGCATGGATATCCTGCCCGCCTATCTCGCGGTCGCCGCCTTCTACTTCGTGATCTGCTTCACCCTGTCGCGGATCGGCCACCAGATCGAACAGAGAACCCATCATGGCTGACAATCCATACCCGCAAGCGCAGGCGCCGCTCGTCGTCATCGATCGTGTCGGTAAGTCCTTCGGCGCCGTCGAAGTGCTGAAGGAGGTCGGCCTGACCGTCCGCAGCGGCGAGGTTCTCTCGCTGATCGGCCCCAGCGGCTCCGGCAAGACGACGCTGCTGCGCTGCGTGAACTTTCTGGAGAGCTATGATCGCGGCCTGATCACCATCGCCGGAGAGAGCGTTGGCGTCCGCATCGACGCCGATGGCCGGCGCCGCCGCAAGACCGACCGCGAGATCGCCGGCCTGCGCGCCCAGGTTGGTATGGTCTTCCAGCACTATAATCTCTTCCCGCACCTGACGGTGCTGGAGAACCTGACGGTCGCGCCGCGACGAGTGCGCGGCGAGGCCGAGGCGCCGGTGCGCGAGCGGGCGCTGTCTCTGCTGGCGCGTGTCGGCCTTGCCGACAAGCGCGACCGCTACCCGTCCGAGCTCTCGGGCGGGCAGCAGCAGCGCGTCGCGATCGCGCGGGCGCTGACAATGCAGCCGCGGCTCCTGCTGCTCGACGAGGTGACGTCCGCTCTCGACCCCGAACTCGTCGGCGAGGTGCTGGAGGTGGTGCGGACGCTCGCGGCCGATGGCATGACGATGATGATCGTCACACACGAGATGCAGTTCGCCCGTGAGGTCTCGACCAAGGTCGCCTTCATGGCGGACGGTGCCCTCCTCGAAAGCGGAACGCCCGGCGACATCTTCGACGCGCCCGGACACGAGCGTCTGCGAAGCTTCATACAGCGTTATCGCGCCGGCAACCGGCTCTGACGCGCCTCTGCTACACAAGGATGATTCCATGGTTCCTGCTTCCCTACGCCCCACCTGGTGCGAGATCGATCTCGGTGCGGTCGCGCATAATCTGCGTCAGCTTCGCGGCCTGCTGGGCGCAGACGTGGCGATCTATGTCTGCCTGAAAGGAGACGCCAGCGGCTGCGGCGCCGTTGCTGTGGCCAAGCGGGCTGAGGCCGAGGGCGTGGCCGGCTTCGCTTTTGGCAACGTCGATTCCGCGCTCGCCTGCCGCGAAGCCGGCATCGAAAGCCCGATCATGCTCTACCCGACCTGCCTGCCCGAGACCGCACCGATCCTGGGACGAAACCGGCTGATGCCGACGCTATCGACGCTCGCCGACGTCACCGAATGGGACGAAACGGCAAGCGAACGGTTGCCCGTCTTCCTGAAGATCGATGCCGGGGGCTTTCGCGCAGGCGCCTTGCCGCATGAGGCAGTTGCCGTCGCCCGGGCCATCGCCGAAAGCCGCTATTTGCATCTCGCCGGCGTCTACGGCCATCCGATGACTAGCTACGGTTTCGAGGACGAGCCCTATACGTGCGCGCAGCTCCGCGGCTTCGAACGGGCCCTTGCGGCGATCGAGCGTGCCGGCATCCGGGTGCCCGTCCGGATGGTCTCCAGCTCCGCGATCGTCCTTCGCCACCCCGAGGCCGATCTGAACGCGGTCGATCCCGGCCGCCTCCTCTTCGGCATGTCATTTCCCGCCATCGCGGAGCGGCAGGTGGACTGGCGGCCCGCGCTGGTCGGATTGAAGAGCCGTCTCGTCCTGGTGAAATCTCTCGCCGATGTCGGCGAGGTCCACCCAGCACCGTTCTTGAAGCTCAGGCCCGACATGCGGATCGGGCTAATCCCCTTCGGCTGGAGCGACGGCTATCCGCGCCGGATGTCGGACACCGCGACGGTGCTGATCCGCGGTCGGCGCGTGCCGCTGCTCGCGCCGACGCACTCCGAACTGCTGCGCGTCGATCTGACCGATCTGCCAGATGCGGTGATCGGCGACGAGGTCGTGCTGCTCGGGCACTCGGGAGAAGACAGGATCGACCTGACCGAGCTGGCCCGTCAGTGGGGCGTCTCGACGCACGACCTCTTCCCCGCCATCGGCAAGACACTGCCGCACGTCTACATGAGCTGAATCGAGCTGAAGCTCGTGATTGTCAGGCTGCCATCACCGCGCTGACAACGTTGCTGGAATTGTGTGTTGCGGGTTAATCGGGGACGGCGCGATGACGGGCGAGTAGGAGATGGCGGAGGAGGCGCTGTTCTACCAGTTCACTTCGACTGCGATGCCTGCTCGCTGACGCCGCAGTGCTCAACCATGATGAGCGCGCGCAAGATCCTGCGATCAATCCACAAGGGCACCCGCGACATGCCCAGGGACATCGCCTATCTGACCTCGCCGTGTGAACGGAAGAAGGTCGAGATGCTCTTCTCTCATCTCAAGCGCAGGCCGCTAGCGTGGCGGCCTGACCACCAAAATCATGGCCTCGATCGAAGCCACCGGCCGGCGCATGAAAGCCGGCACCAATTGCGGTGTCTGCAAGCCGGAGATCTGCAAGCTGCTGAACGGTGCGGCCGCACCGAAACCGCAGCCGGCGTGAACATGCGCGCAGATTGACCGCATCTGGCGATGGTCGCGGCACTAGATGCCGTTCGGGGAGTCGTGCAACCTAAGAACTCGGGAGTTGTGCAGGCGGACCTACAGTCCTTACATCGGCGTGGCCATCGCTCGGGTGCGTCAGGATGGGGTGCGGAAGTTGTCGGTCTCGACGACAACCGTCGCCGCGATGGGACGCTGTCGATGCCGACGGGAACCGATCGTGTCGGCAGGCGCCTTAATCCGCGGAAGACGGATCTTCAGGTCTGGCGCTAACGATTTGCCGGCGAACTCCGGCTTCGCGGGATCGGGGCGGAGGCAACGCCGCGGCGAACCCGGGGACGTGACCGCTACGGAGCCAATTTCTTCCCACAACGGTAATACTCAGCGATGATGAGCCACCGGCTCTTTCTTCGCCTCCTCGTGCAGGAGGGCAACGAACGCCTCGGCTTCGCGCGAGCTACCGATACGGCGTGTTAGGACGCCAATCTGCCGGTGGAACGTTTCGTCGCCAAGACCGAAAATAGCGATTTGAGTTGAAGTGTCCGCGAGTTCGTAGTGGGGAATCAGCGCAACGCCCATGCCCTCGCCGACGAGGGAGATCATCGTGTCAAGGAAATTGATCCAAACATTTTCGGCGATCACCGTGCCGGTGCGTTCCAGGAACAGGTCGATCTGTCGGCCGCTAACAGTCGAACGGTCGTAGCGAAGTAGGGGTAGCTTCGTGATGGCGTCGCGCCAATCGCGAGCGCCCAGACCGGCGGGTGCGATCAGCACGAAGGGCTTCGACAGCAGGGGATGCCAGGAAACGTTTTCGGGCAGTTCGCCCGGAGGCCGGATGACGACGGCGAGGTCGAGCTCTTCCCGTTCGACCTGGCCGAGCAGGTCGTCCTCTCCCCGCGTCGAGCGCAGCGTGACGCCGGGAAAGCCGCGATGGAAGGCGAGCATCGTGCGGGCCAGCAGGCCGGAGTGGAGCGAGGCGATCGTGCCCACGCGCAACGTCCAGCGCATTGCAGAGACCGCGTGACGTCCGCGCATCTCGGCTACGAGTGCAACGATCTGGTCGGCTAGTGGGACGAGGTCCTGGCCGGCCGCATTAAGGGTGGCGGATCTGCTCGCTAACGGCTGATTGCGTCAGCCCCAGTCGTAGCCCTGCTTCGGTGAAAGTGCCGTGACGGGCAGCGGCCAGGAACGTCTCT
>NZ_FNGR01000039.1:0-54741 GCF_900103045.1 Ensifer sp. YR511
CGCTTCTTCGAAACAAGACCGGCCGGACCATCTTGATCATAAGCCTGCAGCAGTCTGTGGATCTGACTTCGACTGAGGTTGAGCAGTTCGGCAGCCTGGACAACGCTCAGGCGCTCGTCACGGATCTTCTGGATGACTTCGAGGCGATGCAACTCTTTCTGCGACATGGTGATCAAACAGGACATGACGACTCCGACCGCTCATGGTCTCGACCAGGCTGAAGGTCGTCATCCTTGCTCCCAACGTTGGCTTTGACCAGTGCGTCGAGAGGCGAGACTGTCGCATCTCTAACTGGCCCAACTGTCGCATTACTAAATAGCCACTACATGCAAAGATCACATAAGATATATTATGGAACTAACGTATATGCCGGAAAGCATGGATTGCGGCTGAACGTTGCCTTGGCGAGCTTGACCGGGCCTTTCCAGCCTGCTTAGCGTTCCCGAACCGAACACCTCATTTTCAAGGCCAGATGTGATGAGCGAATTGCGCGTTCTTTCAGATGCTTTCATTCCGGAACTGCCAAACCGCTACAAAGGCAAAGTTCGCGAAAACTACGACTTGCCCGATGGCAACCGCATCATCATCGCGACGGACCGCCTCAGCGCCTTCGACGTCATCCTGACGTCGATCCCGAACAAGGGTCACGTGCTGACGCAGACGGCGCGCTACTGGTTCGAGGAAACCGCCGACATCTGCCCGAACCATGTGGTCAGCTATCCGGACCCCAATGTCGTCATCGGCAAGCGGCTCGACATCCTGCCGGTCGAGGTCGTCGTGCGCGGTTATCTCGCCGGAACGACCAGTACCTCGATCCTGACGAAATACCGCAACGGCGAGCGCGAGATGTACGGCATCACCCTGCCGGACGGAATGCGCGACAATGAGAAGCTTCCCCAGGCAATTATCACGCCCACCAGCAAGGCTTTCGACGGCGGCCATGACGAGCCGCTTTCGGTCGAAGCGATCATCGAGCAAGGACTGCTGACGAAGGAACAGCTCGATACCGTCTGGCAATATGCGCTTGCGCTGTTTGCCCGCGGTCAAGAGCGCGCCGCCGAGCGCGGCCTGATCCTCGTCGACACCAAATACGAGTTTGGAACCGACGAAAACGGCACGATCATTCTCGCCGACGAGATCCACACACCCGACAGCAGCCGCTACTGGATCGCCGACAGCTACCAGGAAAGCTTCGAGCGCGGCGAACGTCCCAGGAGTTTCGACAAGGATTTCGTCCGTGCCTGGGTCACTGCGCGCTGCGATCCCTACAAGGATCCGATCCCGGAAATTCCACTTGATCTCATCGAGCAGACCTCGGCGGTCTATATCGAAGCCTTCGAAAAGATCACCGGCCAGCGCTTCGTTCCGGACCTGTCGGGTGCGACGGTTCTGGATCGCATTCGCGCCAACCTGACGCCATATTTCTCGAAATAAATCAGTATATTATAGATTTATTCTAATCTGATTTAGGCGCCGGGCGTAGGATCATCGACATCGAATTCGAGCCGCATCAGGTCGTATGCCGGCTCGATATGATCAGGCGTCTCGCCTTGCACCGTGTCGTAATCCAGCGGCACATGCATGTGTGTTAGCACCGCCCGCTTCGGCTTGAGGCGCTCGATCCAGCCGAGCGATTGCACCAGTGACAGATGGCTCGGGTGGAACTTGTACTGCAGCGTATCGATCACCAGCAGATCGAGGTCGCCGAGCTTGGCAATGGTCTCGGCCGGAAAATCGCTGACATCGCTGCAATAGGCAAAGTCGCCGATGCGGAAGCCCAGAGAATGAATATTGCCGTGAAACTGCATCAGCGGCCGGAACGCGATCGGCCCGCCGGCGCCTGATATCACCACCGGCGACAGATCATCGGCAATGATGTGCGGCTCGACGATCGGTGGATAGCCGCTGCCTGGCGGTGATTCCAGGCAATAGCCAAACCCCTCGCGAATACGGCCCATCGTATAGGCATCGGCCCAGATCGGCACCCGCCTGCGGTTTTCGATGACGTAACCGCGCAAGTCGTCGATCCCGTGCAGATGGTCGGCATGGGAATGGGTATAGATCACCGCATCGATGTGGCGCACGTTCGTTGCGACCATCTGCGCACGAAAATCCGGCCCGGTGTCGATGACGACGGTCGTCTTGCCGCCGTCGGGCGCGATTTGCTCGACGAGCAAGGCCGCGCGCATGCGCCGGTTTTTCGGATTGTCAGGATTGCAGGCGCCCCAGTCCCCGGTAATGCGCGGCACGCCTGGTGACGAGCCGCAGCCGAGAATGGTAAAAGTGCGCCGGAACGCCACGTCAGAGCCTCGGCATCTTGGAGAAGACGCGGAAGGCATTCTCCGTGGTGATCCTTGCAATCTCCTCAGTGGTCACGCCGATCGTCTCGGCAAGCACGGCTGCCGTATGGGCAACGTAAGCCGGCTCGTTGCGCTTGCCGCGGAACGGCTTCGGCGCGAGGTACGGCGCGTCGGTTTCGACGATCATCCGGTCATGCGGCACGGTCTTGGCGATTTCACGCAGCTCTTCGGATTTCGGGAAAGTCAGGATGCCCGAAAAGGACACGTAGCCGCCGAGCTCCACGCCGACACGGGCGAGCTCCGGACCGGAAGAGAAGCAGTGCAGAAGGAAAGGGAAGGCCTCCTTCCCGGTTTCCTCGGTCAGGATCGCCGCCATGTCCTCATCGGCCGAGCGGCTGTGAATGACGAGCGGCAGGCCGGTCTCGCGGGCAGCCGCAATGTGACGACGGAGGCCCTCGACCTGGGCCTCGCGCGGCGCATTGTCATAGAAGTAATCAAGACCTGCCTCGCCGATCGCCACCACCTTCGGATGGGCCGAAAGCCGCACGAGATCCTCGGTGGTGATATCAAGCTCCTCGTCCGCATTGTGCGGATGAGTGCCGACGGAACAGAAGACGTTCGGATAGGCCTCGGCGATCGCAAGGATCGTCTCGAACCGCTTCACGCGGGTCGAGATCGTGATCATCTGCTCGACACCGGCCTCGCGCGCCCGCGCGACGATTGCGTCGCGCTCCGCTTCGAAATCGGGGAAGTCCAGATGGCAATGGGTATCGATCAGCATGCTCAAGATGCCTTACTGCGCTTCGGGTGCCACATAGCGCGGGAAGACCGGCTTCGGCGCCTCGAGCGGCGTGCCCGAGGCGAGACGTCCGGCCTCGCCGAGCGCTGCGAAGTCACGCTTGTCGGCGGGTGCAGCCACCAGGTCGAGCAGCTTCGCCGAGGATTCCGGCATGAACGGCTGAAGCAGGATTGCGATCTGGCGCACGACTTCGGCCGTCACGTAAAGCACTGTGCCCATGCGCGCTGGATCGGTCTTTTTCAGCGCCCAGGGCTCCTGGCCGGCGAAGTAGCGGTCGGTCTCGGAGACGACGGCGATGATCGCCGCCAGCGCCCGGTGGATCATCTGCTTACCCATCTCGTCGCGCGTGATCTCGTGCAGCGCGTCGGCGGCGGCCAGCATCGCTTTGTCTTCGTCGGTCAGGGGGCCGCACACGGGCACCTGGCCGTCGCAGTTCTTGACGATCATCGACAGCGAGCGGCTCGCCAGGTTGCCGATGCCGTTGGCAAGGTCGGAATTGATGCGGGTCGCGATCCCTTCCTCGCTATAGCTGCCGTCCTGGCCGAACGACACCTCGCGCAGGAAGAAATAGCGGATCTGGTCGAGACCGAAATGTTCGACGAGGTTGAACGGGTCGACGACGTTGCCGAGCGACTTCGACATCTTCTCGCCCTTGTTGAGCAGGAAGCCGTGCGCGAAGACGCGCTTGGGCAGCGGCAGGCCGGCCGACATCAAGAACGCCGGCCAATAGACCGCGTGGAAGCGGATAATGTCCTTGCCGATCACATGGATGTTCGCTGGCCAGAACTTGGCGCGCGGGCCCTTGGGATCGTCGAGATAACCGGTCGCGGTGATGTAGTTCGTCAGCGCGTCGACCCAGACATACATGACATGCGCCGGATCGTTCGGCACCTTGATGCCCCAGTCGAAGGTGGTGCGCGAAACCGAGAGGTCCTTGAGGCCGGACTTCACGAAGGAGATCACTTCGTTGCGGCGCTCGGCCGGGCCGATGAAATCCGGATTCTCTTCGTAGTGCTTCAGCAGCTTGTCCTGGTATTCGGACAGCTTGAAGAAGTAGCTCTGCTCCTCGACCCACTCGACCGGCGTCCCCTGCGGGCCGTAGCGCACGCCGTCGGCGCGCAGCTCGGTCTCGTTCTCCTGATAATAGGCTTCGTCGCGCACCGAATACCAGCCGGCGTAGGAGTCCTTGTAGAGGTCGCCCGCCTCGCCCATGCGGATCCAGATGTCCTGCGACGCCTGATGGTGGCGCTGCTCGGTCGTGCGGATGAAATCGTCGTTGGACGCGTTCAGGGCCACGGCCATCTTCTGGAATTCGGCCGAATTGCGGTCGGCAAGTTCCTGCGGCGTCACGCCTTCCTTGCGCGCCGTCTGCTGCATCTTCTGCCCGTGCTCGTCCGTGCCGGTCAGGAAGAAAACCTCACGTCCGTCGAGGCGCTGGTAGCGCGCCATGGCATCCGTCGCGATCAGTTCATAGGCATGGCCGATGTGCGGCTTGCCGTTCGGGTAGGAAATCGCTGTCGTGATGTAGAAGGGGGACGTGTCTCTCATAGGCGGATTCGATCTATCTCGGATTAAGCTACGCACGCTCTTAGCGCATACGCTGTTAGGAAGAAACATGCGATCCATGAAAAGCCCGCCCGAAGCGGCCGCCGCCACCGCCCTCCTCCTTGCGCGCCCCGCGTGCAAGATTTAGAACAAACAGGAAACAAATGAAGGGGTGAGTCGTGCTGGATCAACTTGGCAGCCAATTTGAAACCGCGTCGGCCGGCTATGCCGCCGCGCACGGGATCGAGCGCGACCCCGACTGGTTCATTTTGAAGATGCAGGAGGAAATGGGGGAACTGACCTAGGCCTGGAACAAGCTGAGCGGTCGCGGGCGGTCCCAGGGGAAATCGCCGGACGACCTCCGGGCACAGATGGCCGACGAGACCGCAGACCTTCTTGGGCACGTCCTGCTCTTCGCGCAACACCACAAGCTGGACCTCCAGGCGGCGATCGAGCGAAAATGGCGTTTTCAGCCGGCGCTATAGCGCCGCTTTCATATCGTCGAGCAGCGACAGAATGGTCTGCTTTCGGTCGAGATTATAGGCATCGCTGACCGTCAGTCGCTCGGTCACGGAGGCTGACAGTCGGGCGAAGCGTTCGGCGCGCATGATATCGCCCGAAACGGCCGCCTCCCGCGCCTCGCGCATGATGCGATCGCTGGCAAGGGCCTGGAAGAAATCGAAGATCGTTTCGCTGTCCTTGCCGGCGAGGGCATCGGCGAGCTTGTGCATGTTTTTCCGGACAGACGGTCCCTGCCCTGCGAGGATGCCCTCGAAGGTTGCCGCGATTTCCAGTCCGCCATAGTTGATCAGCTTCAGCGCCTCGGCGACGCTGCCGCTGGCGGCTGCGATGATGCGCCCGGCATTCTCGCCCTCGAGATCGAAACCGAGATGGGCCAATGCCTGGCCGAGCGGTGCTGCGTCGAGCGGCTTCAGTCGCAGCGGCAGGCAGCGCGAGCGGATCGTCGGCAGCAGTTTTCCGGGTGCATGCGTCAGCACCAGGAACAGCGAGCGGCGCGGCGGTTCCTCGAGGATCTTCAGGATGGCGTTGGCCGCATTGCGATTGAGATCGTCGGCCGGATCGATGATGACGATGCGCCAATTGCCCGTGCCGGAGGTCTGGCTGAAGAACTTGCCCGCGCGCCGGACCTCGTCGACGGTGATCGCCCCCTTCGCCCTTCCCGTCTTTTCATCGATCGGGCGGGCCAGGTGCAGGAGATTGTGTGAGGCGCCGGAGGCAAGCTGCCTGCCGATCGCAGAGGTCGGGTCCGGGTCGGCAAGCGTTTCAGGCGCATCGGCCGGTTCAGGATTTTTTAGGATGTGATGGGCAAAGCGGAAGGCAAGCGTCGCCTTGCCGATCCCTTCCGGCCCTTCGATCAGGATCGCGTGGTGCCCCTTGCCGGAGCGATAGCTCTGCGCCAGGAAGGCTTCCGCCTGCTCATGGCCGAACAGGCGATTGTTCTCAGCGGGCGCAATGGCGCCATCAAGGACCCCGGCTCTTTCGCTCATGACACGGCTTCCTCGGCGGACGTGTCCGTGCCGTCGCCATGCGGCAGAAGTGCTTCGACAAGCGAAAGCACCTCGGCGGCGATGGCCTCAACCGGCTGCGTCGCATCCACCACCCGGCACCGCTCGGAATCGCGTCTGGCAATGTCGAGAAAGGCGTCGCGCCGCTTCTCGTGGGTCTCTAGCTGTTCCTTTTCGAAACGATCGGGATTGTCGTCGCCGGCGCGGCGTTGCGCCCGCTCGAGGCCGACGCTGGCGGGCAGGTCGAAGATCACGGTGCGGTCCGGCACGACACCGTTGATTGCTACCCGCTCCAGGCTTTCGACGAAGCTTTGTTCGAGATTGCCGGTGATGCCCTGGTAGACGCGCGAAGAATCCATGAAGCGGTCGCAAAGCACGATAATGCCCTTGTCGAGCGATGGCCGGATGACCTCCTCGACATGGTCGCTGCGGGCTGCGGCAAAGAGAATCGCCTCCATCCGCACTCCGAAGGATTCCGCAGCCCCCGAAAGCAGCACGTGACGCACCGCCTCGGCGCCGGGAGAACCACCCGGCTCGCGCGTCGTCAGTACCTCGTAGCCGCGGGCGCGCAGGGAATCGGCTAGCAGGCGGAGCTGCGTCGACTTGCCGGCACCTTCCCCGCCTTCGAATGTTACGAATAGACCTTTTTTCAGCGACACCATGCTTTCCCGTATCGGCATGCGATTTGGCCCTGTTTAGCCGATTGGTCCTCCGGGCGAAACCGTCAGGTGACGATTTGGAGAGGCATTCCAGTGAGCGCGGCTCAGAGCCAGAAGAAAAGCAGTTCCTGCAGGGCGTCGACCGCGCGGCTCGTCAGGGTTCCCTGCCCCACCGCACCGGCCGTCTTGACCGGGACCTCGCGCAACAGTTTCTCGCCGTTCCACAGCTTGACGACGCCGACTTCCGTGCCGGCCGTCACCGGCGCCCGCAAGGGCCACTTGTAGACGATGCGCGCCGTCAGCCGCTCGGGATTGTTGACCGGCAGTAGCAGGTCGACCGGTCCGCCGGCCACCAACGCGACGTGAGATGCATCGCCGCCATAGACGGCTGCCTCGCCGATCGCTTCTCCATCGGCGAAGATCCGCTTCTTCTCGAAGGCGGTCATCGCCCAGTCGAGAACCTTGCGGCTTTCTTCGATACGTTCCTTGTCAGTTTCAAGGCCGCCCATCGCGAGATAAACGCGGCGCTCGCCGCGTTGCAGCGACGCGGCGAGCGAAAAGCCGAAACCTTCGGCAAAGCCCGTTGCCAGGCCGTCCACGCCGATATTGGCGGAGATCAGCGGGTTCTTGTTGCGTTGGAGGATCTTGTTCCATTCGAATTCCGGCTGCGAATAGAGCCGGTAGAGATCGGGATGCGCTTCGTGCAGGTGGCGGACGAGCGTCACCAGTTCGCTCATTGTGATCTTGTTGCCGGGATCGGGCAGCCCGGTGGCGTTGCGGAAGGTCGCGACCGGCATGCCGAGTTCGCGCGCGCGCGCCGTCATGCGCTCGGCAAATGCACCTTCGCTGCCGGTCATGCCCTCGGCGAGAATGATGCAGGCGTCGTTGGCCAGCTGAACGGCTACGCCCTGCAGGAGATCGGCGACCCGGATGCGCGACTTCAGAGCGGCAAACATCGTCGAGGTGCCGGCCGGCGCGCCGCCGGTCCGCCACGCATGCTCCGATACGTCGTAGAGGGTTTCGGGCGAGATTTCGCCCCTGCCAAGCGCTTCGCCAACCACCTCCATGGTCATCAGTTTGGCAAGCGAGGCTGGCGGGATCGGGTCGTTTTCGGCACGCGAGAAAAGCACCGTGCCGGTTTCAGCATCGACCAGCAGGATCTGTTTTGCCTTGGTGTCGAAGGCGGGTGCCGGCGTTTGCGCGAATGCGGCGCCGGCAAACAACACAAGGCCCAGGAACGCGGCCGAAAGCATCTTCATGCGCATGGGAAACTCCGGTTTCCCTTTGGGCATAGCAGCGTGGTCATTTTGGCACAACGCCGAGAACTGTTAACGGGCCGAACCGTTTGTTTTCTGGCGCTTGGCGTAGTCGACGATGACTTGCGGCGTTAGCTGCTTCTTGTCGACCATGATCGCTTCGAAGGGCGATTCGGCGTCGCTGACGCGAACTTCGTAATAGGCAGCCGCATAGGCCATGTTGCCGTCGGGCATCGGAATGTACTCCGGCCGCTCGCGCGGGATCGGGCCGATTTCCGGCAGCATGACGAATTCGTTGAACGACGCCGGCTGCTGGGCAAACTGCGGCACGGGCGCGGCCATCGCGGTGACCGGTTCGCTGACGTCGAGCGACGCCTTGGCCGGCACGGTGATGGTGCCGAGGCTTTGCTTGCGGAACGGTTCGTTCGAGGCAACCATCACGCCGGTTGCAATCTGCCCTTCGGGCATGATGCTCGGGCCGCGCTGGCCCTTCTCGACATAGGACGCCATGAGGTAAGGCATGTCGTTACCTTCGAGCGGTGCGCGGCCGACATATTGCACCTTCACCTGTGCGCTGCCCTTGCGCTTGATGTCGAGCAGGTCTGCCGTTTTAGAGGAAACGTCGATGATGCGGCCGTATTCGTAGGGGCCGCGATCGTTGACGCGCACGATGACCGAGGTGCCGTTTTCCATGTTGGTGACGCGGGCGTAGCTCGGCAGCGGAAACGTCGGATGGGCGGCCGACAGATGCGCCTTGTCGTAGACTTCGCCGTTGGCGGTCAGGCGTCCGTGGAAGGCGGAGCCGTACCAGGATGCCATACCCGTCTTGTTATAGCCGAAGTCTTCCTTGGGCTGGTACCACTTGCCCTTGACCTGATAGGCCTTGCCGACCTGAAAGCGTCCGCCGCCCTTCGGGATGTTGTTGCCGGTGGCAACGCGCGGGCTCGCCTTTACGCCATAGACGGATTCAGGAAAGTACTCCTTGCTCCGCGCAGTTTTCTTGACATTCGACGTGGAGCCGCAGGCGGCAAGCGTTACGCACAGTGCCGGGATCGCCGCAAGGCGCAGTCCCTTGACCAGATATGCCGCATTTTTAATTGAGGTCATCTGTCCCACAACATCGATCGATAAAGCCGTACTCGAAACCTGCCGCCTACCCCCAGCGGATATCTCGACGTCCCGAAACGGAACAGGTGTGTATTCATGACATCATCAAGGCAAAAATGCGAACTCATCCACAGGCCGGCTCCGCATTTCGTGAGTTATGGTTTACGGCTGGTTAACGCGATCAGGCCCGGTGCCTGCTCTTCAAAGCGGTCGAGAAAATCTTGCAGCGACGCATGTTAATTCTTGCAAAGCGCCAAGGCTTCGCGCAATAACGCCGTGCCCGGCACGCAGTCGCGCGGTGCTTCAGGCAAGGACAGGTGGCCGAGTGGTTTAAGGCTCTGGTCTTGAAAACCAGCGTACGGGAAACCGTACCGTGGGTTCGAATCCCACCCTGTCCGCCATTTCTCTCTGATTTTGTTGGATTTTCTTGATTTTTTGGCCGAGATTTAGCCGGTTATCATAACCGCCCGCGGTTCTGGGCTCGTGCCCTTTTATCATCCCGGAACCTGCGCCCCCCTTCAACAGTTTGTCTTCGGCTGTCTCAAGGAGGAAACCACCATGGCCAAAGAAAATGATCCGTCCGTTGACCAGACTTACACCCCAGCCGAGGAACCCAACGGCATGCGCGAAGCCGCAAAAACCGCCACAGAAGCCGTAAAGAGGGAAACTCGTGCCGTGGCTGCGGCGGCAGCAGAACATCCTCACACCGTCACGAGCTTAGGTGTCCTTTGGGGCGCTCTCGCCTTTACAATTGGCTACGTGCTGGGGCGCAATTCGGTCGACACGAGGCGGCGCCATTGGTGGTAAAAGAAAACCGCCGGCTGGGGAGGCCGGCGGCGTGCTGTGGTGGCAGATTTTTTTTACTGATTGACAGGCTTGCCTGCGGCAGTCTTTGCGGCATCATCCTCTGCATGCGCGCGATGGACGTCCATCAAGTCAGCGAGTGTCGGGGCTTTGCCGGTTGCGCGGTTGATGATGCGATCCAACACTTCATCGACGTGCTTCGGTTCCCAGCGAAAACCCACCTCGCCCAAGATCTCGGAATGCGCCTGGCTTAGGCGCTCCGCATCGATATTTTCATCTTCGTGCAGAAAGTCATAGCGTTGCGAAAGTTCCGCGTCGGGCTCCTGTTCAGCGAGGCGAGCGAGCAAGATCTTCGCAGTTTGGTTGCGAGCATCTTCCGGGTGCCGCTTCGCCTTTTCAGCGCGCCATTCGGCAGTTTTCTTCAGTTCGAAGTAAAGAGTGCTGTTCATGTCATTCTCCTCTAGCAACGCGGCACAAGGCGCGCGTAGTTGATGATCCGCGGGCTCGGCATGAGCGCACGGTTTTCCGATGCCCGCAGAAGCGGGTTTGTTCGTTGCGTTGAGAAGTCTCGTAAATGGGTTACGACGAGACATGGCCCGAAGGCGAACGGCACATAGGTCCGTGATGATTTCGTAGCGCAACGTTTCCGTGCAGTCAAGATGCCGGCCGGCGCGCTGCTGATGTAGGCGCAGGTGGTGACCGCGCCGGCCATTGGTGACTTGGTGGCGGGCTGCCAGCGCTGTGATGCCAGCAGCCCGCCCGACTGCCGGTTCACGCGACAGTCGCCCCCGCGGGGTTTGGAACAAAAGGCCGCCCACCTTGCGGGGAGCGGCCCCAGCCAGCGGCGTCACGGCGCACCGCTCGCTGCCGCCTTTCGGCGGTGAGGGATAAAAGGCCCCGTCGCCAACGAGGCGCCTGGGGCAAGTTGCCCGGCAGCGGGCAGTAAACTCAGGAGGCCTGTAGGGCCTCGGCCGCATTCTTCAGGAAATGGACTTGGGCGCAGAGCTCATCGAACCCAAGCTGGTCGCGGAGGTGGATCTCGTGCAAATCCTCCATCGCGTGGATGTTCCGGAACACTTCGTCGACGAGCGTCACTGCGATCTTCGCCATCATCTGGACGTCGTAAACTTCGCTCCGCCAGGGGTGGTGCGGGCGGCCGTCATCGGCGCCCTGCACGTTGTTCGATAACCCCGCCTCACCGGCCGAGCGTCTTAATCTAAGGCCTTCATCGTGTTCGACTGCGATGGCTGGCTGCGGTCTTAATCTGCGAACGTTGGTCATGCTGGGCTCCTCGTTGCTTCGAAAGTGTCGATGTGATACTTTTGGATCAATTCGACCCTTATGTCAACACCTTTAGATCAAAATGATACCAATGGATCAAAAATCTCTGACGGGACACCAGATCGCGGCCGCCCGCACCTTGGCCGACATGACGCAAAAAGACCTCGCGGACTTGGCAAACATCTCCGTTCCAACGCTGAAAAGGATGGAGGGAGCCAAGGGCGAGACTGTCGCAATGTCCAATAACGCCCGCGCGGTGCGTGCTGCGTTGGAGAAGGCCGGCGTCGTCTTCCTCGCAGACGGCGATTCCTCTGTTGGTGGACCTGGTGTTCGCCTTCGTGATAGCCAGCAATGAGTTCGGTCACAGTACGCGTCTACATCGTCCAGCCAGACAGCGAACTCCAATTATTGCTTGAGGCTGACACCGACTATTTTGGCGGCAGCATTCCCAGTGAGGGTGACGTATTCAGCTTCTTTCGGGATGCACGGCACTTTCGTGTCGAGCGCCGCCAGTTCCTTCCCTCAAAAGAGCGGGACCGCGGCTGGGCATTGATGTGCAGCGAGGTGACAGAAGCGATCTACACGAACGTTGCGGTGACGTGGGCACTCGACAGCGACTGGGCCACGGAAATCGAATTGAAGTTGATTGAGGAACACGCCCGCGAAGCCCGCAGGCAACTGAAGCTGACGACTAAGAAAGCATCAAAGATCGACTGACTCCTCCGCACGCCCTGTCCTTTGACAAATTTGTAAAACCATTGCGATTACAATAAGTTAGTTAAAATCAACCTCTTGCTGAGCACCTTCGATTGTGTATGTTCCGGCGCATCCTGAACAACAACGTCGAAACCCTCAATATGCCGATAAGCAAGACATCCAACGCACCCTCCCAAAAACGCCGCCCCCGGGGCGTTCCCCCAAAGCCGATCGTCGAGTTCCCCGTACCTCTCTTCGAAGAATGGGAAGATCCGCCGACGTTCGTGGAAGCTTTGCAACTTCACATGAGACGCTTCGGTGACACATGCTGGTATCTTCATCGGGCAATTACGCGACCTGGCGAAGCATTCAATCGAAAGACGATCGTCGTCTGGTTCAATGGCGACAAGCCGCCGCGGAGCGTACAAAGCCTGGAGATGCTTGGGCGGATAGAGCGCCGCTATCGTCTGCCTCCCGGCTACTTCAAAAGCAAACTGCCGAATCCTATGCGAGCGACAAAGGGGCACAATGTGGGGGCTGGTATAGGGGATGCCGAACGCCGGCGGCTCGCCTGGCATCTACCTGACGACTTCAATTCTCTTCCGTTTGAGAAACGGGAGGAAATCATCGAATGGGTGCGCCGGGTTATTATCAGCGGGACGACAGAATACCGCCGATTCCAAGCGGCGGCGATTAAGCAGCGATATGCAATTCGGTTCCCTGCCCTGACTGGCCGTTCAGTTTCGCCGGTCTGGGAGATCGAAGACGAGGATCCGAACATCGTCGACCCTGACCTCTTACCCGGCAGCCTCGATGCACCCGCGAGCCTGGCGGCCGAGATGGAAGGTCTTGTCAGATTCAAGACAACCACGCTCACAGATCTAGGTTTTCAGCGAAATGGCGTTTGGGGCGAGGAAACTGCCGCACAGAAGATCGAACATCTCGGATTGATGTTCGGCGCATTGTCTGCATCTCCGGACGAAGGAGTGCGGGGCTACGGCCTCCCCTTTGAGCGCCTCACGTTTGGCCTACTGGCGTTTCCTGGCGTGTGGGATTGGTACCTGCGCTGGCGCGAGCGCCGCCGCGGGTTCTATACGACCTGGGAAGTGAACATGCTGTCCATCGCGCTTGCCCTGACGCGCAAGGAGACAGGCTGGCTTCGGCAGCACCCGGAGTTGCTTATGCGCGTACGATCGATCCCAGGGCTTGTCTCGGAAGCCGAAATCACGGCTGCGTCCTGTGACTGGCATGGCTATTGCGACAATTTCTATCGCCACCTCACCAATCGGTTGAAGGAAATCGAACGTGTCGCGCGGGTCCACCGCGATCCGTTCGAACCAATCATGTGCGTGCTTGAGACCGATAGCCCACTCTCAGAATACCGAAAAATCACCGACGAGATCCTCGCTCGGATGCCCGATGAGAAGAGGCATCCGCGGGCAGCGGCCGAAGCTGTGCGGTCGTTCCTGCTGCTGCGGCTTGGTCTGCACCTCGGCCTCAGGCAAAAAAATCTGCGGCAACTGCTCGTATGTCCTCGAGGTCGTATCCCCACATCGGAGCGTCGGCTCGAGGATCTGAAATGCGGTGAGCTGCGTTGGAGCGATCGAGAGAACGGCTGGGAGGTATTGATACCTGCCAACGCATTCAAAAACGCAAGCTCATCTTTTTTCGGCCAAAAGCCATTCCGCCTGATCCTGCCAGACCTCTTGGACCTGTATGATTACATCGACGCCTACGTGAGCCGGCATAGAGCCGCGCTCTTGGGCGAAGTCGCCGATCCATGCACATTCTTCGTCAAGACGACGAAATCGAACACCAAGGATGCGTCATACGACATTTCGTCTTTCTACGAAGTCTGGCGGCTCACGATTCAGCGCTACGGCATCTACAACCCATACACCGGCCGCGGAGCAATCAAGGGCCTCCTGCCCCATGGGCCACACAACGTACGCGACGTCCTGGCTACCCACATCTTGAAGAAGACCGGTTCTTATGAGCAGGCGAGTTACGCCATTCAGGATACGCCCGAGATGATCCGGAGCCACTATGGTCGATTCCTGCCGGAGGATAAGGCGGCGTTGGCAGCGCGGATTTTGAACGAAGTCTGGATGGCGGCGTGAAGATGAGCCGGAAACCAACCCCCATCCTGATTCCCATGAAAGAGGTCTGTGCCCTCACCAGTCTCTCGCGCACAATGATTAACCGCTTGCGCGTCGCCGGCCGATTTCCTGACGCCGTCGAACTTGGCGAGCACCGCGTGGCGTTCGTGCGGTCAGAAGTGCTGGCTTGGATTGAGGAGAGGATTGCGGGGCGCACGTCCCAAGCGCCGGACGGAAAACTCTGCGGTCGTGAAGGTCAATTCAACGCCCTGCAGGGGATGCCGCTATAAACTAGAACACTTCGGGAACAAACCGCACATAAAACGGCTAAAACTGTTGTGGATT
The DNA here is from genome assembly GCF_900103045.1 of Ensifer sp. YR511. Taxonomy (NCBI): domain Bacteria; kingdom Pseudomonadati; phylum Pseudomonadota; class Alphaproteobacteria; order Hyphomicrobiales; family Rhizobiaceae; genus Ensifer; species Ensifer sp. YR511. The sequence goes on from NZ_FNGR01000039.1 coordinate 14,418, forward strand.
ATGTGCGTGACGGGCAGTTTTGGGAGATCAATCCTGCGTATCATGCACGCATAGCCGAGGAAACGACAGCGTGACACCGCTCTTAAATGTCGCTCCTCAGCTATTGGCGCTACGCCCGCGAAGGAGGGGAGCAGGTTGCAACTGCTCTCCTCCGGTTCGGTAGCCTTACCGTGCATCAACTACCCGCATTGTTCAATGCCAGAATGGTATGAGCGGAATATTGGATGTGGACTAACTAGCTCGTGTCCACGACGGCCACCACCGAGGGAAACGCGATGGGCGAGATAACCAGTCCTGGTGAATATCCTGAAGGCGCCAAAGGCGGCAAGTACATTCGTGGCGCTCTCAATGCAGCGGGCGGACTCATTCCCTTCGCTGGTGGGCTGATTTCCGCCGCGGCAGGGGCTTGGGGAGAGAGTGAGCAAGACCGGATGAATGACTTCTTCCGGCATTGGGTCGAAATGCTTCGTGCCGAGATGGAAGAGAAGCAAAAGACAATCGTCGAAATCATGCAGCGCCTTGATCTTCGCGACGAACAGATCGCGGACAGAATTCAATCTCCCGAGTTTCAATCGCTTCTGAGAAAATCGTTTCGAGATTGGGCTGGCGCCGAAAGCGATGAAAAGCGCTTGTTTGTAAGAAACCTTCTCGCGAATGCTGCTTCATCTACTGTATGCAGCGACGACGTGGTACGGCTCTTTCTCAGCTGGATCAAGAACCTTTCGGAAGTACACCTCGCAGTAATTGGGAAAATCTACAATCACAGCGGAATTACTCGCGGCCGTATATGGGAAAGTCTCGGTCGCGAACCTGTCCGAGAAGACTCTCCAGAGGCTGACTTGTTTCGCCTCCTTATCAGAGATCTGTCTACCGGTGGGATCATCAGGCAGCATCGTGAAACAGATTACCACGGGAACTTTCTCAAAAACCAGCGTCCGAGAACTCGGTCGGCGTCCAGCAGTAACACACACAAGTCCGCGTTTGACGACAACGAGAGCTACGAGCTCACTGCGCTCGGCGACCAATTTGTCCACTACGCTATGACAGACATCCCAATAAAGCTGGCTTACACGCCAGAAAGCCAGGAGCAGCAATGATGATAACTGGAGACATTCTTTTCTGGAAACACGATCTAAGCAGCTACCTTCGTGCGCAGGTAAATGCAGTTGAGGACCACGTACGCAAGTACATGACAGCGGCGAGTTTGGATCAGAGTGACGATGAAATCGTATCTCGAATGTTGCAGGACGCTATAGTCGGCTCCCTTTCCATCGATTTCGATAATCCTCATCGAGACGTGAAAGAGAGTCGCGTAACTGTTCGCGATCACTTCAGCGGCAATGTGACCATTGATGGCGTACGCGTGACGAAGTCGTTTACATTCACTGGTGACAGCGGCCTCTTCAATCTTCGTCCCAGCACATTCGATACAAGCCCGCCCCATGGAACCGTTCAGTCTGGGCGGGTCATCTTGGGATACGAAGGTCGCAACGATCCAGATAGCATCAAGAGGTCGATCGCGGACCAAGAGAAGCAACTGAAGCAATACGCCGAGTGGAGCAAGTCGAACGTTGACGCGCATGACGCGCAGCTACCAGGGCTCCTGAAAAATGCGGTTGAGCGCAGAAGAAAATCGCTCGAGGAGCTCAACAGACTATCTGACTTCTGAAGACGGCTCCGGCGTTAAATAACCGTGGATTGCGCAGTCATAAAATCAACCCTGCATAGAGCGCCCTTCCCTCGGCCGCGGCTGCGTGTTTACCTGCGCTCGGGCTGTTTTAGTTAAGACTGAGGGGAATTATGAAAGTTCGTTATGCCGTGCTGGCCGCTGCGCTGGCTGCTTCTTCGTGCGCCAAGCGTCCGGATGCCATCGTGCCTGTCGACATTCCGATGGCCGCGTACTCCAATCAAAGCTGCCAGGGGCTCGCTCAGGAGCTTATGAAGGAGCAGGCCACGCTGGCGAGCCTTTCCAAGCAGCAACACGACGCCGCCACCGGTGACGCCATGGGCGTCTTCCTGATCGGCGTGCCGATGTCGAGCACGTTCGGCGGCGACAAAGAGGGCCAGGTTGCCGTGTCGAAGGGTAAGGTGACGGCTATCGAATCTTCGCTGAAGGCGAAGGGGTGTAAATAGTCTGATGATTTTCGGTGCCGCTTCCGAACGTATCGCGACAATGGTCCTAGGCGGCGACGGGCGTTCCGTTGCCGTGCATCTGCTCGAATCCCCTGCCCTCAGGTGGACCGAGGTCAATTACGCATGGTTGTCGCCGGCCGTTGACATTGTTCGGATCGGGACAAGCAAACAGCCGATCGGCAACCGTCTGGCGGCCTATGCCAAGGATATCAACAAGCGGCTCCAGATGGATAAGGGGGCTACGCCGCTCTGGGAAGCGGAAGCGTGGCTTGAAAAGCTGAAAGAGTGCGGCCACCTTGCGGCCTTCGTGCATCTGCCCGATATGGTTGAAACCGTCGCGGGGCCAGTTCGGCCATACCTCGATATCGAGCGAGCTCTGATCGCGAAGTACCGCCCGGTATTGAACCGCAGCCATCGATAGCCGCCCTTACCCGAGCTCATAAACCTTCGTTTTCTGTCCTCGCTTTGCCACGCCCTTGAACGAGGGATGCCGCAGCTTCCTCTCTTCCGTCCAGGCGCGGTATTCAACATCGGCAACTAATACCGGGTCTGTGAACACGGCTCTCTTTCTCGTGAGCTTAACTGCCGGTGTAGCGGTGACCAGCGTTTCTAGCACCTTCCGCATTTCGCGCGATATTGCCGCGTTCCAGCCTGTTCCCACCCCACCGACGTACACGAGCCCCGTCCCTTTCTTCGCTGCCAACAGCAACCTGCCGATTGCGCCCGGCACGGTCGACGGCTCGTAGCCCACGATCACAAAGGTGTCACGACGCGCGCATTTGATCTTGAGCCATTCCGGCCGGCGTCCCGATCGATATGGCGCGTCACGCTTCTTGGCGATGATGCCTTCAAGCCCATGTTCACACGCGACCCGGAAGAACTCGGCGCCTTCGGCGTGCACCTCCTCAGAGAAGCGAATCGCGCCAGTCTTGCCAGAGACGATCAGTTCGAGCAGTTGCCGGCGTTCGGCAAGCGGCATCATCCGGAGGTCTTGCCCGTCGAGATAGAGAAGATCGAAGGCGAAGAAGATGATCTCGGCGGCATCGTGCGAGCTCGGACGCCTGCCGACCGCGCGCTGCAGCAGACCGAAATCAGAGCGACCGTGGTCGTCGAGAACAACCGCCTCGCCGTCTATGATCATTGTCGCATGTCCGAGCTCGCGCGCCTCGGCGACGATCGAGCCAAACTTCTTGGACCAGTCGTAGCCGCCGCGGGTGATCGCCCTCACCTCGCCTGGCTCGACATACACCGCCAGTCGGTAACCGTCCCACTTCACTTCGAAGGCCCACTCCGGACCTTTCGGCGGCTGATCGACGAGGGTAGCGACGCACGGCTCGACGCGCCGCGGCATCGGTTCGGGCAACGTCGCGGGAACAGATTTCTTTCTGAGCGTTTTAGCCATGACGAATTAACGCATGAAACAGCGAAAACGTCTAAGCTGGAGCACCGGAGGAAGATAAATGCCGAAGTCATCGATTTTCGCGTCGCCGAAGCGGGAAGGCTCATACCCCGATCGGGATTTGGATTGCCAGTTGGCACTTGAGGAAATCTTGCAGGCGGTGGTCGAGGAAGCTGAGGACGCCGGCTGGTCTGAGCGAGAAGTCTGCGACGCCCTAATCGAACTAGCGCATAACCACTGGCTCGCGCTCGACCCCAAAGATACGATGTTCGAAGATGCCGTCGGCGTGATCCTTCGAAAGCCCAAGGCACCCCTGCTTCATTGACCTATTCGCCCTGCATCCGTCGCAGGCACCAATCCCAATAGGTCTCGACCATTTCCGTCGCCTCGCGTGCGGTGTCGCAATAACCTTGGTTCGGCATCGGCGGAGACCCTTTGAAGGTCCGAGGGACAGACCCGGCCCATTGCCAGCGGCCTGCCGTCGGCCCGCCGGTCTCTTTCCGGATGCGGCCGATGTAGCCGATGCCATCAAACCCGAGCCAATCGAAATCGCTCGGCGGGTCGTTGGCGTCCAGTTCGCTGCGGCGCCACTGGTAGCGGGGCTGGTAGGGCTCGGTCATGGCTTTCGAGCTCACGTCTGGGCTGGGTCTCTGCCCAGTACATCACAGATTTTCTGCCACGATTTTGAGCCCATTCCCTTCATCCGCAACGCGTCTGTCGTGGGAACGTGCTTCATGTCGTCTGCGGACTCGTACCCTCGCCGCTTGAGCTCAGCGAGAAGCTTTGGGTTTCTCAGCCCCAAGTGTGAAAGCTTCATGGTCATGCCCGCATCAGATCAGGCTTTCACTCGATACGCAATTTGTAGGATTCTCCAAAGGGCTCGGCCCGGTCGCGCCCTATGACCGTTAAGACCCTTCCCGTACGAGTGCCTCCGCACACTCTGTCCTCGACCCCGTTATCGCCTTTCGGGGCCGTTTCTTTTTAGCGACCAGGAACATATTCAGAAGGCCCGCGTTTCTTACTAGTCCTGATCCCGTTTCCCCGATCGAGACCAGGTACGGCTTCGCAAATGTCCCCAAGTGAAGCCTCTTCGATAAGCGCCATGGCCTCGCCGTCTCAGCACGACGAGGCCTTCATTTTTCCAGCCTAAGCAGCGGTGCAAGTAGTCGCCTAACCCAGGTTAACTACCCACTAGACCATTTGCATGATTGTGCGCGATCTGCACATTTGCGACGATGCAACCGTGGCTGCAAATGACGACTACTGCGGAGGGAGTGTTCGATATCTGGGGTTGAATTGCATACGCTCGTTGGCCTTTTCAAGCAAAAATCGAACAAATATGCGGCTCCCCCAATCAACCTGAACCCCGTACAAGTCCTCAAATTGCCGCTCGCCTATACGGGTGTGTGTTCCGCGAACTCCATCAAACTCACCTGGATTCGCGCCGGCATGGTATAGGCAGGCCTGCCTTGCCATCCACTTTGCACTCGCCTTCACGTCTTTTTCGCCCGGTTGGTCAACGATATCCTCAACGGCATCGTTGACGATTTGGTCACGATCCCCTTGCAAGGCTTGACCAATGGAGCAGACAATGAACGGAGATTCTGAAAGTCGCTCGCGTGGGGGCGCCTGAGACGGCGCCAAAAGCCCCCCTGCGATCAGCAAAGCTAAAATTGCGCGGCTGATGACCTTGTCGGGGATCCGCAGTTTGAATGTAACCTTAGCCCGCGCACTTCCGCTTTCTACGATTTCAATCTCGAGGAAGCCGCTAATGGCGTAGTCTCGCGTCAGCCTGAGCTCAAAATCGCCCCGATCAGAGAAGTGTGCGCCGGAACCTCTCAGAATTTCGAATTGCTCTCCTAAAGCCGCCTGAGCACTCCACTCGGGCTTGCGCCAGTCACCGCCGACTAGGTGGGACAACGTCAACGGTTCAATGCCTCGGTCGACTTCCGAAAGGATTTGATAAACGACGGCGCAAAGCTGTGCCCTCGCCATCAGCTTACAGATTGCAAGATAATCAGCCTCGGTTTGATTCTTTGGCGTGAAGGCGAAGATACTTTCTTCAACGTCTATACGGAGTGCCACCTCAACGTCATCCATATACGCTGCCATCCTGAGCCTCCCCGATTGCGGCGCTGATAAACGCGCATCGCCTTCCAGCAACGAAGGCCCGATGTGAGATACAATCACAGCCTGCGTGTGGGGCCCACGCCAACTGTATATCAGAAATTGCTCATGTGAAAGTAATGCCCTCCGCCTCGCGAACTGCCCACTAATGTCCCGAAATCTAGCTTGGTGAATCCTACAGTAGCGCCTTCCTCACTCGATTGGTTACACCTACTGGATCTCACCACGGAGGGACGCAGGAATGTTGCAAAAGAGGCGCCTGATGAAAGCAAGTGAGGTCCCGGATTTCGTAGCCGAGATGATCGCCGCCGGTTGCGACATCTGCGCTGTCGGCCATTATCTCTTTGTCGCCGGCGACATGGACCCGAGCGAGGCGGCAATGAAGGAAGTCAAGCGTATCGGTGAGAAGTTTGGCGACACCGACCCGGTCCGCCAGGAGATTGTCGATTACCTCTGGTCGATCGGCCGATACGTAGAGCTCCCGTCGGAAAGCACGCGGCACTAGCTCCGACATTGACGCCCAGCCGCGTCGCTGTACCCTACCCTTCATGTCCCTCACCACCGCATTCGTCGCCGAGCTCATCAGAGCCGCAAACCATGCCGAACACCTGACCGACTTCGAAAAACGCCGGCTGCTTGAGCGTGCCGTCGTCACGATCCGAGAGATGCGGGACCAAGTTGGCATCCCTGAGAGCAAGACTGCGGCGGATGCGGTGATTAATCTGCAAACGGTCGCCGACGGAATCGAGAGGCGGACACACGAACACGTCAAGGCGGCGCTTCTCGACGCGGCCGACATGATCCGGATTTTGCGGATTATTTTGGATGGCAAGGAGTGAGCGCGCGAGACGGTGCCTCAATGCGGCGGCAGGTGCAAAAGGCGGTCAAACGCGATCTTCACTTCAATCGGGATCAGTTCCGGACAATCCGCCAAGACCAACTTCGTGATTCTCTTCAGAACGACGTCATCCTTAAGGTCCTGGCTTGATTGCCCGATCCTCCGTAGGTACGGATAGGCCTTGAAGACTGCTTCTGCCCAGTCGTGCCCCCTCATCGTCATCGCCGCTTTGTCGTAGTTCGCGGAGCGCCCTCCGATGTAGCTGCTTGAAGCCAGTTCTTTCGGCGGGCCGAGGATTCGGGACGTGACTGCGGCAGCCACCGCCGAAAGCTGACTATCTGTTAGTTCCACGAACCGGCGCCACATCGTCTTACTGGGCAGTCCGATCTCTTCGTATCGGTCGGGAAACTCACGGCAGATAGCCGCGGCTACCAGGACGGGATCGAGAATGATGTTCTCTATCGAATGTCTGCACGCTGGTGCCATAACGAGAATCCGGTCGCTATCACGTCGCGTGCCATCCCAGTCGAGGAGACCGAACACGCTCTTATTGCCGGCTCCCGAGAGGGCGTCGACGGTCGCTATCACTCTGTCGCAGCCACCATTTACGTCGCTGCCCACCGCAATAAATGTTAGCGATCGATCTATTTCCTGGTTGTCATGCAGCGCGTCGTAAAGGGTGCTGTAGACTTCAGCATCAACGTCACTCTCTACGAAAACTTGTCGACGCCCTTCATACGACAGAGCAAGACGCGGCACGCCTTCGGTCAACAGATTGAGGGCCTCGGCCTTCGAGCATTTTGCTAATCCAGGGTGCGCTTTTCGCATCACATGGATCGACTCTTCTGGAGCTAACGCGACGGTCGAAGGAGAGTGAGTGGTCGCGATGACTTTCACATTACACTCAGCAATCAATGTCTTAATAATGATGTCAATTAACGCCTTTGACATCGACGGATGTAGCGTTGCGTCCACCTCATCTAGCAAGAGGACTTTCGGGAACGTCGTCAATTGTCGTCGATCTTCCACGAAATACATGCAAAAGACGAATGAGAGGAGAACCTTTTCACCCGAGCTCAAGCTGGAAAAATTGCACGTTTCCCCGGTATCGCAACGCATCAACAACGGCTGGTACTCACCGTATCTCAATGGATTGGGAATGTTGATTTTGAACGGGAGCCCCGCGGTCTCCAGCAATCGATTCACAAGATCCCATGGCGGAGGTCCGTAAGCATCGATGAATTCCGCTGCGCTTAGAAAGCTCTGCTTTTGACCTTTTCGAGCGGCGTTCTCAGCTAGCTCGTTTTCCAACGCCGCGTCTCTGTACCCGGCAAACAATTGCGAAAACGATTGTTGAAAGGCCCGCTGCCCCGGCAGGGCCCCTAAAACCCCACGCTGGAGTTCTGTGTCGTTCAACAGGAACAACGGCTTTCCCGCGCGACGAGCGATCACTTCTAACGCAGGCCGCATGTTGGGAGATAGAACCTCTTGTACACGGCGTTCTATCTCTGGAATCTGGGCATCGACCCGCCGTCTGACGTCTTCAACCGCGTCAGCCTCCCCCAAACAATCAATCAGATCCTCAGTGGACGCAGTGCAAATGCCGCGAACTGGATCATTCTCGAATCGAGCCCCTAGCGCCGGGTACTTGGCGTACACATCCTGCAAAAGGGCATAAGCTCTCATAGCCGTGGTCGAGGCGTCCTTAATCGCACTGCGGTATCCCCAATGCATCGTCTCGATGGCGTTGATGGCTGTTCGCTGCATCTCCTGCGGGACGATTGTATTCCAGTCGAACAGACGTATGGCGCCGTTCAGATTGTCTATCCCTTCAACTCCTACACAACCATTTTCCAACGCCTGAAGGAGGTGCGTTTTGCCAGCCCCATTGGCACCAGTAATGAGTGTGAAATCAGGAAGCTCCATCGCAGGGAATGTAGATATGGAAAGGTGCGGACGTACAAACCTGAGATGCATGGTTGAGAGCGACGCCTTTGAGTTGCGATGACTCAGTTGTAACCAATACAGAGCAGCTCGAAAACTGGTTTCGAAAGAAGTCTACAAAACAAAGAAAGGCCCGCCACCTATTAGGGTAACGGGCCTTGACTAGCTGGATGTTCTGGCTGAGCGCTGCTCAAAAGCGCGGTCAAGCCGCTCATGTACGCCGTCAATGCGGTTGCCGATGCCCTCAATGGCTCGGAGCAATTGTGCGGTCTGCTCCTGAAGTCCTGCCTTCGTGGCGAAGGTCTCGGCGGAGTGAATGCGAAAGGCGGCTAGGTCTGCAGCAACTTTATCTGACCGATCCTGAACCTTATCAGCCTTATCCTCGGCCACCTTCACCTTAGCCTCAACACGCGCCCACACGCGCCAGCCAGCACCGGCCAGCATCAGCATGAAGCCTACCACGCCCATAATTTCAGCGCCGGTCACGGCTTCACCCCGCAGAGCTTCGCCAGCTTCTCATTCTCCGCTAGGATCTGGCGCTTGGTGCCTTCCGTCATCTTGTCTTCGACGGACGGCCTAACGGGGCGCGCGACGTCGCAGTAGCTACCGGCCGTCACGCAGCCACTTGCCGAGAGCGCGATCAACATCGCTGCCCCCCATGTTCTGAACCCCATCTTCGACGGCCCTCGCCTGTTTTATGGCTTTCGCGTTTGCCTTAGCCTGCTCCGCCTTGGCGTCAGCCTTGCCGCTGGAGCGTCCATAGAAAAAAGCACCCGCGACGATCGCGAGTGCCATACCGACAGGAGCCATCCAGCCGGTGATGCGGGACCAGATTACCGCTGTCAGCGCGCCAATCACGTCGGATGCCCCACCTTGCGCGCCCACTGCCACCAAGCCACCGGAATAGCACCGATCGCGGCAGCAATTCCGGCCTCGATGCTTGCCGCGACAGCCGGGTCGTCGGTGATCATCGACCTGACTTCCTCGCCGATGTAGCCAGAGCCGTAGAGCCAACCGGCAATCATGTAGAGGGCGATGCGAATCCAGACCGTCATTTCTTGCCCCCCTTGAGAAGCGCCAGCAGGAAGCGACCGAGCGCGGCCCAGAAGCCACCAGAAACGGCGGGTGCTGCAGGCGCGGCGGCGTCATAGCCAGCGGTGCGTAGCGCGGCCTCGAAGGCGCGGCCGTATTTTTCAATGCGCGCGCCGTTCGCCTTCACGTCGTCATTGATGATCGCGCGCGAGGCGGCGTAGCGGTAACCGTCGGCGGCGTCGTAGTCTTTCAGCTTGCGGCCGGTGAAGATGCCGCCCGTCATGCCGTCAAAGAGGATGCGGACAGCCACAGGCATTTTACCCGCGTCGTCAGGCACACCCGCTATGCCAAATCTGGCATAGTTGTCGCGGCCGGTGATCTGTGCGAGACCCCTTCCCCGGAAAAGCCAGCCGTCATCATCGCCGGTGTTGCCGAGCCTGCCGCCGTAGACCTTGTTGGCCAGCTTGCGCTGGTTGCCGGCATACGGCGCGGCGGCGGCAAGCGTCGGGAAACGGCTGGGCCAGACTTCCGTCAGCCGTTTTGCTGAGTAATTGAGGTTTTCGCTGACCGGCTGCATGGTGCCGCCGGTCTCGTGGTGCGCTTCGGCCAGGATTGCAGCCAGATGAGCCATCGGCGTGCCGCGGCGCTCGGCTTCGTCGAGAATCGCGTCGATGCCCTGCACTTGTGCTTTCATGTTGACAGACAAGGGCGAGCGCACCGCCGCGAAGAATTTCGCGCGGTCCATTGTGGTCTCCTGTGGTGGTGGTGGTGTGGGCCCCGCTATGGCGGCTAGGTCGGCGGCAACACCGACAGGGGAGATGTCTCTACGCTGTAGTTGAGCAAAAGGTTAACTTCTTCAACCTAAAAGCGCTCTGATTATCTTTGGGGCCTATATATATGAGCGAAGAGACATATATCCAAAATGAGGTTACGCTGGGCAGCGTGTCCTTTGAATTGCCGGGCGAATGGCGCCTGGGCGAAGATGTCCCCTTTAACAAGGACAATCTTTCTCCCGATCTTTTCCATTACGTGGACATCAGGTTACGCGCTTTCGATAAACGCATCGAATTTAAACTCGGCGGCCCTGTTTGGATTGATGATATCTATCTCTCAGACGGGTCGGTAGTCATCCGAAGCAAGCTCGTCACGACGGCCGCCGTGCTCGTGGTGTTGAACCAAGGTTATGACCTTGTTTCGAAGTACGAAGACTTCGAAGCCGGCGCCATCAAGATTATCGAGCGCATCGAATCGGCCGCAGACTTCGCCGCGAAAGCCATGCCGGATGCTGTAAAGTTCCAGTTCGTCCCCGCGGAGCCCTTGGAAATGAGGGAGGACCTAATCCACGGTCGTCGCGTCGTTAAGGGATCGCGGCCGAAAGGTTACGGCCGCTGAAACGGCGAGTTTGACAGCATCATCACTAAGCTGCCGTCTTATGGGTCTCGTTCCAAAGTTCCATCAAGCGTGCAACGCTGATCCCAGTGAGGACGGAAGCCTCCTTGAAGGACGAGCCAGAAGACAGCATAGCGAGAGCGGTTTTTTCTTTGTCGGTCACGGGTCGCTCCAATCGATTGCATACCTAGGGAAACTCGGCCAGTTGCTGCGAGTTCCTTACATGCGATATTGCTAATGTTGTGCGCGTTCGGAAGAAAACAAGTCCAGAATTGAGTGCAGCGGCGAAAACCGCTGCACAAACTCCCTTGGCGGGCTGAGCGCTAGAAGTTCCTTGAAACTTCACGCCAGTTCCCAGACCCATTGTAGAGGAACGTCATGATCCCGCCGCTGGCGACTGTGGCGTTCACGGCCCCCTTCAGGACGAGGTTAGCACCGTGGGTCAGCGTCAACGCGCTCTGGAAAAGCAGGCTGACGACTCGGTCTTCTGTGGACGCGCTAAGAGCGGAGATAGTCGTGGTTCCACTGATTGTCAGGAAATCACCCCAAGGCAAAAGCGTAATAGTTGCGGCCGACGCGATCACCTTAGAATTCGACGCGACGATGTTGTCGCATCGTTTTGGAGTTCCGAGCAGCCCGAGCGGGCCGTCTGCAGTAATGTCGCTGACCACGTAACCGGCCGAGCTGGCAGAGTACGACACCGGAGACGTTCCGCCACCGTTCGCCACAAACCGAGAATCTCTCAAGTTCGGTGCGACGCCGGTGGTGTTGCTGATAAATGCGGGGCCGCCATCTGGCACGCTGTTGTAGTAGAAGTTGCAGCCGACAAACTCACCGTCGAAGTTCGACGTCGCAATGTTTACGCCGTTGCTTGCATTCTGCAGGAATCGGCAGCCCGTGAACATGATGCGCCCATAATCGCCAGTCCCTATCGCGCTGAAGCCATAAGCGCCACCGGTCAGAACCGGGGAGCCTGTCGACAGACCAGCGGAAGCGAACCACGATGCGCAGAATTCGATCTCGGCTTTGTATCCGGTTCCTTGGAACCTGAAAGCTGGACCGCGCTGCGTCACATCGAAGAAGCTACTGTCGAAGAAGCAATTGGCCAGCCTCGTCTGGGGATCGCCAAGAGCGTTCATGTCCCAGTCTGCGATATCGAGGCCGTGGGTAAAGATGCCTTCCACGTCGTGCATCACAAGGCCCGTGGTCCAGTCCGTAGCCGTCGCCGATCCGGAGCCGTTGCCGCGCAGGATAATGTCACGAATGTAGAGGTTCGCCCCCTGATTGGTTGCAGCCTTAGTCCCTGCCTTGATCCCGTAAGTCGCGACAGGTGGAGCTGCCATCTGGTACGCTTTACAGCCAGAGATTTGCACCTGAATGTACTGCTTCAACCACATGAACGAATTGAAGTTGTCGGCGACCAAGTTCGTAAAATACGAATACTGGATCATCGGATCTATGCTGATGAACGCGTTCGTCCCGGTTCGCGTCACCGACGACGTCAGGCGCAAATCGCGAATGGTTAGTCCGGTGATGACGTTGGTGCCGGTTGCCACAAAAATGTGCGCGCTTGCATGGGCCACGCTGATGACAGTTCCAGAACCCATTCCGACGATCTGGATGTCCGAGCAGTCCGTAACGAATGCCGCACTGGAAATCGAGTAGGTGCCGTAGCCAAACAAAAGCGTGGTTTTCAGCGCTTTCGCGACATTGATCGCAGCCTGAATACGCAGCAAATTAGTGCCGGCCGTAACGCCTGGGGCCGCGCCAAACCACCCGACATAGATGAGCCCGGTATGTTCGCGAACCCACACCTTCGTCGCATCGAAGGAGGACTGAATGAACATGCCGTTCTGGGTATCGGCAGCAATAGCAGCCGTGTAGTCAGAGGCGTTCTTGAGCGACCAGTCGCCGTTGCTATAGATCATGCTGGTGAAGGCCGACGTTGACACAGACTGCATGTCGGCAAGCGTGACACGGCGATCGGCTTTGTTCGCCGTCGCACCAACGGCGGTCGCGGCCGCGGTTTCTGCAGCCAGTTTGGCAGCCTCCGCCGCCGCCTGTGCTGCCTCGGCAGCAGCAACAATGGCGCTAGACGCCTGATCACTGATCAGCCGGAACGTCGATCCTGATACAATGCCAAGCACAATCATGCCGGCTACAAGACCGCCGGCGGCAACATTGTTGCCCGTGTTCGTCTTGATCGTGAGCGCCGAGCCACCATTGAACGATATCGTCACCGGCGAAGTCGTGTTGGCTTCGAAAATGCTCGTCCAGATCAGCGCCGAGCCAGACACCGGAATGCTCGTGGTTGCCTGAATGGCGTTCGCCGTTCCGGCGCCAGCATCGCTCGCGACGATGAACGAATAGGGAAGATCCCCCAAGCGGAACCAGCTACCTGTGCCGCTCGCGCCGATCTTCTCGTAAATTCCGTTCCTGTCCGCGATGGCATCGCCCATAACCCACGCCATCGCGTGTGCCGACTTGTTCAGGTCAGCGTAGAGGCCGTCTCTGGAGGAATAGATCAACCCGCCGGCCGAGACAAAGGCATTGATCAGCCCCTCCACCCAAGCGCCCCAGCCTCGCAGGTTGTTCTTCTTGATCTTGTGCGGCCCTGACGAAGGCACGCCATCGGTCTCGTAGTCGCGAGCGACTTCAGCCATAGTCAAGGCCATGCTTGCTCCATGTAAAGAAAAGGCCCGCGCGATGGCGGGCTAACAAAATGTGTGATTGTCTGGTGGCGTCAGGTGACGACGAACGAGCCAGTGGCGACCGCTGCCGCTGCAACTCCCGATGGGTTGATTGCCCTCAGCCACGCGTAGTAGGTGCCAGGGGCCAAGGACGTCACGACGCGCAGGTCGACTGCGCTCGGCGGGCCGTATTCGGTTGCTGCCAGAGTCGCTGTGCCGAGATTGTTCGTCGTGTTGATGTAGATCCGACAGGCGAAGTAGTTCGCGCTGTTCGGCGCGGTCCATTGGAAAGTCGCTTGGCCGGCAGCCGGCACAGCCGAAACCCCGGTAACCACGCCAGGCGCGACCGGGTCGGCGGTAGCGGTAAGGGTAATATACGACGTCCAAGCGGATGATGTGCCGCCGCCCCAGGCTCTCAGCCTGACGCGGTACTGCTCACCGTCGACCAGATAGGCAGATCGGACCTGAACGGCGCCGGCCTGAGAGAATACCGACTGCACGCCAGTAGACCCCGACACGCGGTCATATTCCATTTCATAGGTCAGCACGTCGGACACGAAGTCCCACGTTCCGAGAATGAAAGCCGCCGTGGAGCCGCCCGTCACGACCTCAGTCTGAATGGTCGCCGCGAAGTTTGCCGGCGCAGGAACGCCACCGGGCGGCAAGGGTTCGACAGCTTCGCCTGGCTGGCCCTCTTCTGTAGCCGCATTGAAAGCATACAGAGACGGCGATACCAGGATGCCGGAGAATGAAATCCGCATGTTGCGCAGGTCGATCGTCACGCTCGAAGTGATCTCGACCACCGCCTCCGCCAGCCCTCGAGACGGGTAGTGAACCCTCACGAACCGCCGGTACGGCAAATTGCGGATGCCCTCGGCGGTGTAATCTGCAACGATCGAGACCTTGCGCGCATTAGCTCGGATGAATGTCAGCTTTTGCTTGCGCTGGCAGTGGTTGTGGCTCTGGATCGCGGCATTGTCGAATGTGCGCGTGCGCTCCGTGTTGTCGTCGACGACAGCGTACGGATCTCCATAGATCGCCGCATCCTCCGTGACATAGTCCTTGGCGGTGTTGACGAACCGACCGCGGACGCCGAGTACGGTGTTCGCGCGCCGCTTGTTCTTGTCTACCCGAATGCTGAAGACGCTGTCGGCGGTGAGCCTGACGTCAGGTGCTACGTATTCACCGGCATGGACGCCGATCGTGCCATCCGCGCGTTCATAGACGACCATCTCTGCGGCCTCGTCCATGATGCGTCCCACTTCGATCGGATCGTTACTGGCCCGGAACCAGAAGCCGCCGTGATAGCGCTTTTCAGTCCCGCCAGTCCGGTTCGTGACGTTCTGGTCGCAGACGTTGGCCGCATTGATCCAGTCAGGCAGATACATCGCGCTGTAGGCCATCTTGCCGCCGACTGGGTGGCAGAGGTGCCAAAGGCGCATCAGCGCCAAATTCCGCGAGAACTCCCACGTATTCTGATCGTACCACCGGTGCGACCCTGAGCCGCCTTGCGTGCTATCCTTGCGTGGATCATAAAGCAGCGCGCCATCACCGACGGCCGAGTGCTCTGGCATCTGGTTCGGGAAGACGTCGAGATGCTTCTTCTGGTCGACAGTGCTGACGCGCATGTAGACAGACGCAAGCCCGTCTCCGCGGCAGTTATTGTCCCAGATCGTTGGGAAGGCCGTTACAACATCAGAATAGGCCGTCTCGGCGTTCGCGCCGTTGTGGGCCAATATCTTGACCGCAGTGCCGAAATGCGCAGGCGACGTGACCGTGCCGCTGCCGTTGATCGTGACTTTTTCGTCATGCAAGTAATGCTGGGTAAGGCCTTGAATGCGGTGACCGGCCCAGACGATGATGTGGTAGGCCTTGCCGCCGGTTTCCTCAAGAAAGACGTAGTCACCGCCCTTTTTGGCGCTGCCAAGAACATACGCAAGAGACGGCACGCTCTGCTTGAGATTGTAGCTTCCGTCGTCAGGCTTCGGCACCTTCGGCTTCTCGACGAGAAAACTCTGAAGGGCCGCGGCGCCAAACGCCAAGCCGCCATAAAGCAGGGCCGACGTGCCGAGATAGAGAGCGTTGGCCGCGCCCACGCTCGTCGCGATCGACGATACGATCAGCGCGATGGTGTCGATGATGCCGGGCAAGTCGCCCTCCGATTTAGATTGTCCAGACGGCTAGCGTTTGTGCCGTCATGCGGCCGAAACTGCCGTGCATACGCACGAGCCACCCGCTGCCATCGTGGATGGCGCCGAATTGCCGCTTGATGTTCGCTGGGCTGCCGATCACGGCGATATCGCCCGCTGACGGATGCTGAATGCGCTTGGCGGGCTTGGGGATGCAGGACGACACGAGCGGCACTACGCCGCCGTGGGCCGCAATTATCAGCCGAAAGCCTTCGTCGCTGTCGTAAGTGCCGCGGAGGTGCTCTGCCGGGTCCGGATGGCCTAGCCACACCGCCCAGTCTGCCAGCACCATGCAGCAGTCCACCTGGCCTGGTTGCCAAGGGCGGGCGTTGTTGTGGGTGATGAAAGATTGCAGCGGTTTATGGCGGTCCGTTACCAGTTCGGCCATTTGATCGTCTGGTCGCGCATCAGCGGCACGCGCTTGCAAAACTCATCGTCGGCCGCAGAGGGGTTCAGCAAAGAAGAGCGAGCCCGCTGGTCGACGTCGGAAAGGACGGCGCCATTGGTGACGGTTCGCAGCGTGAAGCGGTTCGTCACCTCAAGATTGACGATCGATTTAATGCCGTCCTCGGTGGATTCGTCGGCAACGTCGAGGTTGTCGATCTCGCCGGTGAAGACGACAATCGGCTCGCCGTCAGGCTGCTCAAACTCGTCGAGGATCTGCAGCTTGACCACGAACGGCGAGCCTTGGACGCTCGTCGTCTCGTCATAGTCCCATATGCTGTCGGCGACCGACTGGCTGATCGAGATAAGCGACAGCGCGAGCGTGAACGCCTCACCGTTGATGGCTGCCTCGATCGACTGCAGCGCGTCCTCAGTGAACTGCGCCGGCCGATAGAAGTTGCCGTCGCCGTCAACAAACGTGCCGCCTGAGCCATCCCAGACGCGAATGGGGTCTTCCCCCGGCAACATGACGTCGCAGAGGATGCGTAGCGATTTGATTGCCATTCACCCTCCGGCGACTATGTCGCGTTCCAATAATCCACCGCTTCCACGAAGCTGACCGATGGTGAGGAGAACTTGCCGACCGCGTTCTGGTCGATGTCCATGCCGCGGTCCTCCGCTAGGTGGCAAAGGCACGTCGGCTGGTCGAACTCAAGATCGGCGCCGGCGGGAATGAGCTCGCGTACCGACGGCGAAATCGGCAATGTCCAGATGTCGCCGTCTACGCTGGTAACCGGCCCGGTCTCGTAGAGGGCGTGATTGTAGCTGAAGCGCACGCCCACGAGGTTGTCGTCGGCGTTGATGATCCGCAGCCGGATCGACGTTGCGCCAACCGGCGTGACGCCATCGGTCACGACCGAAATGGCGCCCTGCACGTATGGTGTATCGTCGTCAAAAGGCGCGTCGTCGCTGTGCTCGGTGTCGATCACCGGCTCGAACTTGCCGGAAACGTAAGGTGCCGATAGCGAAGAGCGGACGCGGACGGCGATCAGACCGGAGCGGCCGCCCAGTTTTTGCCGGATTGCTTGCCAAGTGCGCCATGCGTCGCGATTGCGGTTCTGGAGAACGATTCCGGAGTAAGATATCTCCCAAAAACCCAAATCCGTCCGAGTTGTGGGCTGGACGCCGCCGAGCGTACGGCCGCCGCTCCTTGTGAAGGGCACCAAATCCGCTGACGCGGTTTGGGGAGTGAGTGTGCAGAGCGGCCAGGTTATGATTTCGCTCATCTCCACTCCCCTCCGGCCTTGGTAGCTTGGTATTTCGCCATAGCGGCGGGCGCCTGTTGGTTGGCGGCCGAGACGATCTTTGGGCTCGCCGAAGCGACTTCCTGCTGGCTCACGCTCTTAACGTAAGCCTGGAGTTGCCCGTCATTATCGACGCTAACGCCCACCTGCACCTGTACGGCCTGCTGGCCGCCCATCTTCGTCCCGCGAGGCAGAACAACCTCGCCGCGCTGCAGGATGGCCGGCACTTCGCCAGGCTGAAGCCCAGCGACGCCGCCAGTATGGTAGCGCTTGGCGCCGGCGAATGTTGACGGCGAGACCGAACGACCATGACCGTACCCATCGCTGCCGGCGACACCTCCGCTATGGAGGATGCCTGGAATAAGGAAGCCACCCAACAGGCCGCCCTTACCGCCGCCTCCGCCAAAAAGGCCGCCGCCAGAGAACAATGAGTTAAGGCCGATCTCGATGATCTTATCGAGAACCTTGTTCAGGGCGTTGCTCAGAGCCTCGGCCGCAGATGCACCATTGCGCATGTCGCTGATGAAGCCGCCGACAACCTCCTGGCCGAGGCCAGAAAACTGCTTTGCCGCGTCAACGGCCTTTTGCTGCGAATCCTTCAGCCTGTCACTGGCCGACGAAGCTTTCGCGTAGTTTTCGGCTAGGCCCTCGATCTGCGTTCGCAGTTCCGGGGTGATTTCAAGCCCTGCGCGCTGAGCCTCAGACAGCAATTGCTGCTGAATTCTCGCTTTTTCAACGGCATAGCCGTAATCGTTCACAAGCGGGTTTAGCCTAGCCTGCGCCTCGTATTCTGCATTTAGCGCGGCGATGCGCGCTTGGATCTGCTGCACATCGCCCTGGAAGAGCTCCGCCGGCGTCTTCTTGCCGCCACTGAGCCCGGCCTCTGACATCGAAATGCCGGTTCCGGAGAGGAACGATTGCGCTTCTTCATTGCGGCGGCGCTTGTTTATTCCGCCGTTGTCGCTGCCGAGCGCGGAGATCGCGTTTGCTACGGCTTCAGCTCCGCCACCGCTCTCTATCGCTGCGACGATACGCTTAGGTAGCGAGCCGTAGTTGTAGGCGATGCTGGTAAGTGCCGCCTGCTGAGCCTCATTAAGGCTGTTCCAGGTGTCGACGCCGATCGCCTTCTGAATGCCGTCTTGGAATTCGACTAGGCGGCGCTCAAGGTCTCGCTGCGCATCCGCCAGAGTGACGACAGTGTCTTTGGTGACCTTCTCGATCTGGCCGTTGGTGCGCGTGACGGTATCGCTGCCAAAGCCGACCCGGAAGGCGTTTTCGTCCCACTTCGCTTTGGCAATGAAGCCCTCGAAACCCTTGACCATCTGCGCCGCGGCGCTCTCACCGGCGATGCGATATTTCTCTTCACCAGCGCGAAATGTGTTGAGCTGGTCCTCGTTGAGAAACTGGCCGCCGCCAGAAAAGATCGGCGACAACTGGCCAAGTGGCGTCTTGTTCACCTGCGCCTGCAGCGATGAGAAGTTCTTCGCGTACTCGGCCACCTGCTGGATGGCCTGCGTCATCACCGGAATCAGATCATTCTTGACCTTCGACGCGATCGTCGTGACCGCGTCGCCGCCGGCAGTCCCCATTCCGAGCGCCGCAGCGGTCATGGCGGCAAACGTTTCCTTTGCCTGCTCACCGGTGACGTTGATTACTTTCAGTCTTCGCTGCGTCTCCTCAAGTGCATCCTGCACTGGGAATAGTTCTTGAGCCAGCTTTCTTGCCTCTGCGGCAGCCTCTCGAACTGGCTGTGGGGCGTCCTTGGCATTTTCAAGCTTGATCATCTCTGCGGCAAATTCGCGGAGCGCCGGCACTTGCTGTTCCAACAGGCTCATGGCCTTGTTGGTCTGGTCAATTATGTCGCCGCCACCGAACTCAGAGGCGGGGATGTTGCGAAGTCCACGAGTAACGTCTTCGAAGGTGCTTTCCGCGGTCTTTGCCAGATCCCCAAACTTGTCTTTGAGCTTCTGGAGTTCGACTTGTTTTGTGGCATCGGAGTATTCCTTAACGCCCTTCTCTGCGATGCCCCATGCTTCATCAAATGACTTGATGACGTTGGCGTGTTCTTTCAGCAGAATTTCGGAATCGGGAACGCCGCTAGACAGCGTGGTCAGATATTGGACCGCAGCGCCAGTCAGGCCTATCAGCGCAAATGACGCCAACGACACCGGACTAACCATCGATGCGAAAGCGCCTCCAAGGGTCTTCACGGCGCCGACAATGCCGCCGCTGCCTTGCAGAACCTGCGAGACCTGACTGCCCTGTTGCACCATGATCGTGAACGGAGATGTGCCGGAGGCGAGCCCCATAGCAATGTCGTTTAGCTGGAACGAGAGGTTGGAGACAGCCGCACGCTGAGCACCAAGAGAGCGCTCGACCTTGCGGCCTGAGTTCTCCGCGTTCTTTGCAATGTTGTCGTTGGCTCCCTTGAAGGCGTTCTCAGTGTTTCTGGCCGCCTTCTCTGCCGCCTTAGCGATGGACGCCAATTGCTTTTCGAACTTCGCCTGCGTAGCCTCAATCGAAACTAGAAGGCGAGCGGTGTCATCATTTGCAGCCACAGGCACCTCAAGGGGATGAATATGAGTGAAGGTGAGCAAGTCATCGAGGATGACCCGGAGGCAGAGGGGCGGCGCCTGTTCCTGGAAGAACTCCAGCGAATGAACGAGCGTGGACACTCGACCACAGCATTGGTGGCGGCGTCGGCCTTGGAAAACTTCCTAGAGAAGGCCATCAAGGCAAGGATGCCACATCTCAACAACGAATTGGCCGGCAAGCTCTTTGACGGCTACGGCCCTTTCGCAACATTCAGCGCAAAGATTGATACTGCCTATGCCATGGCGATAATCGATCGATCAGTGTTCAAGGACATCCACGTTGTGCGAGAGATCCGAAACGTCTTCGCACATCCCGATGGAGCCGCGATCGTTACGTTCGCCCACCCAAAACTCGATCGCATATTCTCGAAGTGGCAGGACTATCGACCAAACATCGACAAGCCAATGTTCCTACAAGTGAAGTTCAAAGACATCCTTGAGAGAATGAAGCCGGCAATAAATAGCGGCGTGCAGGCTCGGCCGGGAATTGTGGAGTAAGCGCCCGCATACGAAGATATGCCCTCATGGCTACTTCCTCATAAGACGGCCCATCCGGACCAACCCTGCAAACCTCGGCATATCCAGCGGAGAGCATTTCGGGCGTTATGCCCTCCGCTTGGCACTCAGCGATGACAAGATCATCGAACGTGTCACTGAAGTCAGCCATCGTCGTCAAAACCCAACAATCCCCAGATCGGCCGCAGCATCGTCGCTCATCGCCGGCGGCGCTTGCTCTTCCGTCTGATTGGCCTTCCGGAAGCCTTCGGAGCACGAGGCAAATTCCCAAAGCGTGCACTCATCGACCTGACGTGGGGTCATGCCCATAACGATGCCGGCGCCGTAGTACGTCGACCAGCGAGTCATGCCGTTCGGAAGCGGGTTCAGCTCTCCGCCGTTCCCGCTTCGGCCTCCCCCTGTTGGTCACCGCCAGGTTGGTCTGGAGTTTCCCACATGATGAAGCGTCGGAGAACGTCAGCGGCAGTGACCGCCAGCGCGTAGGGGCTGGCCAGCGTCAGAGCTCGATCAAGCTCCTTCTGGGCTTCGCGCTCGTGCATGCCGCCGCCGATCAGACCGAGCCGCAGCGGCTGGATCACGTCATCGATCTTCCAAGCCGACGACAGCAGCCTCATGAGGATCACGGCGCAGCCCGCCTCACACTTGCCTTCGATCGCGCGGAGCTCGCCGATCCCCAGGCGGAAATGGTGTTCGCCTCCCGCCCAGACAATCTCCTCTGAGCCGCGCATTTATCAGGCCTTCGGCGTACGGACGGGGATGCCGTCGAATTCGATCGACAATTCCGCGGTGACCTTCGTCCCACGTTCTGCCTGGTTGTTGATCGAGACGAGATAGGCGTTGCCGGTCTCGTATTCGGTATCGCCGACGGCGGCCCTGACATGCTGGATGCGGATGCTGCGCGTCGCGCCAGATTCCCACCAGTCAAGGAGCATCTCATGTGACTGCGAACTCCAGACGCCGGATGCGGAAATCGTCGCCTCAGAAGACTGGACTGCGCGCTCTACCTGGGCAGGAAGCGACTCATCATCACACGAGGGCACTTCGGAGGTGGCCATATTGTGCTGACGGTTGATGCCTCGAGAGGTCAGGCCGCAAATGCGGGCGTAGACGCCGCTGCCTGCGGTAGTCTCAACTTCAAGCACCATCTGGTGGAAGTTGGCTGTGGTCGCGTATGCCATTCGGGTTTTCCTTTCGTGCAAAGAAAAACCGCCGGCAATACTGCGGCGGTCTCCAAGCTCTCTTTTTCTGTGATGGTTTGGGCTACTGGCCCGTTTTCGCTGGCCGCTTCGGTGGCCTAGCCTTCACGGCTCGCCCTATCGAAATCGCGTACTCGACGAAGTCTTGCGGGAACTGCTGCGGCTCGGTCTTCGCCTTTGCGTTGAACGAGTATCGGCTGTTTGGCCTGCTCCAGTTCACCTCCTGGCGAACGATCATCCAGGCCATCACAACTCCTCAATCAACGCCGTGACGGTCACGACCCCATGAGTCGTCAAGCCGTCTGGATCCTTGAACACGCGGCGAAAATCGACACGGATCTCGGCAAGCGCATTTTCGGTGAGCGATAGATTGCGCTCGTGCAGCGCGTCCTTGACGGCGTCGACCAGCCGTTTGCATTCGACCTGGCCGACAGCCTTCGACCAGCAATCGACCTGGAATGTGTACTCGCCAGACGCGATACAATCAGCGCTGTCATCGACAACGTCGGTCGGGCCGAAGCTGACATAGGCGTTTTTCGTGCCGTATGGCGATGCCGGCACGTTGTCGTAGACGCCGTTGGCGATCGCCATCACGGCCAAGTCAGCCTTAAGCGTGTCGAAGATCAGCTTCTGCAGTTCGGCTGATGCGCTCATGTATCAACCCCCATCGCTATGCCTCGCTCTGCGTAACTGGTCCGACGAAGCGGATGGCCTTTTTCACTTCCCGCTTGATGCGGGACTGAATGCGCTTCCGGAGCGTGCGATATGAGGGGAAGAAGAACGGCTGGGCCACGAACTTATTCGGCCTCCCGGTGCCTGATGTGTTTCTGTCGGCCGTGCCGAATTCGATCCATCGCGCCTTGTAGTCGGTCGCATAGACCGTAATCTTGAGGCCACGTGCGTCTGGCTCGCTCTCGGCGAGAACAACTGAGCCCTTTGGCGCCTCGCCCCAAGTCCAGCCGATGCTGTCGCGCAAGTCACCCTGGTCGACCGGCACCAGTCGCTTCATCATGGCGACGAGTTCGTCGGCGCCCTTCTCCATGGCCTTGCGAGCGGCGATTTCCACCCGCTTCGGCATTGCCAGAAGCTTCTTCTCGAGTTCCTTGACGCCCTTAGCCATCAGGGAACCACGCCGCGTTCACAAAGCAGGTCGATCCAAGTGCGATCGACGTCATGCGTGACGTCATTGATCGCGTATTCAACGCCGGTTCGCGTGTCGGTGAGTTTCCATTCAGCGGTCACTGAGCGTGCCGCTGTGCTGGTCCGTATCCGAACGACAAGCGGGTGCTTGTTGGTCAGCCGTGCCGCCATGACGGCCTCGCCGCCGCGCAGGTGCTGATAGCTGGCCGCGGTCTGGAACTGAAGCACCCAATCGGATACCGTGTTGCCGTATTGGTCCTGAAACTCGCCCCTTTGGAAGAAGGAGACGCGCTCGGAAAGCCTACCCGCGCCGCCCTTCGCCACGTTAGACGCTCGCTACGCCAGAATACTGGACATCGAGGGCAAGAACCGTCGCCGAAGTGGCGAGGCCGAGCAGCACGTAGTAGTCGCCGCCGGTGATATCAGCGACAGGGCAGATTTTGCCGGGGGTATCGCTCAAAAAATAAGCGGTTCCGGCCGTCAGCACCGAGCCCAGCGTGACGTGGCCGCCAGTCTGGACGACAATCGGCTGGTTCGCGGCCGCGCTGTTCAGCGCAATGCCCACATTAGCGGTCTGGCCACGCGCTTCAGCCGAGGCTGCGTCGCTGTCGGCCAGTTGCCACTTGCCGGTCGTAGCCGTATCCAAAAATACGACTTCGCCGGCAGCAATCGCTGCGCCGGCAGTGCCAGTTTTCGTCGGCACGCCGTTCGCGGCAACGACCGCGCTGGGCGTTACGGAAATGTCCGCCATAGAATTCTCCCTGCGGCCTACGCGCCGCGTCTGTAGTTGCAAAGAAGCGCGTCAAACGCGGTCCAATCGTCGAGCTCCGCGTTTTCGCGGTTCTCGTAGGCATCGGCGATGTTCAGGAGGATGGCGTGCTTTACAGCCGCAGGTGCGGCCGCGTATCCAACCACCGCTGTGACCACAATCCGCGATCCAGGCTGTATGGCCGGCCATTGCTGGCCGTATTTGGCGACAATTGCCACCTCTAGGCCGTCATTCCGGAGCTCGTATACCGTCTCAGCAAGTGTCTGGTTGCCGCCGCCGGTATCTACATAAGCGATCGACGTCACAGAGGTGACGGGCGCCTCTGGTAGCCTTGCGAAGTCGCAAAAGCCGTCGCACTTCATCTCGACCGTCTGGCTGGCAAAGCGCGTATTACAGTACTTTTCGGCATGATCTCGCATCGACGAGATCATCAGATTGATGTCTTCGTCGTCGTCATCAAAGGTGACGTGGAGCCGGCGCTTAACCTCTTCGAGGCTGACTGGCTCAGTCGTCGCCGCCGTTGCCACTTTCGTCGGATACCACATTCTTGCCTCGCTTGCTGCGCTTCTCGGTCGGCTGAACATCGACCGGCGCCGCGAAACCAGCATCAATCAGCCTGACCGCTTCCGCATGAGGGAATTCTCGCTCGTCGCCTGGAGCCAACGAATATTCGTTGCCGGCGAGACCGACTAACATCTGAATTTTCATGATCTCTCCTGGGAAGGAGGCGGGCCGAAGCCCGCCATCCAAGCATTAGGAAGCAGCGGTGATCAGGTGCTTCACGGCTGCAGCGTCGCCGAGCTCACCGTCAAAGCGGATCAGGCCGGCGATGCCAAGATCAGGCCAGAAGCGCTCGCGCAGAACGCCGATGACCGGCGATCCTACCTTGCGGACGAAGTACTTCGAGAAGTCGCCGAAGAGCATGACCTTCTTGGCCGCAGCAAGCGCATCCATGTCATCGTTGATGCTGTAGCGGTAGCCGAGCAGCGTTCCGGGCTGGGCGGTCGTGACGTCACCCATTTGCCACAGAAAATTCCCCTGCCCGTCTTTCAATTTTCTGATGGCCGCGAGCGTAGTGTCCGCGAACATGAAACGCGTCTTCGGCGAACGGCGGTAGGCCGCGTTGACCGAATGCAGAAGGTCGATGATCTCGTCGGCAGCGATAGCTGCAGCGGCGGCCCCGGTCTTGCCGAGCGAAGATGCCGTGACTACGCCATTCGGGTCGCCAGTGCCGTCGCCGATCGTAAGTTCGCGGTTCGCGATGCGGCCGAGCCGTTCGCCGAGTAGCGAACCGAGCAGGGATTCCATATTGAAGATGGAGTCCTGTGCCAGTTCCATCGAGAACTTCACGAATTCGGTGTCGTACACGTAGGCATCGAGCCGCTTCTGGCCAAAGACAACATCTTCCGAGCCATCGTCGGTCAGTGCAGTGCCTTCGGTGTGCTTCGCGCCAGACTTCGCCGTGTCGTCGACAGTGGGAAGGTTGATTTGGTTGCCGCTCGCGGTGGAGATTACCGTCGCGATGTCCTCATCGTACATCGGACCCCAGTCTTTCATGGAGCGGACGATGATGTTGGCGAGTTCTACGGGCACCGTATAGCCGCCGGGGCCGCCGGAGGTCGTCACCTGCGTGCGGAATTCCTTGGCAGACTGAACGCCAGCCTTGAGGACCGAGCGCTCTTCCGAGGACAGTTCGCTGATATCGGCGCCCCCAGCGATGAACTTGTAGAACACCTGGCGGTATTCGAGCTTCTCGCCGTCCTCCTGACCGCGAGTCTCGGAATCACCGTTGTTGGGGCGACGATCGCGCTGACGCTCGGCAAAACGAGCCTCTATGGCTTCCTGGCGCTCTTCGCGCTCGATATTCTTCTCGAGCTTGTCGAACTCGGCCATGATCGCGTCGTGGCGAGCTTCGAGCTCGGCGGAGCGTGCCTCGTCGGTGTTTTTGGTGATTTCGTTCAGCGCTTCGCGAGCCTGCGTCATCAGGCGGCCGCGCTGTTCCTGCATTTGCGTAAGGGACATGTGTCTACCTCAAGAAAAAGGCCCGCGCGAGCGAGCCGATGTGGTGGGTTTGGTGGTGAGGAATGGCAGGAGGTTCCTGCCCTCCGGCTGGGCCGGGTGACTAGGGATCTGTCCTGCCGAGGATGCCCCTAAACTTCTGCTCCATTGCAGCCTTCTTGCCGGCGACCCGGCGGGCGGCTGCCACGGCATTCTGCTGGCTGCGTGCCCCTGACCGCCACTCATCAAGCGAACGCACGCCGACAGTGGTGTCCGCGTATGCGGGAAAGGTCACGATCGAGACTTCGCTGATTTCGACCTTCTCCAGCGTGCGCCTCGGAGGGTCTACCGTGTCGTCCCACGACTGCTTCATCGCGCGGAAGTCAAACGAACACCCGCTGATATCGCCGCGAGCAACTAGCGTTCCGACGTCCTTGCCGAGAACGGTGTCTGGCAGGTCGACTTCAAAACGAAGACCGTGGCTATCCTCCGACAGCCTGAGCGTGCCGCTCTTAGTTCGCCCCAGAACGTTACCGCTCTGATGGTTGAACAGGCAGCGAACATCGCCCTTGATAGTCTCGGCGAACGCGCCTGGGGCGATTTGCTCTGTGAAATAACCGCCGATGTCCGTCGACGAGTTGAACACAGCAGCGTAGCCGGTGAGCGTCTTCGTTCCGCTCTCATCGGCGCGCAGTTCAACCTGCTGCGCTATGCGTTTCTCGAATTCACTCATGCGGCTTCCGCCTCGTTCTGGTTATTGTCGTTGGCAGGCTGCTGATCCGCGCCGGGTGTGTTTTGCTGACCGTAGGTGGCCGTCCCAAGCGGCGCCGTGGCGCCCTGTAGGAATAGATCGTCACCGTGAGGCTTTGCCTCCCTATTCTCCAGCGCCCTCGCCTCATTCGGCGTCAGCAGCGCGTTCTGAACAGCCTTCGCCAAGCCATCCATCCGGGATAGGAAATCGCCTCGCATCAAGCCGTCGAGGATATGCGATATGTATCGGCTTCCACCGCCACGGCCGAAAAACTTGAGGTTCATCTCATCCTCAAGTGCCTTCGCCCATTGGCCGACGAGGTGCTGAACGAGCATGAGATTTTGCTGTTCAGTGTTCGCCATCGTGCCATGCGTCAGATCCTGGAGAAACACAGGCGGCAGCTGGTATGTCCTTGCAATTTCCTCCACCTGGAATCGTCGGGCCTCGACCATCTGACCCTTGGCCGGGTCCATTCCGACTGGCTTTAGCTCGTTGCCAGGTGGGATGGGGAAAATCTGGCTGCTGCTCGATTTAGCCGCGCCAATCGCCCGCTTGATATCCTCATGCGCTCGCTTCAGGGCATCAGCGCCTTGCGGCAGCGGACCGACCAACGCGAGTGGCGGAACGCCGCCACCGGCAAAGAAATTCGAACCGTACTCATTCATCGCCAGCGCAAGCTGGATAGCCTTCGACGCCTGACTGATCGGCCCATAGTGCCTTAGCCCGTCGCTGCGCCGCATGAACGGCACATCAATGACGTCAGCTGCAGCGTAGGTCTTACCACCAAGCTCATACGTTACCTTCAGCCCGACGCGCTTGATTGTGGTTTTCGCCGGGTCCATCGGCCAAAGCGAGTCGACGCCCTGAGGCGTTCGCTCGATATACGCTAGGCCGCGGCCGCCTGTGAAAACTTGCTGCCAAAACCATTGCCAGAACGCAAAGGAGCCGAGTTCGTCGTTTGGAGCGACATTCACCACCGTCTCCAGCTTGCCGCCGACACGCTTTGCACCTTCCTTAGTGTCGCGATAAGCGTGCCGCGGCAGTGCCGCTAGCGTGCGCGAGAGGAATGCGACAGCAGCCCAAACGGCCGGCACGCTCAGGGCACTATCGATCGTGACGTTGGGCAGGTTTCCCGATTGCACGCCAAAATAGGCGAGGAAGCTTTCCTCACTGACAGGAACGGTGACGTTTTCAGGACTTGAGCGCGATTCTGGCGCATTTCTTCGGGTAAACGGCCATCGCATCAAAATGCTCCTAAATCCGCTAGTGAAAATGAGGGATCGTCCCAGGCCGAGGTCGGGACCGGTACTGCACCCGGAAGACCATCGGCAGCCGCACACGTGGCCATAGCAATCGTCACAAGGCCGTCGATCCGGCCGCGAGAGCGTTTCTTGTCGAATGCACGATTACCTTGGCCGTCGGCATCGACGAGCGCGTTGCCGGCACACATGTACGTGACCGGCGAGGCGTCGATGGTGATCGACCGTTCGAGGATGCGATCCTCGAGACGTTCAATCGCTCGCGGCATGCAAAGTGCCCGGTCTTCAAACACCACGCGCTTGCCTTGACCATGAGCGATCAGCTTGAGCCCCTGCCCTTCAGGTTTGTCCGGTCCTTCGTACTTCCAAACTGGAAAGCCGATCTGCTCGCACGCTCCGATGAAGTCCGCCATGCCAGCAGGGTCAAATGCCAGAAACTCGACGTCGTGCTCAGCACAGAGCTTCTTGACCTCGGCCGCCACGAAGGTCTTATCGATGACGGCGCCGGATACAGCTGTCAGGTCGACCAGCGGGTCCTGCGACCACTCTACGTACTTCGCGTTGTCTGAAAGCGCTCGCGCTTCCAGACCTTCTTTCGTGGTCCAGTACCAGGTTTTCGCATGTAAATGACCGCTGTGGTCGGCCCACACGGCCGACAACGCAGTGAGGTCATTCTTGTCGCTGAGGTCCAGAGACAACCAGCACTTGCGGCCGCGCTGCTCCTTCGGATCGACCCGACCTTGAACTGCCGACCATGCATCTTCCGCGATCCAGAAGTCAGCAGCACCAATCGGAATCCCGAAATAGAGGCGCTTGACCGAGAATGACGTCGACAGCAGCACACGCGCCGTGTTGACCTCGCCGCGGATATTCTCGATCGGGAAGGTCACGCCGAGCGCCGGCAGCGACTTTTTCCAAACAGCTTCGTTGTCGAAGACGCTATCGCGATCTGCTTTGTCGACACGACAGATGAAGGCAAACGCCTCATCGTCGTTAATCTCGCCGGTGGCGACCTTCTGGTAGAACTCGCTGTATTCGGTGCCCACGATCTGGGTTGATGCCGGCGTGTTCGTGCCCAGCAACATGAGCCCGTCACCGGGCATTTTCGCAATGGCTCGCTTCCACGTCTCGATCGAGTCGTTGGTCCGGAATTCGTGAATTTCGTCGGCCGCCACCATGATCGGGCGGGGGCCGCTGATTGCTTGACCGTTTGCGAGGGACTGAAACTTGCCCCCGATCTCCGGGAATTCGATCTTCCAAGCGTTGTCGCCCTCGCCACGGATGATCACGTCGCCTCGGGAAACGAGTGAATCCTCATCGTCCTCTTCGCCCCCGGGGATGGGAGCCCGACACATGGCCACGGCATCCTTGAAGAGAACGTTGGCGGTGGCGCGGTCCTGACCGATCGAGTAGACCTCGGCGCGCTTCACACCATACCAGCCGCCCATATAGAGGCCCGTTGCGGCCATCCAAGGCGACTTAGCCTGACCTTTGCCAGTTTCCACCCAAGCAGAGCGGAAGCGCATCCGACCGCTTTCGCGACGCCAGCCAAAGAGGCTGCCTGTGCAGAAGACCTGCCACGGAAGAAGATTGAACGGCCTGCCTTCGGCGGCACCGGCCGTGATCGAAAGGACTGCTGGTGCAAAACCGACGGCTAGCGCGGCATCCTTTGGGCTCCAATAGAGGCCACGCTTCTGTCCGTCGCGAAGATCCTTGAGATGCCGTTCGGCGGCGGCCAGTTGGTGCTCGCCCGCAATGATCTTGCCAGCGACGACATCCAGGGCGTACTGCGTCGTCGGGTCAGTCGGCCCGAGGCTTGAGGTAGGTGTCTGCCGCGCGGGCCTTTTTCTTTCCACGCTGCACCTTCGTTGCTTTTCCTCGGCTGAGTGGGTCGAGGCCTAGTTTTGACTCAAGAACGACGATTCGAGCGTCGGCGTGCTGCATCGCAGACCAATAAGGGTTCCACTGCCCGATTTTGGCGCGCTTGTTGCCCGCGAGGATGGTTCCGTGTTCGGCGACATGCTTTGCCGCCTTCCAATATTGAACCCTGAACTCAATGAGGCGCCGAACGGTATGGCCGTTGGCGTCGGCGATCGTTCCAGCTGTTTGAAGATCCGCCATAACAGCGGCCCACTGACGGCCGGCTTCTAACGCGTCACTCTGCTCTGGATAGAGTTCAAACCAGTCCGGCTCGCTCAAAGTCGCTTCTGTCAACGTCATCCCCTACGGGGATGGCGATCATCCCCCCTCTTCAGATTTGCTCTCGGTGCGAACGGACCTGGGGCGCGGGTGAGGCGTCCGAACGGTCGGACCTCGTCACCCACCCCCTCCGGCCCGGTTCCAGGGGTGCAGGGGGTCCAAAGGGCGGCCTTCGATGTCGCACCCGATGACATGACCGCGCTTCTCCTCGCGCTGGATCAAGCCGTCGTGGTGCGGCTGGCACACGCTCTCATGATTGTCCGGATCGACGAACAACTTCCAATCCCCGCGATGAGGAGTGCGGTGGTTTACGACCGTTGCTTCAGTCACGATCTCGGATTGAAGGCACCGCTCACATAGCGGCTGGCGGGCAAGCTGCACCTGACGTGCGTCCTGCCAGGCTTTCAGGCCGTACCAACGGTGGTAAGTCGCTCGATCTATTTTAAGGTGGTTGGATGGCTCTACAACACGGCAAGGCTGTATGCTATTCATTGGCAGTCTCAACTTTCTTGGAGCATCGCAAACAATGAGAAACGGCCTCTATCGTGTGCATTTCCAAACACCTCTGGGTTCGGGCGCTGGCGTCGTTCATGCCATAGACGGTAAGATGTGGGGCGGTGACGCTGGCCTATACTATGTCGGCTCATACACAACCGTAGGAGACCGACTGACAGCCGTCGTAACCACAGACCGCCACACAGCGCACAATGGCGTCACTTCGGTCTTCGGCGTCGACAAAGCTACCATCAACCTCGATGGCCGCGTTTCCGGAGATAACATTTCGGCCAAGGGGACGTCCCCGCAAGCACCGGGCATCAACTTCACTGCAGAGCTTTCTCGCGTTAGCGACTAACCCCCGAGGCTGAGCCGAAAAAAACAAAGGCGGCCCGCTCAATCCTGCAGAACAGGAGAGCGGGCCGCACGATCACCCGTCGCCAGAGGAGGAGAGCGCCAGGGGATAGAGATGCCGACGGAATGCCGCGTCCAAGCCGCTAGCATCTAGCCGTAGATGGGCAATGAGCAACCAGACGGGTGCGCTTTGTGGAAGCGTGTCTCGTCTTGTTGGTGGCTGCGCCGCAGGGGAACGAAAATGGCGGGCCTTTGTTTATCTTCCGAATCGCAGGGAGGTACACGATGGAGCGTCTGGAAAGCAAGAAACTCGACCCCAATGCAGCTACCAAGGTTTGGTCCGTTGCGGAATTCTGCAGGCGGCATCGTCTCAAAGATGATGAAGAGAAGCGGCTGCGGCAGTTATTCGGTCATTTCGCGACAGCCCGTGAACTTCTGCACAACGCGAAGCGTCCGCCTAAGTGTCGTCGGTAGGAAAGAGGCAGTCCCGGCGAGCATCGCGAGTTTCGAACGTCCGCAGCTCGGCAGCGCCTCAAAGTGAAAAGGCCGCACAATGGCGGCCTTTTGGGTAAATCACCCATTCAATTAAATACGGTTCGAAGATGCGCCCGACCGGACATCATGCCGCGATTTTCTCTTCCACCTGCACAAAATCGCCGCGTGCCGTCTCGTCCAAATCGATCAGTGCGTCAATCGCGGCATCGATAAGAGATGGACCGACCTTCTCCGCATAAGCGGGTGCCCGCCCAGCAGCAATGCCGATCTCCTTCGCCGTCGCATCAGTGATCGCCATGTCGAGCACGAGAGCATGGTGGCCGAGGTGACGGCGGAGATGTTCGACATAATTGATCGTCTCGACCGGTCTCACAAACTCCGGTTCGCGACCAGCAGCGGCTGATATCTCGCCTATCGGCTTCGGCTTCTTGACGCCGCCTATCCACTGTGGGCCGGACACAAGACCGTCTGGGCAGCGCTTTGCTGGAACCGGCAGGCGCTCGAATGGCACCGAACCGTCGACGCCAAGACCCTGAAGGAGCTCCCTTCCCTCGACTACGCCGAACCGTCCGTTCTTGTCCTTTGCGCTCGGCTCCTCTCGCGGCAGCGGCGAATAGTAGTCGCCGATCGCTGGTTCGCCTGAAAGTGGCTTCGAATACGGTTTTGCCGTTAAAGGCGAGGCCACGGCACCGGGAAGCTTAAGGTAGCTCCAGATCGCGCTGTTCGACCTCGCCGGATTGCCGCTCCCCTTGGCGCCACGAGGGCGCTCGACAGGGCGTAGAGACCTACCTTTGCCGGTCCTGCCCCACTCGATCAATGCGCCATCTCGGAAAAGCAAATCGCCGAGCTGAGTATCAATGCCGCCGTTCTTGTTCTGCCGCCGAGTTTCGTTAGCTTCACGGGGCTCGTAAACATTCACCTTTTCGTTCGTGTAGTGCCACCGCTCCCTGCCAACGATCCTCCAGCCGACGCCGGCGAGGAGCTCCGCCTCTGAGGGGCGGACTTCGATGATAACTTCCGGATCCAGATTGTTTTCTTCCGGAGGATCAATTTCAGACCCTGGAAACACCATATTTTTCCAGTGACGCAGGGCGAAAAGCCGCCTGTAATCGCCACGGTAGGCAAGTCGTTCAAGTGCCGGCCAGGCCAGTTGCTCGCGCGCTGGTCTGTTATCGTTGGCGGGAGCTAGGGCGCGAGCTTTCTTGGGCTTGGGAACCGGACTTAGCGAAGGCGCGCTAATGTGTTCCGCAAGGAGAGCGGAGAGTTGCGAGAGATCGCGATTCTTCTGAGGTTTGCTCATTGCTATTTGGTCCACTTCGGCTTTGGATTCGGCAACTTGTGGATTTCTTCCGACAGGTCGCACGGCACGTGCTCGGGGCCTTCAATGATGTCCACCGCCTTGGCTATCGCAAGGCGATAAGCACCTTGCCTAGCCTCTTCGGCTGCAGTCCTCGTGACGCAGAGTGATAAGTCGTACTCGGCATCACGCTTGGCTTTCCGCAACTCAGCCTCCAACTCGGCGATGCGGACCTGCAGCGTGTCGATGACGCGGTTTGCATCCGCGAGGTGGCGCCTATAGTGCTCGCCTCGTGTGCGAGGGTCTCTTGGTGCTGTGCTGTCGGCCACGATCGTGCGAAGCGCTTCCTGCGCGCGTGCTGCTTCGCGACGTGCGGAGCGGTCAAAGTTTTTGATCCGGGTCACGAATTGACGACCTCTTCCAGAAGCGGGCAAAGGTGATAGGCAACCGAGGCACGATACGTTGTCGGCCAATGTTCTGGCATCTCTGCCATAGCCATCGCGGCTCCGTGGGCCGGAGTGCTGGGGTTGTGCTTTTCAAACGCTGCCCTGATGGCCGGTCCATCATGCAATTGGATCCAACCTCGGCGAACAGGATCAATTGTTTCCACGGCGCCGTAGAAACGCTGCAGCGCGGTCTTGATGCGCGCGACATCCGCGGACGTGGCCGCGATATCGTGTTTAGTGGCGAATTCGTCTGCCTTGGTCATCCTGTTCTCCTCAGTTGTCGTTAAGCTCGGCACGGTCGATCCAGTGCCATTCCCATTTTCGGTGCGTTTCGCACCAGACCAGCGCGAGTTGCTCGTCGCCAGATATCTCGTCGAGTTGATCGACCTGACTCGTGTCCAGGCGGTGGATAGTTTTCCGACCGCGTTTCGTTTCGATAACTTCCATGGTGTGTCCTCCTTCGCGCGTACGTGTGGCTAACGACTTGAGCCCTCAAAAACCGCATTGAGGGTATCTCCCCATTCTAGACGTACCCTCTCCTGTATATATTATTGTTTTTATTGAATTTTTTATGCAAAAGACTGGGGGGAAGGGTGGGTGCAAGGGTGGGGGAAAGACTGCCGGAAGACTGGGGGAAATCAGACAGCGGGTTATGGCGTTCACGGATTTTGCACCCACCCTTTCCCCGGCCTATCCCCCAGGCAAATCCCCTACCTTTCACCCAGCCTCAATCGGGACGATGACTGCACCGTCTGGCAACGATTCAGCCGCCCAAAAGCGCACCTGTGATTGACCGCTCTCCATTGTGAGTTTCGCCAGATGTATCTCCCTCGCCTGCCGCAGCATGGCCATGATGTCTTCAAGTCGCCGGCGGTCGATCGCGCCTCGGAGGTTTTTTACGATCGCGCGCGCCGTAATTCCGTCCGACCCTCGGCGCGTGATCTGCTGTCGAACGCGCAGATACTCAGCCGCCCGATCGTTGTCGGCGATATTGTCGTTTGCGCCTCGCAGGATCACGTTGAGGCTGTGTTCGGCAACCGCATTGGCCCACGTTTGAATTTCTCGTGTTATGATCGGTTCCTTCGGGTCACATCCGACTGCAACGATCAGCGCCAGCCTGGCGGCATTTTCGCCCACGCGGTTGAGGATCGGGCGATACTGCGGGTCGATCGTCCGTTTCATCGCGCGGATGCGATCATCGAAGTCTTCGAACAAGTCGTCGACGCCGTCCCCCCACTGTGCTGTCATGATAGGATGCGGCTTTTCGTCAGATCTCGCTGAAAGTGCGCAAAACGACCCCGTGAACTTTCCCGCGGACAGCCCGAGAAGCTCAGCTACCTGCTTAGATAACGCGGTCGGAATGTCTTCAATACTATTGGGGGGGCGGCGCACTTTCACCGGCTCTCCATTTCCGACATCAATGAGGACAAGGCGGCCGAGCAGGCCTTCTGAGATGTTTCCGCTCGAGAGCGCATTCCAGAATGTTGAGGGAGTCGAAACCCCATGGACGCTCAGGCATGGCGCAACGATGCGAGGAATATTGCCGCCTGCCTTTTCCTGGCCTCCCCAGAAACCAGTGGGAGCCCCAGTCAGCTCCATGAGGGAGGCAGTTATTTCGGCTCGATGTGAAGCGGTGTTTCTCCCAGTATGCTCGGCAAGCCACCGTCCGAACTCGTCTTGAACAGCTATGGCAGAGGGCGACTTCCTGAGTTTGCCTGCCAAGCCGGGAAGGCTTCGAATTTGATCGGCAAAAAGTGCCTCGCTGACCTTGCTGCCCCACGAGGTGGAATCGGCAAGCGCAGAGGTGGCGCGAATCGTAACGTCCTTGCCGAAGCCTGATTCCGCCAAGCCAACGATGTACAGATTGGAGCGCAGCCCTGTTGGACCTCGATACCGCCGACCGATCAGGCCGGCCACGAAGGCAAGCGACGCGACTAGCGAGAGGTGCGGCGAAGGGAAGCGAGCGCAGCCGACAATGAAGCGCGTGAAATCGCCCACGGCTCCTGGCGGGAAGCAAAGATGCTCGGGCAAACCAGTGGCCTGCGGCAGGACTACTGGCGCCTCGTCTGCTTCATCTTCTTCTTCCACATTGTCGTTCGCAGCCGCAGGAGCCTTGGTGAGGCTGCCGAGCGTCATACGAGCGCCGATATCGCGGTCCTCCCAGCCAAGGTCCATGGGGGCTCGCCCGAGGCGCTCGCACAGCCAGAAAGCGGCCATTTTGGGATTGGCGGCGCCAGCATAATCGATGACAAGCTCAATGGCGGTGCACGCCTTTTCAGTACCAAAATCGCGGATGCCATCCTGATGGATGGAAATGTCTTCCTCCAGCGAACGCCCGAGATCCTCTGAGGTAATGCGCCATGCGCCGGTCCCCGCCTCTTTCGTTGCGGTGGAGAAAAGGTCCCGTACCCAACGGTCAGGGTCGGCCAGTGCCGCAGAATTCACCTGTTTCCAGAAGCTGCCGCCGGTCGTCTGAACAGCACGCGGCTCGGCTCTCTTGCTGATAGCCGTACCTATGGACGCGAGGTAGGCGTCGGCCTCGGCCACGAATGCGTCGATAGCCTCGGCATGGATCTCGGGCAGGTCGGCGAACGGCACGTCGAGCGGAGATGCGCCTGTCCACTCGTAAGCCTTGTCGGTATCCGGATGGATGCCAAAGGCGACAAACTGCTGGCCTTGGCCCAAGATTTCAATCTGGCATTCGTGGCCGTTGACGATGTACTTGCCGGTGATTTTCTTCCGTCGAGCGTCCGATGCGCGGAAGATGAAGGTCACCTTTGGAGCGCGGCCAATACGCTGTAGAGCGCTATCGGCCCCTGGAAGAGCCAGTGCCATTGTGCGCAGGTGTTCCGCTGCGTAGATATCCGGGACGTCGATATCGACGGCCACCACGTCGCCGCAGAGGATGCCGGTGTTGGTATGGTCGGAATAGCGTCGTATCTGACCATCGATCTGCTCGGGCTTTGGCCGGAAGTTCGACCATCCTTTGATCTTCGGGCGCTTGCCGTCAACCGGGACGGGGATATAGCCGTTGGCGAGCAGACCGCGGCGAAGGTCGGCTAGGTCCTGTGCGGGGAGTTTAGGCTGCGCTGAGGCGGTCAAGGTCTACATCTCCGATAGCTTCACGAGCTGCTTGCGTAATCGCTTCAGCCGTTTCCGGCGTGAACGTCGCGGTTGAATTGCCAAAAGCGCTGGCAGAATGAACGCGAAGGCCGCGCGGGGTTTGAGAGAGCTTCAGATTGAAGAGGCGTATCCCGCCAGGGACCTCGATGTCGAAACGAGCGATCGCGTTGCCTGCATGCAGCAGCCTGATAGAGAGAACCTTCATGCGATTCTCCGCTCCGCTTGGCGAGCAGCGCGCGCTAGTTGCTGCCAACGAGCGAATATTCGATCGCCGCGGCCGTTCTCAGGGAGATACAGAGTCCAATCCGCCCCCTCGGGAACACCCAGGGCTCTCCGTGTTTCATCTTCGAAAGCGCGCAACGCCGCGCTTGTCTCCTCTATTTTTCGCAAACAGATTCCTCCTTCGCCGGCGATGACGCCGGTCGGCTAATGGTTGTGAAATGGAACTTTACTGCGATCGAATCCGTTCATTCTCCGAACAAAACGGAGGAGCGATCGTGAACCAGATTATTTACATTGTCGGACTTGTTGTGATCGTCATGGCAGTCTTGGCGTTCTTCGGTCTCCGGTGATGCCAAGTATTAACCGTTGACGCTAAAGTATCGTCAAGGACTACGCGGCGCGAGCGGCGAGTTTCTGTGCAATCCAGTCATGAACTTCTTTGCGAGAGAACGCTATGCGTTTCTCTCCAAGCTCAGCCGCGGCTGGAAACCTGCCTTCTGACCTAAGACGGTGGATCATCGTCTTGGACATGCTCGTGAGAGCGCAGGTGTCTTTCAGTGAAATCAATGCAAAGTTGTCATTGCTTGGGGACATGGTGCTCCTCTGCGGCGCGCGGACGGAATCGTTGCGTCGTTTCTAATAGGGTTTTGTCGAGAAGTTTGGTGACCGGCGCGCCATGGCCGGGTTGACGTTTCTTGACGCCTAAGGCGCCGGTCCACACGGAGGACCCAATGCCGGCAGCTTCAGCTGCAATTTACTCCGGATTACTCCGGTCTCGCGGGCACCACCCCGCGGCAAAGCACATCCACCACAAATGCGCCTGTATGAACCATATAGTACCGCTTTACATTTTTCCCAACGGATTTATTTGCTTAGCGGAGAAATAAACTGCTTGACGCATTTGTAAAACAACTAGGATTTCGTGAGATATAGTTCCCAGTCACTCAACAACGCTCGCCGCTTCTCGATTGCGTCAGAGCGACGGTAAGCCTGTTCTGTCGCGTCCCCTTCGATGTGTGCGAGCGCGCCTTCGATGACCTCGCGCGCGTGGTCGGTGCTGTCCCCGGCCCAGTCACGGAACGTCGATCGCATCCCGTGAAGTGTGACAGCCTTATCTTTGGAAGCGGCTCGTAGCGCCTTCGTCATCATAGAATCACTGATCGGTGATCCGCTTTTGGCGCCCTCGAACACCAGATCACTGGTAGCCTTCTGCTTCATTTCTTCGAGGATACCGAGGGACCGTGGGCAAAGCGGTATCCGATGAATCCGCTTCTTCTTCATTCGGGCGGCCGGGATGACCCAGAGCTTCTCCTCAAAATCGAACTCTGACCAAAGCGCGCCGCGCACCTCGGCGGTGCGATTGGCATTCAAGATCAAGAACTCAACCGCCCGAGCCGCCTTACCCTTGGACTTGCGAAGCTTCGCGACGGCCTCGGGCGCATCTTTGACTGCCATGGCCGCATGATGCCCGCGGGTCAACTTCTGTCGCTTGGGCATCACCTTTTCCAGCAAGCCCTTCCATCGCGCGGGATTTCCAGCAGTGCGCCATTCATGCGCAATCCCGTAATCGATGACGGCTTGAATCCGGGCGCGCAACCGTTCCGCAGTTTCTGGCCGCTCAGTCCAATGCGGCATGAGACAATCTTTGATGTCGCCTATCACAATGTCGCCGATTGGTAGATCGTGAAGAGGCTTCGCATAGTCGCGCAAAGTCATTACCCACTGATCGGCGTGCTTGTCATTTGTCCATTCAGATTCCTTCGCCTTCAGTAGATCGTCCATGCAGTCCTTGAAGGTCTTCGGCTTGATGGAGACGCGATCGCCACGTGGATCCTCACCTCGCGCCAGTTGCTGGCGGATCACATCGGCTTTCTCTCGCGCCAATGCTAGCGGTACAGGTGCGGTGCCCTGCCCATAGCCGCCGAGTCCAAGCTCGTTTCGCCTGTCTCCGCGACGGTAGATGAAGACCCAGTTTTTGCTCCCACCTTTTTGCACTCGCAGATAGAGGCCGTCGCCGTCGCCATAGATGCCAGGCGTGGATAGCGTTTTGATCTTTGTTTCAGACAGCTTGTTGCGCGCCAAGAAAGCCTCCGTCGAGCCGCGATTTCTAAGACGGTTATCATAACGAACAGACGGAACATACGGAATTTATGATAAACCTCAGTGAGATACGGACCAAATATTCCAAGAAAACGGCGGAGCAGCGGACACCCTGTCCGCCATTTCCCTTTTCTCCACCCATTAGTTGTCGAACCGACGAGATGGGACTACCTTACGAAGCGAAATGACGGTGCCAAGTCCTTTGGGGAGCGGGATCGACATGCTCGTTAAAGATGTAATGACGACGTCGGTCGTCAAGCTGTCCCCTGACAATAGCGTCAGGCAGGCAGCCCGGATCATGCTCGATAATCATGTAAGTGGCCTTCCCGTGGTCGACGGTGATGGAACCCTGGTGGGCGTCATCAGCGAAGGCGACCTCATTCGCCGGAGCGAGCTTGGCGGCGGCATTCCGGTCGCCGACCCGACCGGGGCCGCGGACGAGCGGGCGAGCGCCTATGTGCGCCGATCCTCCTGGAGGGTCGGTGATGCCATGACGGCCAATCCCGTGACCATCGATGAGGATGCCTCGGTCGCGCGCGTCGCGTCTCTGATGCGGGAGCGCGACATCAAGCGTGTACCGGTGCTTAGAAACGGCCTTGTTGTCGGTATCGTCAGTCGCGCCGATCTGCTGCAGGCGATCTTGTCTGCAAAGCAGGACGAGACGGCGGCCGGCGACGAAGCCATCCGGCGCAGTATCCTGGTGCGCATCGGCGAAAATACCGGTCTTGAAGGCCTGGACATAAAGGTCGCCGTGACCGACGGCATCGTGCACCTCTGGGGCAACGTGGATACCGCCGATTGCCGTAAGGCGGCCCGCATCCTCGCTGAGAACGTGCGCGGCGTTCGCGGCGTGGTCGAGCATTACGCCGAGCCTTATCCGCAATAAGATATGCGTCGAGACCGCCGCGGCCTGTGCCCGCGGCGCTGCAAGCGTATTCCTGCTGCTGTCGTTCGTACTTCAAGCGTTCCACCATCCTGCCCGCCGCAGAAAAAACAGCAACGACCGTAGCGAATTCGAGAGACTGGGATGGCTTGCGCGACGGCAAGCTGGAGGGAATTTCAGCATAGGTCCTTTTGACCGGGAGGCTCAGATGGTTTCGCCTGAAACAGCATCGATGAAAGAGACGGCATCCGGAAAATCAGCAGCACCGTTGTCGGCCGACGAACTCCGCCTGATGGACGCCTATTGGCGCGCTTCGAACTATCTGTCGGTCGGGCAGATCTATCTGCTCGACAATCCGCTTCTGCGCGAACCGCTGAAGCGCGAGCACATCAAGCCGCGCCTGCTCGGCCATTGGGGCACGTCGCCGGGCCTCAACATGCTCTACGTGCATCTCAATCGCGTCATCAAACGCGACGACCTCGACATGATCTACATCATCGGTCCCGGCCATGGCGGGCCGTCTCTGGTGGCGCATGCCTATTTGGAAGGGACCTATACGGAGTTCTATCCGAACATCGCCGAAGACGCCGAAGGCATGCAGCGGCTGTTCAAGCAGTTCAGCTTTCCCGGCGGCATCCCGAGCCATGTGGCGCCGGAAACGCCCGGCAGCATCCATGAAGGCGGCGAACTCGGCTATGCACTCAGCCACGCCTATGGCGCCGCCTTCGACAATCCCAATCTGGTCGTTGCCTGCATCGTCGGCGATGGCGAGGCCGAGACCGGGCCGCTTGCGACCGGCTGGCAGAGCAACAAGTTCCTCAACCCTGCCCGCGACGGCTGTGTTCTGCCGATCCTGCACCTGAACGGCTACAAGATCGCCAATCCCTGCTTCCTCGCCCGCATTCCGCACGACGAGCTGAAGAAGTTCTTCGAGGGCATGGGCTACAAACCCTATTTCGTCGAAGGGCATGATCCGGCAAAGGTCCACCAGCAACTGGCAGACGTGCTCGATACGGCGACGGCCGAAATCCGGCAGATTTGGGACGATGCCCGCATCA
>NZ_FNGR01000044.1:0-47460 GCF_900103045.1 Ensifer sp. YR511
ACATCCATTATCTGAACGGCCAATCTGTCTCACCTAACTGTTTAGGCGCTCGCATGGCCACCCGAAATAGCCGGCGCGGCGTGATTTCGGTGAGTACGCTTGTTGCTGACGACGGCGCCTTGGTCTTGCCTTAACGGGTCGCGATCCTTGGCAGGTTCTCAACGGATTTGGTGCGCTTAACGATATCACC
Organism: Ensifer sp. YR511; assembly: GCF_900103045.1. NCBI lineage: Bacteria > Pseudomonadati > Pseudomonadota > Alphaproteobacteria > Hyphomicrobiales > Rhizobiaceae > Ensifer > Ensifer sp. YR511. Next base: position 191 of record NZ_FNGR01000044.1, read on the forward strand.
GACCGTGTTCTTACTGATGCCAAGATCACGGGCGATCCAGCGATAGCTGCGGCCTTCGGCGACAAGCGCGAGAACTTTGGGTGCAAGCCGGTCGGATTTGGGTCGTTGCCCAGTCTGACGGCCAAGTTTTTTGCCCCGTGCCTTTGCTGCGGCGAGGCCGGACTTGACCCGCTCGCTGATCAAGTCACGTTCAAATTCGGCAATGCCGGCTAGAAAAGTCGTTAGCATCCGACCATACGGCGAGGACAAGTCGAAGGTCACACCGTTTGTGGCGATGACCGACACTTTCCAATTTGCCAGCGCGCGTAGCGTGTTAAGAAGATCGATGGTCGAACGGCCCCATCGTGAAAGCTCCGTGACAAGGATGGCGTCGATTCGTCTGGCCTGGGCGAGCGCCATGATCTTTTTGCGCTCAACCCGATCAAGCTTCACGCCTGAACCCGTCTCTTTGAAAACCGCCACGACGTCGTAATGGGCGCGAGCAGCGAACGATATCAGGTCGCGCTGCTGCCGCTCACACGACTGGTCGGCGGTCGAAACCCGACAATAGATGGCGGCACGTTGTCCCAATTGAACCTTCCGGGATTTTAGGATCGGAGGGCCTTGATAGGGATGGAGCGAGCGTTGTCCAGAACAGACTATAATTTATTGGGGACAAGACATGCCGCCGATGACTGTTCCGGAGCGACGGCAGCGCTAGCCGTCATCCAATTTGCCCACTACCGACAGCAGTTTACCATTCCTATTGGCGCTGTCGCGTTGCAACAGGGCGCGGACCTGAAGGTGCTGGGCCACCACATTCGCTGCGTCGCGCTGATCGCGCGTCGCATCGATCTGCTGGTGCTGTTTGAGAGGCGGGGACGCGGTCTCGGCCAAAATCGCTCTGAGCTCCGCCACGATTGCCGGAGCGCGGTTTGCAGTTGCCCGGCTGACATTGGCCTCGCGCGCCAGATTGGTAACCGTCAAACGTCCATTGGTCCGGGTTGCATTGCCGCAGACAAGCCGGGTCAATGCGGCACGTAGCGCGCGGTCGGTCGACATGCTGACCGGCTTCAGGGCGGTTCCTCCCGGAGGGGAGCGATCAGCTTGCGCATTCGATCTCGGTCTTGCCGGATGGCGCTGCGCTGCAGGTTCGACAAGCGCCTTTCTTGCAGCATGGCTTCGGCATGCGCGATTGCTGCTTGCCACGCTGGCAAATGGCGGCGTGCAATGCAGGAGTTCGGGCAGCGATCGGGAGCGCAGTTCGACAGGATAGGCTGGCTTGTTGAGGTCCCTGACCGGGTGAGGCAGAGTGCGGTTGCCGGCTCGAAGAAGCAATCGTTCAGGTAGCCGACATGCAGCGTGCGTGCGAGGTGAGCAAGCATTGCCTTCATGCGTTTGCCATCCGCAATGACGCCGGGCAAGGAGCCAATCTCCTTCGTCACCCGTTCGATCTCGTGTATGACGCGCGATGCGCCCGGGCCGGTCAAGCGTTCTCCGCGTCGTGCCGCTTCATAGTGCTCTACGATGTCATCGAGCTGGCCCAGATAGTGTTCCTGTTCCACTTCCTGACGGAAGCCGGAGGTCGATGAGCCGGCATAGCCGTCGAAAATTGCCACGGAGGCATGCTTGTACTGGATCTTGCCGGCGACCACTCCGAAGGGGCGGTTGGCGATATACCAGGCCACAGTGCGGCGGAACTGCCGCGTGTTGAAGATCCAGCATCGCCCATCCACGAGCGGGATCGCCGGTTCATCCGCGGTTCCGAAACGCCGGTCCAAGTTCTGGCGGAACCCATTGATACGTTGCACCACGTGCGGCACGCCGCCATCTCGGGCAACTTTACGATGAAGAGCGACCCAGATGCAGCCCTGCCTGCGCTGTGGCCGATGTCTTGCCACGAGGCGCTCAGCCACTTCAATGGCGCGTACAACTGGCGCGATCGTCACCCACTCCTCGACGCTCCCGCGCTCTTCACGCCCTTTGTAGACGGTACTGCGTATAGTCAGCCGCTCAATCATACCATCGGCGCTGCGTTTGCGCTGCAGGGAGCCGGATTGCATTGCCTGGACTTCACTATCGCGCATGCCGGTCAGATAAGCGCACAGGATGTAAGCGGCGGTCTGGAGCTGGCGCTCTTCGTGTGCCAGGGAGAAATCATCGAAGCGAGACCGCCATGGACGCCCGCTCGTCGGATCGATGGTGATCGGCGTGTCCATGCCACCGTGCTCGACGCCGAGCTCCTGCACGGCTTCGAGCAGAAGGGCAAAAGCCGCCTTATTCTGGATGAGGTTGCTCGGACGCACACAGCTCTGCAACGAAATGAGCCGAATGTTCAGTACTTCCCCCTTGAGCCATTTGCCTCGAATGAGAGCATCTCGCAGGCCTGCAATGTCGGCGGGGTCATTCCACACAGGGATGCCACGGCCAGCACGGCGGCGGATGTCGATGTAGGACGTCACGCGTGCGACGACGCTGCCCGCAGGAGCTCCGCGCGGGCGGGCCGAATAGCCCGCTTCCAGTTCATCCAATTCCTCGCGTGCTGCAAAGATGTCGATGGAAAACAACTCGACATAGCGAAGCGACCATCGCAGCAGTTCGGCGATCACCGCGTCGGGTATGCGCGGTGTCACATTCTCATACGTATGCCCGCTACAGCCTGCCACTCTGTAGGGTGGTGCGCCGTTCCAGGGCACAAGACTTAAGCCGCCATGCGTCAGGAAGCGGGCCAGCCGATGCAACTGCAAAGCCGGCCTCAAGCACTCAGCGATCCGGTACGGCGAAACCGAGCGGTTCTTCTGAAACACGAGATAAGCATTGAGAAGATCCTGATCGATGAGAGCTGCATCGAATCGTCCCTCTCGTTCCCGAACGAAGGTCATAAGCTGACGTAGCGTGCCGAGCGCCGCCCGTGCACTCATGGGCCGTAGCCGACGCGCGGCGTCTGGCAATCGCTCGTTAAGCCAGGCGTAAATGTATTCCTTGGCGGTGAGCTTCTCCCGCGGACAGGTGATGGTGCTGAAGTCAAGCGTGCGGAAGGCATGCCGTGCCATGTCCTGAAAGATTGCCGGATCGAGATCCCAGACGTCGTCGCCAAAACGAGAAAGTGCTTCCCGATTCGTCCCATCCTTCAGCTTCATCGACTTAAGAACAATGTCAGTGTCGCTGCGGATGCTGGAGGTGCGCGGGATGTGGCCGAGATTTGCCGCTGTCATCGTGCTATCGCCTCTACCGGCAGATAGAGGAGCATCGGATCTCTTGCATCAGTCGTCCTTCGGGCCGCTTCCAATACCTGTGGAGCAAAGGCAGGAATGATCTGATGAGTGATGCGATGCCAAGCGCGCGCGAACTTGACTGACCACTCTTCGGCATTGAGGGCAGCACGCTGATCGGCCATGAACGATTGGAATGCGAGGAGCGCCGGGAGCTTGCGCTCGCTAATGACGGCGTTCTCGCATTCCAAGCACCCCCAGAATGGCGTGGGGCAGGGATCGCCGGCTTTTGCGAACGGGCTATCGTAAAAGTTACCGCATCGCGCCATCCACACGTCTTGGTCATCTTTTGCGGGAGCCTGGTCCTGCGGCTCGACGGCAGGGTTCTCCTGCTCGCTGGTGACGAGGCGTGGTCTGAGCGCAGCGTCGAGAGCGTCGTGAAACGCGTCAGCTAACGTCTGTTCATGGACATGGCGCAGGGCAGGTATGTCGGCATAATGCCTGGCTGCGACAGGGATCGAATGGCCGACGGCGAACTGCTCGAGTTGCCCATTGGTGCGACGATACCATTCGGCTTTAAAGGTCTTTCGAAGCCGGGAGAGCTGCAAGCGCAGCGGCCTGCCCTCATCATCTGTAAGTTTGTAGCGTTCGACAAAAGCATCGACTCCCTGCGTGCCATCGTCGCTCAGCGATCGCAGGCCGTTGACGGTCCAAAGGACCCACAATCGATCTGAACCAGTGTGCCGGCGTGCCCGTTCGGTCAATGAGATCGCGAGCCGCATTAGTCCGCCTGGCGTGGCGATCGATCCGTCCCGCACCCGCACGTGTTTCCATTCCGAGCCCCGCGCCCGAGGCTTGTAATACTCGATCTCGACATACCCTCGGGTAGGATTGCGCAAGCAATCGGCCTTCAGACGGTTCAGGCACTCCATCTCCATACCGGTCTCCAGCGACAGCAGCACCAGGAACGCGGCGAAGTCGCTTACCGTTAAGTGGAATCCTCTGTGCGGCAACTCGATCTTGCAATCAATCTTGTGATATCGGGCGAGATTTGCGAAGCGTTTGAAGGCGGGATGTTCTGCCTCGATCCAGCTGGATCTTGCGATCTCAACGAGGACGGCATCATAAAGAACGCGCAGCCGCGTACCGGCGCTAAGTCCGAGTGGAGGCGCCGGAAGGTCGTCGCCGAGTACGATGCGCTCACGGGCGTTTGCCACTTGTGTCCGCGCAGCGGTTCGCAATGCTTCGGCAATCCCACTGCTGTAAGCGTCACGAGGGCGCCCGCCGCTGCCGTGACCACGCCCCAGATAGCGCAAACGCGATACGACGTCGGGTGTGAGCACGCCAGGACGATCGTTGACGGCGATCCGCAATACACTGATCAGTGTCGCCAGAAGTTGCCGCTGGGACGATCGGTTCCCTGCATTTTGCTCCAGCCAATCTTCGTAACCGTCAATCAGCTCGACGGTTACGTCACCCAGTGCACGTATTGTGTGGCGCTGAGCATCGAGAAACGACCAAAACCGCCGCAGCATCTTCACGCTATTGCGTACTGAGCGCCAAATTGGGGTTGGTCCCATCTGACGGATTCGTTCCCGGAGCAGCGGCGCGATCTCCACGACGAAGGATGAGGGAGTCAAGTCGGTTAAATCCACGATAAACTCGTTGCCCGTATCAACACGCACGGCGAAGCGGCGCGGATCGACAGTCGTAGTGGTCGCGGCGGTATCCGCGTCGGAGCTATCTGACTGCGGCGGAAATTTGGCCAGCCTCCCCCGTCTCATGGCGCGAACTCCTCGGATCCCGCGTCTAGCCCGAAGTTGCTTACGGCCGCATCGACGATCTCCTGACTGTCGGCAAGATGGTCGAGATAGATGTAAGTGCTTTCGATACGGCTGTGCCCCATCAGCCTTTGAAGCTTGAGCAGCGGATCGCCGATCATCCGTCGATAGGCGGAGCCGAGCTGTGCCGATCGTTCGCTGACCACCCACCGGACCTGCTCGCGCAAAAGCAGCGTCAACATGTGGACGGCAAAGCTATGACGGAGCATGTGGGGAGTGATATGCATGTCATCGAAACCGAGGTGGCGGCATCGTTCGCTGGCCCGCATGAACACGGCTTCCCAGGCCGCCATCGACACTGGCTGCCCATCCTCGGTCAGCCAGAGCGCCAGGGGTGAGCCGGTCGTCTTGTCGATGAGGCGTACCCGATCCGATGGACGCAACTGGTCGACGCTTACTCTGACCGTGTGATCGCCGTCGGCTAGGCGTAAAGCGCGATGCTCATATGCGGCTACTGTGATTGATCGAGGCATCCGGCAGATGCGCCCGCGCCGCCGGTGACGTCCAAGAGCATTCTCCCGCTCAATCAAACCATAGTCGTGAAGTTGCCTGATCAGACGAATAGGCATGCGGATATCCCGCCCACGCGACCCCTTTGCCGTCGCAGCAGCCAGACGGAAGGCTAAAGAGCGGACTGGAGAGCCTGTTTCGGTATCCAACGTTGGCAATTCGCTCAGCAGCAGGCTCGATGCTTCCTGTAATCGCAGACCTGTCGTGATCAGCAGTTCCGCAAACAGAGCATTGCGCGTACCATTGCGTCCGCGCCAGCTCGGGTCTTCCTGCCCGTCAGGAAGTCTGCCGCGCAGTCCGACGTCGCGAAAAACCAAATAGCGCGGCATATCCAGGAATTGCACATCTCCGTTGCGACCTCCACTCTCCTTGGCACAGTTGATCGCCACGGAGACGACCGCGCCCGAGGTCGGTGCCCGTGACCATAGCTGCCTGTAAGTGAAGGGGGCCGTTGTGATGATCTTCTCATCGACGGCCCATCTATAGAGCTTGTCGAGAGCCGCGATCGTTCGGTTCCAGGAAGAGGCCGAGATGCGGAAGGGCGGCTCGGACAGGCGCCGGGCCTGGTGGAACGCGGCGATGTCGTCACGGTTCGCAGCCCATACAGACTTGCCGCCCCGACGTTCTTCCAGAAAACGCATCCACACGACGATGTCTCGCGCATATGCGCGAAGGCTGTTCAGGGAGCGTACGCCCATGGTCGGGCAGGATCGCAAGAAGCGATTGAGGTTGTGGTCGTAGGATCCTTCTCCGCCAAGAATGAAGGGCATACCCTCAACGAGCCCGAGCTTCTCTGCAGCCGCTATCTTGTCTGCCTCTAACGCGTGTGCAACGCCGTCGATCGTCACCGAACGAGGCAGGGCAGAAAGGTCGGTGAAGAAGAGCTGGGGCAAGAGGACCTCTTCGAGCAGCGATGTTTTGCCGGGACGGGCTCGAGCCCGCCCCGGCAAAACATCGCCCCATCGCGCAACGCCGCGCGTTCTAATTGCCGGATATGTTGATCATGAAGCCGTGACACTTGTGAGACACGGCCGCAGAGCCGAGATAACATCCAAATGCCGCCGATCGAAACGTTCCGGGATGTGGAAAGCTATTATGCAACGCTTGCGCATGAAGAAATCCACTGGGCCGGTGCAGCCCACCGTCTCAATCGTGATCTCTCCAGATACGCTAAGGATCGGTCGGAGCGCGCCCGCGAAGAGCTGATCGCCGAACTCGGTGCGGTGTATCTCGCGGCCGACCTTGGCATTGCTCCGGAGATGGAGCCGCGCCCCGATCACGCGAGCTATCTCGCATCATGGCTCTCGGTTCTCAAAAACGACAAGCGCTTCATTTTCCAGGCCGCCGCGCAAGCGCAGCGCGCCGTCGCCTACCTCCACGATCTTCAGCCGACGCGCCGGGCTGGATTTTCCATGTTGGGCTGAGGGCGCCTGGGTCCACCATTCTCGATCCTTCAATCTTTGCGGAAGGCACGCCCACAGCGGTCTCGATGGGGCATGTCTGACCGGAGACCGCCTCGCGGTGCTCGGCTCGATCGTCCTCCTGGATATGGAAAGCTGTTATGCAACGCTTGCTCATGAAGAAATTCATAATCCCGGCATCCAGATCATGGTGGCATCTGTCTGTCTAGATAGCCGGAAGTGGTCGCCTCCGGCCCACAGGTCTCGGTATCATCAGAGGGATTCGAGGAAGGCTAGGGGTGGAGGTCTTGGGCTACGCGGCAGGCCAGTGACAGCAAATAGACTGACGGGACTTTCGGATCCAAAATTGTGCGAAAGAGCGCGCGCCATTTAGCTTCGGAAGATCAGGATCTCTCCGACTGGCGTCATTGTGTGTTGGCACGTCAGGACCTCTTGTTACGCGAGCAAACCCTCTTTTCGTACGACGAGTAACAAGGCCGGTGAAAGATGCGCGAAAAGTAAACGCATCAAGTGCACCTTCAAAATAAAGGCGACATCCAACCCAGAAACTACCGCCACGAACGCGACGCTCTCGACGGCTCCAGGTACACAGGACAGCAACACGGTCACAACCTCATAATCTAACAGCCATGCAGCAAGCACCGCTATAGTAACCGTCCATGTTAGCGTCAGAAGCAGAGCGACGCCGCCAGCTCGGAGTGCCGGAAAAAACTCTCGCTTGTCGATGTTCTTTACGTTGATCGTTATCAAGGCCGCCAATAGGATGATTGCCCCATCGAGCATAAGCTGTGGAACGTGGAAGCCCTCCAGCAAACCCATGCTCGAACCAAAAGCGCCGAAGACCAACGCGACCAACATATAAGGCGCGGGTACGCCGCTGTTTGCCATTATTCGGCCGAGAACTAGACTTGAGGCAACGATTGCTGCCGCCACGAACAACACCGGAAGACTCAGGGCGAGCGGCTGGGTGGGTGCTGGGATGTGATTCCAAACGAGAAGACTGGCGGCGAAAGTCAGGAATATGATCCGCATCATATGAACGATCAGCACTTTCGGACCGGCAGCCGACTTGCCAAGCAGATCGAGCACGGCCGCCATGGCGCCAGGGTATGAAGCCAACGCCGCATCGGCTGCCGGCCAACGCGAAACCTTTCGGAGCCAGATGTAGCTCGTGCCGACCTGTAGGGTTAGACACAGTACCGTCAGTCCTGCGGCGGTGAGCCAGTCGGACGCCACGAGAGGATCGCTAGGACCTACAGTGATACCGAGCGAAATGCCGAGAACGATCTGCATGAATTGCAGGCTGAACGGAACAACCTGAGCACGCCTGTAAAAGCTGCAGAACAGGAGACCCGCTAGCGTCGCACCGATCAAGAGACCATTCGGTATGCTAAGTACCTCTAATAGATAGCCTCCGACAGCGGCGGCCAGTATGGGAAGAACATAAGTCAAACTAATCCTCAGGCTGCATATTGTTAACTTGGGAGATTGAGGTCCACTTTAGTTTGATGAATCAGTGTTGCGACAGATCGAGATTGCTATGGCTTGCATGAGGGCTTTGGCTTGGTAAGGCGATTGCCCAATCTGACCGCGTTGCGGGCTTTCGAAGCGGCGGCTCGACATGAGAGCTTCACGAAAGCAGCAAAAGAACTCGGAATGACGCAGGCTGCAGTCAGCCAGCAGGTTAAGGCTTTAGAAATTGAGATCGCCTGCCAGTTGTTCACACGGCGGCCTCAGGTGGTAACTCTGACGCCTGCCGGACGACAGCTATCGGAGCAGATGTCCTATGCCTTCGGCATCATGGGAGATGCATTTGACGGCCTGGCTCGCGCGGATGAAGCGGTTCTTTCAGTGGCAGCTCTGCCGAGCTTCGCAGCAGCGTGGCTTGTTCCGAGACTAGGTCAGTTCCAATTCGAGCATCCCAATGTCGCCGTCAGACTGAAGGGTGTCAGGGGCGACGTGGATTTGATTGAGAAAGGTTTCGATGTCTGCATACGACCGGGACGCGGCGAGTGGCCTGGCCTCAAAGGTCATGAATTATTCGCAATGAACTTCGCACCGATGTGCAGTCCATCCTTTCTCGAAAAGCACGGCCCCTTCAATACCCCCGCAGCGATGCTTTCAGCACCGTTGGTTGATCGGCATAGCCCATGGTGGCGTTTGTGGCTCGACGCCGCCGGTGAAACAGCATCTGTACCCGAAGGCAGCACGTTGCAGTTGGGTGCCCAGAACCTTGAACATATCGCCGCCTCGCAAGGTTTTGGGATCGCCTTGCTCACGCCGGCACTCTTTAAAGAGGAACTAGAAAAAGGGCAGCTTATCCAGCTTTTTGAAACCGTCGCCCATGATGGTCGTGGCTACTGGTTCGTGTATCCAGAAACGCGCAGTCGAACGACCAAGGTCAAGTTGTTCGCTGAGTGGATCCTCGCCCAGGCGCTTTCGTGAGCAAGGTGGCTTCGATATTCTATTGCAGAATAGGGACTTCTGCGACAACCGCAACGTCCCGCGTCCTGGGGCGAATCGGATGAAGGTCGCGTCCTCTTGGACCGACATACCTAACGCGACGTTCAGATTGATCGTCCTCTTTCCTTGTTTGAAACAAGGAGAACATGACCGTTCATCAATACTTCCGCTTTTTCAAAAATGCCGATGATCTCGGGAACATGTCCGCCGGGAACAACGCTCACTTCCTGCAAGCGCGCGTCATCCAAAAGGCGCTGCGGACAAGACCGTGCCGCCGCATCTGCGAAACGAGGCTGGGAAGACGGTCACGAACCTGGCGAACGCCGTGCCCCGGGTAGCGGCAGCGGCTCGGAACCCGGCTGAGGATCAGTCGGAGCGCGCCCGCGAAGAGCTGATGGCCGAACTCGGTGTGATGTTTCTCGTAGCCGACCTTGGCATCGCTCCGGAGATGGGGCCGTGCCCGGATCACGCGATCTATCTCGCATCATGGCTCTCGGTCCTCAAAAAACGACAGCGCTTCATTTTCCAGGCCGCAGCGCGCCGTCGCCTACCTCCACGATCTGATGCGCCGGGCTGGATTTTCCATGTTGGTTCATTCTGGATAGGTACAATCGGGTTGAACTCGACAATGCATTTACCTTCGAGGCGACCGCGCCGCTTGGCAGTTTCTGGCCTGCCTTCCTCAAGAAAATCGCGCTCACAGTCCAAAATGCCCCGCAGTCGGAAGGGTCACTGGTATCATGCGTTCCTGGCCGAGCCCCTCAGAGGGGGGTGAATGAAACGCGCGGGTGTTGCAGTTTTCATGCTGGCCTGAGAGCGTCTGGTTCCGCCATTCTCGATCCTTTCAATATTTGCGGAAGGCACGCCCATTGCGGTCTCGATGGGGCATGTCTGACCGGAGACCGCCTCGCGGCGCTCGGCTGGATCGTCCTCCCGCAACGGCCGGCTCGTTTTCTTCCCCTGACGGCGACGATCCCACGTGACAGCTCACGCGGGATCGTCTCCGTCATTCCTCGCGATAGCCAAGAAAGCCTCGGCCCATGACCGTTCTCCACTTCGTTGCGACCCTGCGGGTGCGGGCCGATCGTCCCCGGTCTTGTCGACAGCCATCGAGGTCGCGATGGGCGCGGCCCGAGCAACAGAAAAGGAATACGACAATGGCTACCATCGGCTCTTTCACCGCCTCGAACGACGGCTTCACCGGCACCATCAAGACCCTCAACCTCAACGTCAAGGCAAAGATCGTCAGGGTCGAACGCTCCTCCGAAGACGCCCCCGACTTCCGGGTACTGGCCGGCAATGTCGAGTTCGGAGCAGGCTGGCAGAAACAAGCCCGCGAAACCGAGCGCGACTACATCTCGGTCAAGCTCGACGATCCGAGCTTCCCAGCGCCGATCTATGCCACGCTCACCGAAGTCCACGGTCACGAAGGCCTCCAGCTCATCTGGTCGCGCAACACTCGCCGGTGAGCTGTACTAGAAAGCCCCGCCAATCAAGCGGGGCTTTTCTCACGTCACTTGTTAAGCACGTCCTTCAGCGCCTTTGCCGGCGCGAAGGTGAGCTTCTTGGCGGCAGCGACCTTGATGGTCGCGCCGGTCGCCGGATTGCGTGCTTCGCGCTCCGGCGTGTTCTTTACCTTGAACTTCCCGAAACCGGGAATTGAAGTTTCGTTGCCGGAGGTGGATGCGGCTGTGATGGCCGTAAACACGGCTTCCACTATAGCCTTGCCCTGAACCTTCGTCAGGCCATGTTCGCTTGCGATCTTATCTGCAATTTCGCTGGTCGTGGTCATAGTGAACTCCCGCTTGAAGATTCGAGATTTTTCCACTACGGAACTCTCTTGTCATCGACCATTACGCTCAACGAGCCGCCCTTGGCGGCATTTCCACAGCTTCCCATCGGCTCGTAGCCCTTTGCCCGCTTTCGGCGCGCGAGTTCGAGGAAGCGGGACACCGCGACGAGCTCATCCGAAAACGCCTCCGTCTTTTGCCGACCGCTCGTTCCGATCCGTCCCCACGAACGGACGACTGCTGTCTCGCCGAACAGCGTTGGCTGTATCGAGAGTGTGTAGAACCGCGCCATGTTTCTGCTTGGATCGGTGCGATGGCAATGGAGGCGATAGTGATAGAGCGACATGGAGAACAGAATCGGTGATCTGGTGCCCAACGTCCAACGACAGTTTTGAATCAATCGCGCTGCATTGATTCACAGGCTTGATAGGTCGAAATCAGTGCCGATCGCCTTTACTAGGGCAGGGGAGGCATGTCGCCATCGGCGACACGCCATAGCCAAGGCGCAACATCCGGCCGTGCATCGATCATTTCCTGAAGCGCAATCTCGAATTCCTCGCCGGCGCCGGGGGGCACGATATAGAGTGCTGCGGGACAGGGCTTCTGCTCAGGAAGCATCGCGTTTGCGAATGGCTGCGTGGTGGCAAGGTGGAAACGGAGGCCCTTGATGGTTTTTCGATACATCCTCGTCAATTGTTCCAGCAATCGCGCCTCATGGGTGTTTTCGACTGGAAGCCATTGTTCCGTGACGACCATCAAGGCGATCTCATTGATGGCGATCGCTCCCGACTCGGACGCGCCGATCGTCGCGATCGCGATTAAATGACAAGTCTCGTTTGCTTTCCACATGTCGAATTCGGCGGGAAAAAGCGAATTGAGGCGACGCCACAGGGCCTCTTCCAGGAAAAGGGAAAAACCAGGCAGGTGTTTGGCGATAATCCTTTGACCGCTTCTTGTCGGCGTGAACTCCTTTATCTCGCAGATCAGAACCATAAGGGGTTTCGAACCGGTGGCTGCACCATGAAGCGGCGCCAGGGCAGCATGTCGTCGTTGTTCGATCGCGAACTTGTCGTCGAGCCGGAATGGTTCTGGCACGAACAGCCGATTCGCGAGTGGCTCGCCCCTGACAGACATGGTGCGCGCCGCTTCCAGAAGGTGGTTGCGAACCTGCGGCCAGTGCCGCTTGCCCGCCCAATGTGCGGTCCATACCGCCAAGCCGCCCTGATGCCAGAGATAATGAAGGAGGGCACGCAGCGACATCTTGCGCACATCATTCTTCGCGGACCCCGAACCCGCCGATGTCTGCGTCGGCGCGGTACGCGGGCCCTTCTTGGAAAGTGAGAAATCCAGCTTCAAAGAAGCCACTCCGCTTTCCGCATCGATCTGGATAGCACTACCGATCAGGGAGCCCAGCCCCGACAATTCGTAGGGTGGCTCATAGGATTCGCACTCAGGAGCGTGCGCACCGCCGGTCAAAGGCATCCGCTTGATGACGAGTTGCTCCCCGACACTGGCAATGTACATCGCTACGCCCGACGTCCGGCAAAGGCAGACTGGGCGCAGCTTCGAGCGATAGGCCGCGGCTAGGTTTTCTTGAAAGCCTGTCGATTGCTCCTCGACAACAGTGTTCCCGATTTGGAAGCGCCTCATCCGTACAGTGTCTCCCCGAGTATGTCGAACCTTCGCCCCGGTGCCACACGAGACCAAACCCTGTCTGCTCAGAGCCGCGATTGTGCTGCGAGGGGAAAAGCCGCCTCAAGGTCGCGCAGCCCCTCCAATTTTGCCTGCGCTTGCGCTCCGACAAAATCGGTTCCTCCGCGCGCCGGCTCCGCCGGCCGCTGACGCGAACCTTGACCCGTCTTCTCCCCTCACAGCCGCTCAGGTCATCTTTCACAAACGTCAAGGAGACGAAGATGACGATGGAACAGCACATCGAGGAACTGCGCGCCGAACTCCGCAACGCCCCCACCCTTGAAGAGCGTCGCCAGATCGAGAGCGAACTCAACGCAGCGATTGAGCAGACAGATGCCGAAATCCAGACCTTGCCTCCTCACTAGGGGGCATCTTTCGGCGTTCGCTTAAGATGATGCCGCCGGATCGACCGGCTGCATCCTCTTCGAGGACAGTTAGTAGCCGTTCTCCGATAGATAGAAGTCGATCGCCTCCTTCATCACCACCGTCATTTTGACATCGTTCTCGTAGGCGGCACGCACAAGCCGAGCCTTTGTTTCCTGATCAAGTGCGACATTGACGTAGAATTTGACGTGACGTTGCTTTGTGCGCTTCAGATTTCTGAGGCTGCGGCGGGCTTCGCCCTGGACCATTGCACGCTCTCTCTCGCGCGCCTGTTTCTCGTCGTCGGATGGTTTGGCCATCAGGGCGGTATCGTCCGAGCCTTTTGACACGCGTGGTGCAGAGCGCTGCCGTTTCTTGTCGTCGCGATCCGACTCGATGGGGACCAGCTCTTGCGCTCGCCGACGTGGAGCAATCGAGAAATCATCGAGCCCGAAATTTGCCTTCGTCATGCAGCTTCTTCCCTAACGATGTCCGCACGCTTCTGTTCAATTTCCGTAACCAGCGCCTGCACTTCCGCACGGGCCTTCCTGACCGTTTCCGTCAACTCCTGCATCTGCAACGTCCCCAGGCCGTTTTGGATTTCCCGATAGACGTTGCGCTCGAACAGTTCGGTCTCCAGAAGTGTCGTTTGGTAGTCGGCCGCAACCAACCCCGCTACGAATGGCCTGATGTAGCGATAGGCTTCGAGATTGCGTCCTGGCACAGTGATGCGTGTGCGGACGTTGAAATGCAGGATCCGCGAGCCGAACTCGTCGTTGATTTCATTGACGGCGGCGGCGGCTTGGCCTGCAGCCTCGATCTCCTTGATGGCCGGCTGGACAGGGGAGATAACAATCTGTGACGTCCGGATGATGGTTGATAGAATGGTGCTGTCGACACCAGGCGCATCGATAACGATCAGATCAAAGGACCTGCCCAAGCGTGCTATCTCGGTCTCGATCGATCTTTGCGTCGCGGCGATCGTGACTGCGATATTTTCTGGAACATTTCCCTTTGTGTGGCAAAGCTTCCACCAGCCCGAGAGGTTTTTCCTGGCATCGGCATCAATAAGAAGTACACGCTCTCCCCGCAGCGCATATTCGCCGGAGAGCAAGGTTACAAGCGTCGTCTTCCCGGCGCCGCCCTTATTGCTGACTGCAGCATAGATCCTTGTCACGATCCCTCAACATTCTGCGACGCCGCGTAGTGATGTTCCTGGCCTAAAGACGGACTATGAATAAAATAGGTTCAGGAAATTTGCAAACCAAATGCACATCGTGTGAATGATCTCTAGGTCTGTACGGCCACATACACCGCTCACCTCGACATTTCACATCGATTAATCACTCGATGGTGTCGTGTGAACACATTGTGCAGTCAGTTAATTCAACAGCATGAATTGGATACACGCGTGATTCCTACTAAGCGATCCCACCAATGCCCGAGCGCGCTCAAAAGTGTCGAGCGGTGTCCGCTGCACCGTCAGCGGAGGATCTCGGTTGTGGATGATGAACTATTACAGTAAAGCTTGTTTTGGCAGGATACGCAAATTTGTGATACAAATTTGCTGACGATCGACGGACAAGCCGTCGATGGCGCCTGCGGCGGGTTTTGGGGTGGGCGATGGACGGTGCCGATAACAGGACTATCGAGCGCAAATCGGTGCAGGGTCGCAAGGACAAGGTCGTCCATGCGCGTTTCAATGCTGGGGAATTTGCCGAAATCGAGCGGGCAGCCGAGGCAGCCAAGATGACGGTTTCCGCCTTCATGCGATCGCTGACGCTGGAAGGGGCGGGGGTCCGGCCATTTTTTGATGACGACGATCGTGCGGTTTTGGGTCTCCTTCACGCTGAAATGCGGAGGGTTGGCATCAACCTCAATCAATTGGCGCTTGTCGCAAACAAAAGCGGAGTTACCGCCTCGAAAAGGATCTCCAACGAGATTGCCGATATCCAGAAGATTCTGGCGTCCGTCATGCTTGAGCTCAGAGTCTATGCTGAGCGTGGCCATCAGAAACGGCGCGGAGGTGGCTGATGGAGTTCTTCCTGGGGGCCTTCAGCGCGGAATGGGAGCAGCGAAAGGCCGCACTTCTTCACGATCGCTCGTTGGGGCGACGCAAACCCATCGATGAAGAGGAATGGCGGCATCGCAGCGCTGGATTCGCAGCGGGTGGCGTTGCTTCTGGCGGTGGCAGCCTAGCGAAGACCGGGATATCGCGGAGATCGGCGGGAGTTTTGGGCGGTGACGTCAGGCGTGCCGACACGGAGCGGCCGATGCGAACCCGCTTTGAGGCTCTTGCCTCAGGTAGCCAGCCAGCCGTGGTCAAAATGGCCTCTTTCGGAGGCGGCTCGCGCCTTGGTGCGATGGTCAACTACGTGTCGCGTAACGGCGAAGTTGTCGTCGAGAACGAACGTGGAGAGCGATTGCGTGGCCGAGACGAGCTTGCCGCAGTCGGCGCAGACTGGGATCACCTGATGAAGAACAGAGCCGAAAGCCGCGACATCGGTTCATTCCGGATCGAGGCTTTCTTTGTGCAAGAGTCGGATCTGGATTTGCTCGCCCGCTCCGTCGTCAAGCGGGGGTTCGCAGATCGGTCTTTTGCTTATGCCGTAACTCCTCGGGCTGATGGAAACGGCATTGATATCGAAGGACTGGTCGTGCTTCGTAGCCCAAAAGATGGTGAGCGGCTGACCGGCGACGACAAGGCAAGCAGGCTCGTTCAGGCGCGTTTCCAACAAGGCGACAGGGATGGTGTCGAGGCGCGGTTTCGCTTAACGGGCTACGGCAATGGCGTCGATTACGGCACAAGCCGCCTCCGGGCGCTTGTCGATAAGCACGGTGGTGCGGTGAGGGATGAACAAGGACGCGGCATCTCCAATGCCAGGCAGGCTGGCGACCTTGTGCAGCAGGAGTGGCGTGACAAGCTTCACAGCCGCAAACCGCGGGACGTTATGCATCTGATCATGTCGGCTCGTGCAGGCACGGCTGTCGCAGCATTTGAAAGTGCTGCCCGCGGCTTTCTCGCGGCTGAATTTTCCGGCCACCACTATGTGTTCGCCGTCCACGATCCGGCCAATGACCCGAAGGCTGAGCATAGCGGCGGCAAACGCCCGCATGTGCATGCGCACGCGATCGTCGTTATGCGATCGGATGCGGGCGATAGGATTGAAACGACGATCCCGGCCTTCAGGCAGTGGCGGGTGACGATGGCCGAGAAGGCTCGAGACCACGGCATCAATATGGAAATGACGGATCGGCGCGAGCGGGCTAGTGCTCCCGCGTTTGGTAAGAACCAGGTGCGCCCGATCAATTCGACCGGGCGCACAGAACACGAAGGAACGAGCGAAGCGGCGGAACGGCGTTATCTTGCCAAGCGTTCAGATGAGCGGAGTTTTGCGCACACGCACGCCAGCAAGGCCTATACTGTTTTGGCTAAGCAGGAATGGCGTTCGCTTGCGGGCGGAGCCGGGCATGAAACAGTCGCCACCTTTGCAGTAGCGCAAATTTTGCGTTTGGAAACAGATGGTGAACGCCCAAACGCGCAGGAAGCATTCGCCAGCGCCTCAAAGAATTCGTCCTCGCAATCGCGAATAAATTTGGTACAGTTAGACCACCTTGTTTCCGAGGGAGACGATATGCGCCATATGACGCGGCCTGAATTCGAAGCCTATGAGAAGCGGGTCGAGATGGCCCTGTTTCGGGCCGATCGCACGACACCTCCATCTGAGCGAGCGGATTTCGAGGAGATCGCCGCCGCCGCACGGGAGCACGTCAACGTGCGCAGAGAGCTCGTCGCACTCGTCGAGCAAAGAGATCGCGACGAGGCTACGGAGCGGCATGAGGAGGGCCACCCTCGCCCAAATGATATCCAGGGAACGGCGCAAGAGCGGGACGATAGCCTCGAGCGGTGGAATGATGCGGTATCTCGCCATGGTCTCGCGACGGTTAAAGCCGCAAATCAGATCCTTGTCGAAATTGAACGAGCGCGTGAGGCCATTGAACGGGTTGAAGCCGGGAAGGTGGGTGGACAGGACGTTCGTGCATTGAAAGTGGAACTGGACCTCGAACTTGGCAAGGCCGCTGAACTTGGAGCTGCGGGCAATACACTGATACGCGAAGTTGCCGAAGTGGACGACGAACTCCGTAGAACGCTAATCGCAGTCGAGCGTGAGCGCCTTGAACGGGAAAGAGGGCGGAGCGAAGGTCGCGAAGTTTTGCGCTCTAATGAACGGAACGGCTCCGAGGAGCTTGAGGAACGCGGGGCACCCAGAGGGAGCAACGCCGCAGGGCACAGTCAAACCGATATTCGAAGCAATGACAATGCACAGTCTGATGGACGAGAGCCCTCGGGGGAGCGCGCATCCGGAGGCGCACCCCGGACGGATCTGGCGAAACAACAGGTCCCTCGGCTCGAATTTTTGCAACGTGAAGCCGATGAGAGAGAACGTGACCAGGATGATCGCGAACGGTAGGGGATTTAGCTATGCGTGATAATCGGCGTCAATTTATTGTCAATCAGGAGACTGACCATAAAGCGAACGGTGGCTGGGCGACGGTCTGCGGCGCAGTGTTCGTGTTCGTGATGGTATTGGCGCTGCTTGAGCACTATCTCACAATGGCTTGGAGAGCTGCTCTTCAATCGTTGCAGTGGATCGGTGATCTTTCGCCCTTCTGACGTTAGCGTCAAAAAGAGGCACTTCAAGTTCTGCTCTGCGATTGCTGTGCATCGTCATGCTGTGGAGTTGGGTGCCACTGCCTGAAATGCTCATAATCGACTCGCCGATGAAGAACATCAGCGAGAGGGAAAACCGCGAGCAGTTTCAAAGCTTCTACAACATGGTTTGTAGTTGAATGAAGGCGGCGTCGCCCAGACGCAGATTGTATTGATAGATAAGGATAGACCGCCCGCAGGCGTGACGGTAGATCTCATTTCGCGTTACATGGGGTCCAATGATTTCGAGAATCCCCCTCTGATCACATACTACCGCGGAAATTGACGTGTTTTTAAAATGTTGCGGTTCCCTCATGGATCGCGAAGTCAACCTATCTCTAGCCCAAGCTCGACGGGGTCAGGGATTGTCTGTTGTAGAATGTCATTGATCGTCTTCCGACGAGCAGACGATAACCGCTTTTCTCCACGCTTCTGGCCGACGATTTCCGCGAGGCGTTTGCCGCTTGGGACCAATCGGTCTTCCGCATCGGCTATCCGTTCAAGCACCGATGCGCTTACTCGATCTGAGTCGGGAGAGCGGGAGTTGCCACCGGACTTTGGGTTCTTTCGTGGCGGCCGCATAGTTTTGGCCACGACATCCTGATACCGATCTGGAGGCGCCGAATCGACCGAATCTTTCATGTGGTCGATAGCGTCGCGCACGGTGACCAAGTTGTCGTGCCCATCGTACCCTGGCGCAAGTGCAGGAACAGTGCGCGCGACGACGTAGTCGACCTCCGGTACCTCGGGCACATGCTCCAAGGAATACCGAACAGCAGACTGGAAGGGTTCCATCTCGTGGAATCTAAGCTTGCGCCCGAAGATTGGCCTCTGCCCCTCCACCATCAACACCATGCGATCCTCCGGCATCTGCCTTACCTCCTGGGGCATGAGCAGATCACGCTCGCGAATCTGCTCGACCTTTGTGCGGCGCGGAAGACCCATAAGCTCAAGCGTGCGGGATTCAGACTTATATCGGATGGTCTTCTTTCCAAGAGCACGCGAAACATACTCGGCGGTCACCTGATCGTTGGCCCCGAGCATGAGCTGTAGTCCACAATTTCCGAGAAGCGAATGCCGCGATGTCTCGCCGTAGATCTCGTCGAGGTTCTTCAGGTCCTGGATGATGAACGCCATCTTGATATTGTAGCCGGCCACATATGGCAGCTTGTTCATGATCTCGTCCATGCGCTTCAATTGTCGGAATTCATCGAGCAGAAAATAGACGGGCAGGGCGCTCACATCGAGCTGGCGCGTCAGCAGCTCCATGATCTGTTGGACAAACAGTGTTAGGAGAGGACGAAGAATTGTGATGTCCGTAATGTTCGGTGCGAGGTACACCGACACGGGTTTGCGCCGCATGGCCTCAAGTTCAATATCTGTGATGTTGGTCGCAGCGATGACCCGGTCATTTCGGAACGGCTGCATCGCCTTCTGGATATCGAGCAGGGCAGAGCGGGCGGCTCTTTCGTTGAGCGAAATGTAGGCGTTAAAGCTCTCCATTGTGAATTTGGAAAGATCAGGTTCCTTCTCCTGGATCAGCTTCATCAACACCTGCAGATCAGACCCGGAATTGACGAAGCTGTTAACCTCGCCAAGATTCCGGCGGTTTCTGTAGTGCTGGCTTTCGAGCACGTAACTGATAACACCGGCGATCACTTGCTGTGCCGTGCCCTGCCAGACCGCATTCTCCGAACCAACGGTCTCCGGGATCAGGATGCTCGCCATATTCTGTATGTCCATCGTCCTGCTTCCGCGGTCGGATCGGACGAAGTCCAAGGGATTCCATCGTTGCGTTTTTGCTGAACCGGGGGAGAACAGATAGACTTGGTGGCCGGCTCGTTTGCGATAAGCGGCGGTGTGTTGATAGATCTCGCCTTTGAGATCGGTGACGATCATCGACCCTGGATGCATCAGTGCGTTCGGGATCACATAGCCAACACCTTTTCCCGAACGGGTTGGTCCGATGACAAGGTGATGCCGGTCGTCCTTGCGACGAAGGATGTGCCGCCCGTGACGTCCCAAGATATGCCCATCTTTGCGAAACCACTTGCCCTGTCGAAGCGACGCCGTGTCCTGGAACGCAGCATCACCCAGCGGATTTGAACGTCGTCTCAATCCAAAGATCCCAGCAGCTACAGCCATCACTACAGCCGGTGCCAAAGCGCCGAGGGCTGCAATTTGTAGTGGTCGGCTCTCGGGATAGAGAAGCAATTGCTGGAAAGGTGCGAACGGATTGCTGGTCACCGTCAACCGGAAGATACGGCCATCCTTGAAGCCAAGCTGAAGGATGAGGCCGTAGCTGAGCATCCAGGTGGCAGCAGCAATGAGGGTGCAGATAATCAGGTAGACTGCCTGGTAGGACTTGCTCATCCCGAATGCCGAGCGAAGAAGATCTCCGAGATGCCGCGCCGACCCCCGTCTCGACGCAACTGGATCACGATGGGGATCACCATTTTGATGTAGGACATCAGATCCTGTTTCGAATAGCCGGACGACATACCGGCCTGCTGCATCATCATGGCGAGTTGCTCGTAAGCTCCCATTGGCGTGTCGGCATGGACGGTCGACATACTGCCCGGGTGGCCAGTGTTGATCGCGCGGAGGAAAGCGAACGCCTCAGCACCTCTGATTTCGCCGACAAACAACCGATCTGGCCGCATCCGCAACGATGCTTCAAGGAGCGACTGGATCGTGACATGGGCCGTTCCCTGCTCGCCACGCGAGGCCAGAAGATGGACAGCATTCTTTTGCGGCGGGAAAAGCTCGCGGGTGTCTTCAAGCGTCAGAATGCGCTCCGATCCATCGATCGTTTTCAGGCAGGCATTTAGAAATGTCGTCTTGCCAGTCGATGTGCCGCCGCTGATCAGAATCGAAACACGTTTCAGAATAGCGGTGCTGATGAATTCATAGATCCGTTCGGCGCGAAGATGCTCGATCAGCTCCCGATCAATCGCGCTGAGACCTGCCATGGTAACCGACACCTTCTCGAGCGAGCCGTTGTCGCGATATTGCTCAAGGCTGAAATCGCTGGTGACCTGTTTTCTGATGGAAATCGCGCCACCGTCGGCGGCCGCCGGCGGAAGCACAATCTGAATGCGTTCCCCGGACGGCAGAGCCGCGCTCAGGATCGGATTGATGCGGCTTATGAACTGTTGCGTGGCGCCGGCAACACGTTCACCTATGTTCTCGATTTCCGCGGCAGTCAGCGCCGGGATGTGATGGTGCTCCATCTGCTCTGCGCCAAGACGTTCGATATACACCTGCCCCGGTCGGTTGACCGAGATTTCGAGGACTTCAGGATCGGCCAGGAATAGGCGCAGCGGATCGAGTGCGCGATCGAGGAAATAATACGGGCTGTTCTCAGCGGCTTTAATTCTGGCGAAGGCCTCGCTCATGCTTGATCTCCTTCAAGGCTTCCTCGATGGGATCCGGATACATCGCGGAGAAATCGAGGTCCTGGCGGACATAGACGAAGATGCGCTCGCCCTGGTGAACGCTTATCGTCGGCGGAATCCTCAGGTTCTCCGCGAGCGCCTGGTTGGCCATGTCGGAAAAGGTCTGGGCAATTGTCTCGCGTGCAAGCTCGGCGGCGCGATCGGAGTTTGTCTCCTCGCCGGTGATGCTACTGGTCTGGCCGGTGCCATAACCAGTGAGATAGCTTGCACCGGCGCCGACGATGGAAAGCAGGATTGCCGACCCGAACCGCTCGCGCCATTTGTTGTTAACGATGCCGGAGAGGCCGGACCGACCCAGGCTATCTGTTCCGATGCTGTTCAACCGTATCGACACGCCGTCATCACGCAGGAGCCGTGTCCAGATCACAAAGATGCGCTTCTGACCGCGGGTGATGTCGGACTGATATTCACCGATTAGCCGCGTGCCGGTCGGGATCAACACGCGGCGTCCGTCGAAAGAATAGACATCCTGCGCTACGATGGCGCGGATTTGCCCAGGCAAGTCGCTATTGATCGCGGTCTCCAGGAGGCCGGGCACAAGCGTTCCCTCTGGTATCATCGCATCTATGCGCCCGATCTGGCGCGCCTTGGCCGACCGGTCGCCGATTGCGGACGCTGTTGCCAGAAACTTGCTGCTGCGATCTTCACCTGCGGCGGTCGGGCCATCGCCGGTGTTCGATCCGAGTGTCCCATCGTTGGCGTCCGCGTTGGCCGAGTCCACCACGATCTGTTTCGAAAGGAACCGTTTGGGAAATTCCTCGACCTTGTCCGGTTGTTGTTGTGGCGTCTCTCCTTCGATCTCGATGATGCCCGGCGGCGGGGGAACGACAAACTGTGTGGTGTCAGAAGGCCTATCCTCCGTCTCGTCAGGCGGCGGGTCGGGCAGTTTGATCACCGGATCGGGCTGTTTTTCCGGCGGCTTTTCATCGGTTCGAAGGAAAGAGGGCGGACGGAAGGTTGTCGTCGTAAATTCCTCGTCGCCTTGTGTGATGTCTTGCGGCCGTTCTTGAGGCACAAACACCACCACATAGGCGAGGGCTGCGCCACCCAGCAGCAGAGCTGCACTTCCTATCACCTGCTTGCGACGGGCACGTTTGTCCTGAACCTCCGCCTCATCGGCGGATATCATGGCTTCCAGTTCGGGGGAGCGGTTCATTTGTTGCCACTCCTTCTGCGAATGGTCGCCGTGTCATCCGGCACGGGCGCCATAATGTCGGGATCCGGCGCCCCGACATCGGGCTTGCGCAGATTAAAGATGCACGTCCACTGATTGCCGTCCCTCAGCGTGTACTGGGTGGCCGTGCCATCAACGACGATGTAATCGCCTTCTCGGCGGAAGTTGCGAAGCGTCTCCGTGAAATCGGCATTTACCGCGAAGATCGCAGGCACGCGCGGACCGAACTTGAAGAATGTCTTCTTTCCGTCGTCGAAAACCATCGTCGGCTTCAACTGGCTGTCGCCCGAGAAGGAATAGTCGATATTAACGTTGGCTTTGTCGATGCCCGAAGTGTTCGGGCTGGTGGCGCGCTCTTCCGCTTGCTTGCGCAGGGATGCGTTCAAGTCTTTGTCCGGATAAACAAAGCGAATGCCGAAGACCTTTTTGCCATCTTCCGGTGCGTGGTCATTGAGTTCGAGATAGTAGATCCTTTTGGTCGTCACGACATTCAGATTGGTCGCGACGTTTTTTCCCTTCGGTTTGACGAAGAGTATGTTGCCCTTATCGGTAGGCACCACATCCCAGCTATCGGTGTCGCCGAGTGCAATAGTCTCGAATTTCTCGTCTTCATCGAAAATGATCATGGTTGAGATGCCGTAGGTTGCGAAGACACGGACGACGTTGTTCGGCTGGTAGACGACGCTGGTGACACGGGGATCGAGCCGGCCGGCGGTCGGCGTCTGCAGGGCACTCGCAGCCGAGACGTTCCCGGCGCTGATCACCGCCGCAAAAAGGACCTGTCTCAGCATTATTGGCCGTCTCCCGAAACCGTTTCCTGATCGCGCCGGTAGTCGTAGACCTGAAAGCCGAGCGGGTTTTCGAAACGCCACTCGTTTGTGGCTGGTGTATCGGTGTAGCGAAAGCGGACCACTGCAATCCAGTGCCGCGGGATCGTTTCCGTATCGGACTGTTCGCTGGTCGCGAACCGAACAATGCCAGTGCTGCCGTTGGGGAAAGTGACAGAGGCGATCTCGGTCGTCACTCGTTTGCTCTTGCCGTAGACCTTCGCAGGATTTTTGGCATTTGCGGCGCTATAAAGGTCCTGCAGTTCGCGTGCCGCGTTGCCGGTCGACAATAGTGCGGCGATCCCGAAATTATGTTCGATCGCATAGGGATCGTAACCTTCGCGGGCGCGAATGTAGCGAACAATGTTGGCCTGGGTGACAGCTTGTTGTTCGGTCAGACTGGTCGGCCTTGTCAACCCTGTCTTTACCTCCACGTAGCCGGTGTTTTTATCGACTTCGACGATATACGGTTCGAAGCTCTTGAGTGGCACGAGCATAGCTAGGGCAGCCAGGCTCAGAAGCGTGATTCCTCCGAAAATGGTCGTGACGAACCAAGCAAGCGCGCGCGATCGTTTTGCTTTCCTGACGATCTCCTGCTCCCAAATATCACCGTCCTGATAATAGGTGCGGAGACTGATGTCCTTTGAATCTGCCATTGCTTCCTAAACCCTGGAATGTGCGTGACCCTGTGATCTCAAGTCGGTGAACTGTGTTGGCTGATTTTCGCTTGCATGGCAGATCTAGTGCCGGACGAGCCATCGCCCCCACCACCGCGAAAGCGGTCATTGAACGCGCGGCCTGTTCTGACGGCGACCTGTCCGGCGCTGTAGCCGCCGCGTGCCGTTGCAAGTGGAATCCGCACGCCAACCCGCTGAGCAAAGCTCGCAGCAGCACTTCCCAGACCAACGGCGATGCCGCCGGCAATCCCCTGCCCAAGCGATTGAATGTAGAGCATGACAAAGGCACCGGCCGCGCAGAGCAACAGGAAAGCCGCTACATCAGCCAGCGTCAATGTTCGCGCTCCACTGGCAGCATCGATCTTGCTCAGTTCTGGGTCCATCGCCGCTATCAGGAAGGCGGCTATGACATAAATGAAGAGCGGGATGAGCGCGTAAGTGAGCAACTGGTTGAACCAGCCGACCCCGTATCCGCGCGTTCTGTCGAACAACATGCAGGCGATGAAAATCGGCGAGGTGCCGATCAGAACCCACAGCATGACCTTTGCGAGGATGAGGATGGCGAGCGCCACCGCGATGAAGATCCCGGCGCCGACCATGATCAGCACTCCAATCATGCTGGGCAGGATGGAGAAATAACCGGACTGCTCGGCAAAGGCCGATGCCGCCTCATTGGCGGTCTCCCAGATCATCGACATGCCATTTGTCGGCTCGGTTATCCCGGTACCCGAGGCGGCAAGGATGGCGCGGCCGACATCTTCCGGGGTGTCGTTGACCCAGTGGTAAATCAGGTTGTTGAAGTTGCCCCAGGAACTGACCAAGGCAAGAATGATCATCATCCGAACGATCCGGGATAGGATGTCTCCGACGCTGATGCGTGCGGTTCCCATGAAAAGTTGCAGGCCAAAATAGGCGACGTAGGCGATGAACATCATCTGCAACAGCGGCATGATCTCGTTGCCGACGATCGTATAGGCCCTTTCGGAAAAGCTAGTTCCCGAGTTCTCAATCCGGTCGAGAAGGTCGCCGAGAAAGTCTTCCATCGCCGTCTCCTAGTGTTGATCAAGCACGCCGATGGCCTCAAAGGCACTGACCGGATCGTTGATTAGCCGCATCGCTGCGCAAGGGCCGCGCGGATCCTCGGCATAAGCGGAAAGATTTGCCGGCCGCTTGCACGGTGCAGTCTTTTCTTTGACGGTGCCGCAGCCCACCAGGGCCATACCCATCAGAAGGAGGGCGGCAAAGATACCGGCTCTTATCATGTCAATTTCCGTAAGTGAGCGTTTTCTTGCTGTTGGAGATATCCGTCAGACGCCGCTGGTTTTCAGCCTGTAGAGAGGTGACCGCGCCGTTCATGACCCCGATCATCTCGTTGAGCGTCAGGCCGGACTGCACCTGCAACTGCGTGTTTTGATCGATCGAGCCTTTGATGTCCGCAGCGGTTCCGATCTGCTGCCCCGCCTGTTCGAAGGCGCTTCTCCGGGTCTCGACTGCCTGCTGGGAGCCCGTGATCAGCGCAGAGACTCCAAGGACTGTGCTGACCAATTGTTCGTAGGATTTGTCGCCGGAGAAATCGCTGTCCTTTTTTCCGGAGAGCGACGTGACCAACTGCAGCCCATTGAGAAAGGTCGTTGCGACCTTGGCGACATCGCCGCTCATGCTGCCAAAATTTGGAATGCCGGACTTTAGCAGGCTATCGAAGGAGGGCATCGACGAGACGCTGAAACCTTGTCCAATCGCGAGGTTCTTCAGTGGCGCCGCCGCACTGCCGCGGTCGCCTGTCACGGCCTTCAGCGTATCTTTCACCGTCGACAGGATGTCCCTGTTGGTGTTGAGGATCTTGTCGGTCGTATCGGCCGTTTGTTTGGCTACCTCGTAGTTTGTTCTGTCGATGACAGGGACGTCCGCATGCGCGGCGCTATAGCAAAAAACGAGCGCGACCGGCACCAAAAGCAAAGTTCTCATTCCCGTCTCCTCATTGGGGTTGCAGCAGCAAGTCCACTTGTTTCTCGGCCTCGCGTTTCTCGACGCAGGCCTTTTCGATGTCGTTCCACACCAGGTTTTGTCTGGCGGCGCAGAGTTCGGTCGTCTGGCGGGGTTCGTCGCTGTCGTTGTTCACTTCCGACGAGCGGGAGGAACCGGACAGGTTCGAAGCGGAGACCGCGTTGCGGGAGTTGACGAGGTCAGCCATCGCAGTTCCCATCTTGATGACGTTGTTCATCATCTCGAGATTGGCATTGCGCGCGGTGGAGTTATGATCCCAGCTATCCTGTATGTTGCCGGTCTGGAGGCGACCCAACTGCTGGTACCAGCTCGCAACGTTGCCGAGGCTGTCCTCGGTCGCCGCACTTGTTTCCATCGCGTTGAGCGTTGAATCG
This sequence comes from Ensifer sp. YR511, assembly GCF_900103045.1. Taxonomy (NCBI): domain Bacteria; kingdom Pseudomonadati; phylum Pseudomonadota; class Alphaproteobacteria; order Hyphomicrobiales; family Rhizobiaceae; genus Ensifer; species Ensifer sp. YR511. The sequence goes on from NZ_FNGR01000044.1 coordinate 26,687, forward strand.
CGCATGCCGGCATAGGCGGTTTCGCTACCGCCGAAATTAACGGGAATGGCTGACTTGTCGGCTCCGCCAAACGCTGGAAGCCAGTTGCGGGTAATGTTGCGGACGTAGCCCTGCGTTTCCTTGAATGGCGGGATGCCGCCATACTTATTGACGTTGCCGGGGCCGGAATTATAGGCAGCGAGCGCCAACGAGACATTGCCGTCGTAACGCTTCAGCTGTTGCTTGTAGTAGCGCGCGCCTCCGCGCAGATTGTCCTCGATGTTGTTTTCGTCGACCCCCAGCTCGGCGGCAGTCCTGGGCATCAATTGGGACAACCCGGTCGCCCCAGCGCCTGATTTTGCACAAGGGTTGAAGCGGCTCTCCTGGTAGACGAGAGCTAGGAACTGATTGTCGTCGACACCTTCCTCCAACGCGACGCGCCTGACGAGACCCGAGATCTCCGGGTTCGCTTGCGCTGCCGATACCGGATCGTTTCGGCGGGCTGCCCGGTACATTGAGCAGGTTACCGACGTGTGGATGGTATGTCGATCGCGATCCGAGTTCTCTATGTTGCTTGTCGCCTTATCCCGCTGTTGATCCTCCTTGAGGGTGGTGTTGTCCAGCACCGGAACATCGGCCCTTGCGAACTCCGGATCGCCCAACACCGTAAGCAGGATGATGCGAAGGAAGGTCCTCATTTGTCCTCCTCCCAGCCACAGAACTTGGCGAGCCAACAATCTGGTTCAGCGCCATATGTGTCACGCAGGCGCGCGCATTCTTCGATCGTCTCTTTGCGCCCGGACAAAACCTTGATGAGGTCCGGCATGCAGCCGAGGTCTAGCCGGGCGATGACGCTGTCAATGCCATGTTTGATCAGGAACGTGTGCCGCTCCGGTGGGGTGTTGCGGACGAACGCGAATTCTTTCGCGGTCAAGCCGAAACGCTTGATGTAGCTCTCTTCATCAGCCCGTGGATTGGGGAAATGTATATTGGTCGATGACTGCTCAATCAGCGTGTGAGACGCTGGTGACCGGGCGATGTCGGCGGCAGATTGGGTCCCAAAACCGAGAATGCCGTTGAGCTTGCGGATCGTTTTCATCTTGTCGACAATGAAGTCGCTGAAGGTTGGATCGCGCAGAAGGCGCCAGCCCTCGTCCATGAAAATCATGACCGGATTGCCGTCGAGAAGTTCGTCCAATCGATGGTAGACGTACATTAACGCCGGTGTGCGGACCTCCTCGTTGTCGAGAATGCTGGTCATGTCGAAACCGAAGATACGCCGATCTGCGAGCGTTAGAACGTCATGCGGCGCATTGAATAGCCACGCCTTCTCGCCTTCGATCCAGGGACGCAAACGCGCGTGCATATCGTTGGGATCGGCGCGGGACCGCCCGATCAATAGGCCGGACAGGTTCGCTAGATTGCGCTGTTCTGCCGGCTCCAGCATCAAGCGCTGCAGGGCCCGCTCGAGGATATCATCTTCCGACTGGTCGAAGTCTCGGCGATCACCGCGCCGAAGCATCGATTTAAGAAGCCGCAGCAGGAAATCGCGATTTGGGCCGGTGTTCTCCAGTTGGAGCGGATTAAAGCCGGTCGGTGTCCCTGGTGTGAGGACTTCATAGGCTCCGTTCATCGCTCGAACGAATATCTCGGCTCCGCGATCCTTATCGATGAACACGGCCCTCGGTGCTGGCCTGACGCGGAAGGCCTGGGCAAGCAGGAAGGTGAGGGCGACGGTTTTCCCTGATCCTGTCGGACCGGTCACGAGAAAATGGCCAATGTCACGTCGGTGGAAATTAAACCAGTAGGGCGTCTGACTCGTGGTTTCGAGGATGGTAATGGGTGTACCCCAATGCGCTCCCTCGATCTGACCGGTCGCGAAGTTGTGCATCGAAGAGAGGCCGGAGAAATTGGCACTGGAGAGCAGGGCCTTGCGGGCAATGTAGGAGTGGTTGCCGGGCAGCTGCGCCCAGAAGGCTGCTTCCATGTTCAGATCTTCGCGCAGCCAGTTGATATTCATGTCGGTGAGGCAGCTACCGAGATCGGACACGGATTTGTTGACGCCCTGAAGGTCGCGCGATAGGCAAAGAAGCGTCATGTGGTGAAGGCCGAATACTGCCTCCTGGTTCATCAGGCTGTTGAGCGCAAAATCGATATCGTTCTCGACATCGCTGCCGGCCTCGTCGGAGGCGGCGATCTGGCGCTTCAGCCGGGTGATGCGCTCCTGTGCGATCGGCTTGTCTGTGATCGTGAAGGATTGCGTCAGAATGAACTCGTGATTGACCTGCAGGAGACCATCAAGCATGCCCGGTCCGGTGAAGGGAGGGTATTCCTTGATCGAAAGAATAGCGCCAAACCGGTTATCGTCGTTGGTGGCGCCTTGCGCCTGCAACGTTCGCCGTGAGAAATGCAGCCGCGAGGTGCCGACGAAGTTGGCAAGCCCCATCCGCGGCAGCCGCATCTTCCGGGGGACGCCACAGCTCAAAATCGAATTGAAAAACTCGCAAGGCTCGGAATAGGGTTCGTTGTTTCGATGAACAATACCCAACGGACGGCCCCCGTATTTCTGGAGGTCCCGGCAGATATTGCCCACCAATTCTTCGAGCTCGTTTGTGGATTCGCTCAAATGATGGTCGCCGACGTCTCGTCCAGTTGTCCTATTAAGAAAGCGGCGGGCCTTGTCGCCAATTGCCAGGGCGCCACGCATGCCTGAACGCAGGATGGTCAGGTAAAGCTCATTGGTGAACATGCGCTTTTCGCGCAGTTGCTGCATATACCGGCCATCGAGGATCCTGCAGAACGGATCGTCGAACTCGCCCTCGATGTCCGTTTGCACCTGCCGGCGGACGACAGTTGACCAGACAGAATACCGGCTCGATCCGAGAGCACGGATCATTGTGTTCTGGACGACGGAACGCATGTTGAGTTCGGCCTGGTCTTCCGTCTGGAAGAATAAGCCGTCCAACTTGACGATGGAGAGCAGGGCGCCGTTTTCGAGCTTGATGACGGTATCGGCGACATGTCGGAGATAGGGGATGTGTTTGGACATCGGCTTCTCGCGATGTCCAACATTTCCAAACCCGAGTTCTTCGCGAATGATTTTCAACATGGCGTCACGGTCCGTAGGAATTGGCGCCCCAGAAGGTCTGGTTCGGCGTTTTCGGGGTCAGGCGCGATGCCACTTGAAGGACGTCGAGGATGCGACTGTCCCAGGTGCAAAGGGTGAAGAGGATGAGGTAGGCAAGGGGGGCGGTGGTGAGCGCCCAGAGCCGGTTGGTCGCCAGCCACGCAATGATCGTCAGGCCGATGACGGCCACGATCGCCATATAGGGAACACCCCATAGGGTCGGTGAGCGTGTTAAGCCGATGACGAGAGGCGTCAGTACGGGCTTTTCATCCTCGATCTCGGCCATGGTTCAGTTTCCGACGGTCGATATGAGCTGATCGACGATCGCTGGTGCGCCAAACACCAGACCGATTCCAAGGACGACAGCGCCGGCCGTGAACCAGCTCAGGCGGCCCGCAAAGGCAAGGAAGCCGAGGCCAATCACAGCGATGATAGCGATCAGACGGCCGAACGGACCGGTGATGAAGTCGACAACGGCTTGCACGACGGTCTGCAATGGCGCGAAGGCCTGATTGGTCGCTTGCGCCATCACGAGATCAGCGCCGATGAACTGCGTTGCGATGATGAGCGAAGATGTCGCAGCCGCTCGGAGCATCTGCGGTTGGCTGGACGAAAGCGTGATTTTCATGTGCCTTTCCTTTTAAAACTGCATGACGCCGCTGACGAATTTGGCGATGCCGGTCTTTCCGATGATGGTGCTGGTTGCGTCCGCGCTGGCTTGTGCAAAGGGATCTTGCGCTCGGCTTTGCGCGCTGCCGCTTCGCCGAGGGGTGCTGAGGCCCAGCTGGTAATTCATGATCGCAGCGACGTATCCCACGGTCTCGGCGAATGGCGGGATGCCACCGTGATCGTAGATTGGCTGCTCCCCGGCGTTGTAAGCCGCCACTGCGAGTAGCGGATTGCCGAACTGGTCGATGAGGGATCTGATATAACGGACGCCACCCTCTATATTCGACGCCGGATCGCAAACGTCACTGACGCCAAACCGTTTGGCCGTTGCGGGTATCAGTTGCATAGGCCCGCGGGCGCCCTTGGGGCTGTTGCGGATCTGATCGAATCTGCTCTCCGTCCAAGCGATTGCCTTGGCAAGGCCAATATCGACACCGTACCGATCGGCAGTCCGTGAAACCAATGACTCGATTTCAACGGGAGTAAGGGGTGAGGGGCCGCACTTTCCATCGGCTCGGGCAGCCCCGTCCACATTATCGTTTTGATAATCTGGTAGTGGCTGTGATGCGTCCGACATGGAGAACATCGACGCCGATTGCAAACTATTGTCCTGAATGGAAGAATTACCATAATTATTCAAATTCTCTGCGGTCGCTTGACCAACACGATATAGTGAGAGGTGGCCCTCCTCACTGAGGCTATATTCGATTGGCTCGTTCGGCGCCCAATGGTCGATGTCCAGTCGATTTCGTTCCAGGACGCTCAGATCCAGATCAGAATTTTCATAAAATCGTGATAAATCAAACTGTTTCAGATCGTTAGCGTTGGCGAATCGTAACGATGTCGCTGTCGCAATGGCAACCAGTGTCGAAATCGAAATGCCTCTCATGCGGTGCCCTTCATCGACTTTTTAGGGTGGCGCCCCATTGAGAGCCCGTCGAAAACGCGGTATATCTCAGCAAAGCATGTTACCATTATGGATAACTGCTACATCGAAAAATCTGAAAGTGGAAGACCAGAAATGAAACTTTTAGTGGTGTGACGTGATAACCAAAATAGTAACAATCCTCCGATTGCCGGCGTCCCTTATGTTATGTGGGCTGTCGGTGGCATTGCCCGCCGCGGCGGCCGGGACCGTTGACGCCAGCTATGTCAGGTCGCTGGCGGTCCCAGGCAATACCGTACTCGTGATCGAGTATTATGACGGCAGCAATAAAATCGTTGACCGGAGGGGTTTCGCGTCGGTGAGCGGCTTCAAAGCGGTCTCACCGACGGACATTCGCGTCGACGACAAGATTGCCTTGCACCTCTTCGGTCTCGAACCGTGTCAGGGCGAAATGATCAACAGGCAAGAGAATTTTGCCGGCCGCTGCGAGGACTACGCGATGGAACAGTTGCAAATCTTGCTGAAATCACCGCGGGTCATCTTTTGTAGAGTCTTCCTCTCCGAGAAGGATGCGCCGGCTCAGGACGCGACCTGCTTCGGCTACTATAACTATCCGGGTACACTCGATACGATCGACAATTTCGAAGATCAGCTCGTTTCGCTCGGCGCGCTTCGGCTGTCGAGGAAGCCGGACGGAACACTGATGCGGCCTGATCTGGCTCCAGCTGAAAATATCGGCCGCGGCGGTTTCGGCATGTGGGCGGATCCGAGGATCGTTCAGCAATGAGGACGGCGGCTTTTATCGGCGCCTGCCTGGTGTTTTTCGCGCTGGCCTTTCGCGTGACGGGTGCTGGGCCTGAATATCTCGAACTCCAGCCTGGCGTCACTCTGGAGAGCGGCGACACCTGGTCCAACAACGGTGAGCGATATCGTCTCTACGGGGTTCAGTCCTGCCTCAGAGGAACAACCTTTACCAACAGTGCCGGACAAAAACTGGATTGCGGGGATGCATCGGTCGCCGTATTCGCCGCATTCATCAAAGACACCCATCCGAAATGTGCGCCGGTCGCGCGGGCTGACGAGCTCAATTATGTGGTCTGCTTTGCCAATGTTGGCGAAAAGGCGTTGGATTTGGCGGCGATACTTATCACGGAAGGCTATTCGTTTGCCGCGCTCGATGGCGCCGGGCTTCCCATCAACCCTACATATGCTGTTGCAGAGCAGGGGGCGAGAGAACGCAAGGCCGGGCTTTGGCAGTTCTCCGACGTTCAGCATCCATCGGTACTGCTCAGTCGTGCAGCTCGGGAAAGAGCCAAGGGGGAACCATGATCCAAAGAGGTTCTTTGCTTGCGCTTTGCCTGGTCGCACTTGCCCCATCAGCGGGCGCTGCGGACCCGGTTCTCAGTTTTCCGGCGGGCGGTACTTATCCGCCAGCGATAAAGCTGCCAGTGTTTAGCGGACGGGTAGCGGTCATCGACGGCCGCACATTGTGGTATCCACGATCAGCGGCAAAGGTGCGCCTGTTCCAAATCGACGCGTGCGAACTGCCGCAGTGGAGTTTCGATATCAAATCGTCGCCGGATACCAAAAACATAGCGTTGCGACCGGTCCCATGTGGTCCGCTGGCAAAGGCCTGGCTTCGACGGGTGGTTGGAAACAACAGCGTCGTATGTCACGGCGTGGCTTATGATGCAGATGGTGTTCTGCGCGCGCTATGTACCGTGCGCGGCCGCGATATTGCTCTGGAAATGCTCCGCGTCGGGTGGTCGCGTGTCATACCGTCTGCTCAAATCGATGCCCAATATATCGCGACCCAACGATATGCGATGTCGGCCCGGTATGGAATGTGGGGGACCTACGTTCTCGATATGAACGAGTGGCGCCGCAAGGCCGTCGACCGTACGAAGTATCGTCGACCCGTTGCCGATCGCAATCTGCTTGGCGAGCGGCAAAGCGAGATTTCGCCGCCATTCCTAGACGCCCGACAACCGCCAATTCGAACCGATCGATAACTTAACAAATCACAGGATCGACAATGGTGCGTATCTGTCTGCTCATCGCCATTCTCACTGTTACCATTTTCCATACCGGTCGAGCGGAAACTAGCGAATGGGGATGCGAAGTTCTTCTTTGTGCGGCCTCTTCTAATCCGTCGTGGCATGGAGTACCGCAATGCCATCCGCCCATGGAGAAATTGATCTCCGCTATGAAGCAGCCCGGCTTCTCCTGGCCGATATGTCCGGAGGGTGGTGCCGGAGAACCCGGTTACGAACATTATGCCGACTGCCCTGCTGGTTGGACCCCAACAGCTGGAGAGAAGAATTCTGAATATCCCAGTAAGGACGAGCTCTCTCGATGTATCCGGAAGGTGTCGACCTGCAAGGATGGGCGAAGTCATTTCGGAAACCGCGATCGGGTTCGGACCGAACTGACGAAGGACGGCGTTTCCCGTGTCTATAGCGGTTGGGGCAGTTGTCATTATCAGGAATTCAAACCGCGTACGCCTCGCGAACGACCCTACTTTTTCGACATCGATGATCAGAAAACAGGAAAGGCGACGCGCTACTACTTCGATTTGAACGACTGATCTAATGCCAGGCTGATCACGCGCTTTACTTCCACACCTGCGGGGGCCTAACCCCCGGGATCGAACTGGTTTACGGAGTTCAACACGATCGCCAGCGACGCGTCATGAAGGGGCCTTCCGCGTTCCGCCGAGAATCTTAGGAGATAGCTCAGTTTGATCAGGGCGTCATATGGCGTGGCAGGCTTCCATTCGATGAGGCGCGCCTGTGCGGCCTTTTCCTCGTCGCGTAGCCGCCGCCATTGGTCGGCATCAAGTTCGTGAGTGACCAAACCAAGGTGCGTTTGCTTTTCCTGTTTTGCAACGGAGGCGTGGTTTCGAATGAGTTCGACGAGCTCGTCGCTGACCTTCTGATCTGACATGAGGAACTGCTCCGTTGTCGAGCCGTTATGCCTAGGCACGTGAAAACGCGCTTGTTGAGAAAGCGGTCATTCTGGTTGCCGAACAAGCCTATGGAAACGCATAGCCAACCGCCTGATGGGTGATGTATGTATCTGCCGTTGGGGAAGGCATGGATGCATGACAACTAAATCTGCAGGATACATTCAAAAGGCGGGGCTCGTTGAGAGCCGCGAGCCCAAGACCGAAAAAATCGTATACCGCCGGCCGGGATTCGGCGGGATTCTAACTGACAAAGAAATGGATGAGAAAATCGCCAGCGCGCTTCGCAAGGCACGGGATGAGCAGAAACTGACAAGGGCAGAGTTGGCCCCCCTTCTTGGGTTGGCCGAGCAGGTGTACGGCCGTTATGAGCGCAGCGTTTCGAAGCTGCACGTAACCCAACTGATCCACCTCAGCGAAATCCTCGGTTTCGCCCCCGACGATTTACTGTTTGCTGCAGCTCCTCACCTCTGGGGTGAAACCCCTGAAGAGGCTAGCAAGCGACGCCGTTTGATCAAGCTGATCGAAGACCTTCCCGGTGACACGTTAAACACGGTACTAACTCTGATGGAGGCCATTCTGCGCATCCAGCAGTCGGTTGAACCATCATCGTCTACATGAGGATTGCAGCGATTGGGGGAGGGGTGCCCTGTTCTTTCGAAGCGTACAGTCATTGGATCATCTTCTTCATGCGGAATGAAGCCCGAATACCTCTCGAGCAATAGCGGGTTTGGCAATCGGGAAGGGAAAAACCTCGGGCCTAAAGGAAAAGCTCGGGGCGAGAACTTGCCCGCCCTGAATTACTTGACGGTCGAACTGGTCAGAACCAGATAGGGGCTTGTCTCGTAGACATACTCGTATGGAATGGCCGGCTCGGCCATTTGCGAGAGGTAAAGCCGAAGGTTTTCTTCGCTGTTGCTCGCTGCAAGGCCGTAGAAGTTCCCGCTGTTCCAGGTGACGACGCAGTGCTTGAAATGCATCGCCACCGCTTGCGCCATCTCGTCGAGGGTGGCCTCGTTGTTGGACATCGTCTTGAGAACTTGGTTTGCTTTTCTCTCGATCTCGTCTGCCGTGAAATACCGCGCCTTAAAGCCGAAGTCCTTTTGATACTCTCGACACTTGTAGTCATGTTCGTCCGCGGCTCGAAACTTCTCAAGGAAAAGAAAGATGCCCCCTTCCTTGAGATGTTGCGCCACGAACTCGATCTGCCTTGCCCGCTTTGGCGAATACATCTGAAACGTTGTATCCTCGAGGATGAAGTCGAACCCCTGGGCGAATGTTGCAAGGCGCGCGTCGGAGGACAGATGATCCTTCGTCAATCTGTGAAACGGACCAAGAAAGAAGTGCGCGTGAAGCGGCTCGCCGTATGCCATGAAACAATTGTAATTCTCCGCATTCGGACTGCACGATAGGGTCTGGATCTGACCCTGCGAGAGCTCCGACAAGGTTCGCGCCATCGTGCCTTCCGCTGTGCCCAGGCTGTAGAGAGATATCGGACCGCCACGGCGCTGAGCGTATTTCAACAGAGCATGACCCATTCGGCATTCCTCCTCCAACCGATACGGGATGCTGCTGAGATAGTGCTGGTCGAAAAACCCCTGACGCGCCGCGTGCAGCTTCACAAACCGGCCAAGGAGTTCGCCGGGCGGCAAAACACGCATGTCGGCCACAGGCCTGCGGATGGGCATGCCGCTCTGGCCGGCGGCAGTCGCCGTGAAGAAGCCGTTGAGCTCTTTAATGCGCGGGCCGAGATCGCATTCGGCCAGGAAGGCTTTCAAGTCTTGCATCGCTGTTCACCTGCAAATACCGATCATTGGGTGCGGTGCCACAGGTTCAGAGATAGGAAATAAGTAATAATAATAATTACTTAGAGTTCCGATTGCTTCGCGCTGTGTCGTCGCCCTACTCCTAGATTGGTGCGGGAGGTCCCGCTTTTCCTCGATTGAATTTTTTTTAACTGGAACGACATATTCAGCCACCCATGAGTTAATCGACGATTGCCCAACAACCTCCGGTCAGCCACACTTTCCATGAGCCGACAATCTACGTAAGGGGAATTTCGAAAGGTGACGGACAGGTGTTGCATCGATCCCGACAAATATGGCCGATCAGCAAATCGGTCCTTGATCCACAACTTCCATGCATGGGGAAGTATTCGAGCGGATCTGGTAAGGCGGACAGGATTGCAGCGCCAGGAAACGAATTTCACCCACACACGGCACGCCTTCCTGATGAACCTTAAAGGCGAGGCGCGTCAGGGCGAGGACTTCGTCGATGGGCAACGGATCGTCTTTGCCGCGCGGCGACCAGGATCGGTGATCTACATTCCCCCTCGAAGTGTGTGGACAGGGTGGGATGATGGCGACGCGACGGCTTCCTACCTCCTCGTATCGATCAGGCGAAATTTCGCCGAGCGTATGTTCGGAGACGAAGCCCACGGTTACCTCGACGGATTGCCGCCCTCAATCGGGTTCCGCGACAGTGCAATCGAGGTAGCGCTCCACAAGATCGCGAACGAACTGAAGTGCCCCGATCCATACAGTTCAACGATGGTGGAAAGCCAGGCGACGCAATTGTTCGTGCAACTGATGAGACGGCACGGGATTGCTACCGAGCGGGCCAAGGGCGGGCTCTCACCGTTTGATCTCAAGCGCGCGTTGGCCGCGATGGAGGCTCAGGTTGACGGAGGTCCAAGCATCACCGATCTATCGCGCGAACTGGGCATAACGCCGCGTCACTTCCTACGAGCGTTCAAACAATCGACAGGGATAAGCCCGCACGCCTTCATGGCCCGGCGGCGCCTTGAGAGGTCCGCCGAAATGCTGCGTTTCACGAACCTGTCCGCGACGGAAATCGCGCTGGAATGCGGCTTTGGGGGCTCAAGCAATTTTACTATAGCTTTCAAGCGTGGCTTTGGCTGCAGCCCCACGGCATTCCGCCGCATCTGGCGTACATAGGGCATGCCGTCTCTTTTTGGCATTGAATCGAAAAAGATGGCGGCTTTGTAAAAGCAGAATTGGCGGATGTGGATATGACTGGCAGCGTTCACCCTGGTTACGTCGCTCATGTTGAAGCCTACGCAGTTTTCTTATCCCGACATGACAAGACGCAGGTCGCGATCGTTCGCAAGCTTCCTGTGCAGCACACTGTCGGCAGCCGTTGGAAGAAACGGCTATTACGTCGCCTGCTCTTGGGTCCTCGTGGAAGCCGGATACGGAAGCGCCGCCGTGGCGACCTTCCTCGCGATCGTTTGTGCTATCGAATTGCTTGCGAGCCCTTTGGTTGGACTGATCGCAGATCGTTTTGACAGACGTCGCCTGAACATCCTGGCAGATCTGGGGCGCTTTGCGGCCGTGTCGGGAACTGCTTGCGCGCTCGTCTATTTCGAGACCCTCTTCACGATCAGTCTGTCAGCCGGCTTTTTCGCGTTCTGCGACCGCATCGCGCTGACCACATCGCAAGCATTGATCCCGGCGGTAACGCGGCGGCGCAGCCTCGCGACGGCAAACTCTCTTGTCTTTTTCGTCATGCAATGTGGCAACCTCGCCGCGGCTCTCCTTGTTGGAGCGTTGCTGGGCGAGCGCCCGCCGGCCGCCGCGTTCGCGGTTCTTTCTGTCTTTTTCTTTCTTTCGGCATTTTTGATGATTCCCGTGCAGCCGGAATCGTTGCCGGCATCGAACGTCGGCCTCGACGAAGCCCCAAAGTCGCGCGGCGATCCGATACTCCTGCGCCTCTCGACAATCTACGCCTTCCTCTACGCAAGCGCGATACTTGTCAGCGTCATGGGTTCGAGTTTCGTCTTTATAGAACAGGGCGGCAGCGCTGCGGACTTTGGCCGTCTCGAGGCAGCGTGGTCCGCGGGAGCGATCGTCGGTGCGGCGCTTCTAATCCGAACGGGACGAACAGCACGGGCTCGTGCGCTCAATCTCTCAATCCTCACCGCCACCGCGGCTGCGCTGATGATGCTGAAGCTCCTAAACGTGCCGTGGACGCTGCTTGTGTTTCTTGCCCTTGGCACTCTTTACAATCTTGGACGGGTCAACGTGGAAGTGGAGCTTCAGGAGAGCGTTCCCGACGGCTCCCTGGGTCAGGCAAAGGGCATCATGCACAGCGTTGGTGTCGCGCTCGGACTCCTTGTTTTCGGCATGGCTGCCATAGCTGGCGAGGATCTACATCCCTCGACGGTTTTCCTGGCGTTCGGGGTCGCGCTGGTCATCGGCGTTTTGATTTTGACAGCTTACCCCGGCCGCCGACCGGGCGAAAAGGAACAGGAGGAGCGTTGAGATGGAGCACCAGGGCGAAAACGGCCAGGCGAAGCGAGCGGTCTTTGAAGCTCTCGGTACGCTCTATCCGTGGATGAAGGAATACCACCAGCGGCCGCTCCGGGACTACGCAACGCGTATCTTTGACTACTGCGGACCGAAATCACCTTGTGAACTCCGCGCCCGATCGTTCGCCAAGGTTCTCAATGTCCTGAGAAGGGCAGGGGAAAGAAATGGTATGTCGGTCGAGAGCGTCTCAAAGATTTGCTCGGACTTTAAGGCACGGCCTGTCCTGCAGACGGGACCGCACCTGTTGTTGCTTATCGAACCAGAAGCTTATTATTCGCACGTTTTCAGCCTCATTGGGCTGTCGGCCCATGGTCAAGCAAGCTACGTCTCCTATGCGGTCTCGACAGTCAATCTGGTCGAAAGACCGCGGAAGGGACCTGGCTGGCTGAGTGTTGATGGACAAGCGGTGAACGTCTTCGGGCTCAGCCGAAGCGAGCTGCTCCCTTACAGCTTGCTGTCGGGACGTGGAGCCTACGAATTCAAGCTCAAATCCACTGAAGCTTCCAATGGACATGCGCTAGCGCAGCTTCGCGAGCTGCTGCCGAGTGCGCAGTTCGAGCGTCCGTCGCACGCGTTAAAATGCGCTAACCGCGCGCTGTGGCCGGAATTGTTCGGTACGGGCTTTTCATTCCTTCAGATCGATGACGAAGACATTGCAGATCTCGTTACGGATCATCTGACGGAGTGGGGGTCCTGGTTGCGCTCTCGGCTGCTGGAAAACAAGTCTTTTGCTTACAACATCCTGTCGGAAATCGACAAACTGACGACTGGTGCCTGGGGAGGCTGGCTGACCAGGGGCACCGACTTCTTCTGGCTTTACGAAAACGGCAAACGCGTGCCGTTGAGACTGGTCGCCGGCGATCTTGTGCATCCGACGACCGGATTGAATGTTGCCGCCTTCACGGCTTCCGACATCATCCCACGGCTTGTTGACCGGAGCCTCATTCCCAATCTGCTTTTAATGTTTCTCGTCCTGGCGGTGCTTCCGGGCGTTCGCGTGCTCGGCGGCAGCCACCATCCAATCTACTATCCGCTGATGCGATATGTCGTGTGCCGGGCGCTGGCTGCCACGGGCCTCGACGGGGATCTGGTGGATGCTCTTGCGACAGACGACATGCCTGGGGCATGGGGACATCGGATCATTGACTGCGGTGGACCGCCCATTGAGCGATTGGGAAATCTCCTCACCGGCAAGGTGGACGAAGTTGTTGGCAGCTTCGGGGACATTCCTCTCTTCGACGCCTGCGGCGGCATGAACGGTTTCGTGTCCGATCCGCAGTGGTGTGAACTGCGCCGCAGCCTGCAGGCCGGAACAACCGCTCCAACCGACGCCGAATGGTTCTTCTCCTAGCACCAGCGACTGAGGCTTTCACGGAATTATGTAGATCCTGTGAGGAGGGTGGATAGCGACCGGCCCTTGGGATTGGTGAGCTACAACAGGCATGCTTGCCTCCAAGGTAGGGTGTTTGTGGTTATGCAACCTCACCCTGCCACAGAGCCGGTCGCTATCCACCCTCCTCACAGGATCTATATTATTCTGGGCTTTCATGCGACCGAGCCTGGACATTCAAGCGAAACCATGCCGCCCGGCAGTTGCAACCGGCGGCGCGACTACTCGCCTCGAACTGAAGCAGTCTGGGGGCGATGCGGGGAAGGACGATCTGAAGAAGGGGACTAAAGCGCTGACGTCACGACCTGCGTTGCGACCGCGACCAGTAGACCCGCCAGCGCCACGGCGGTTCCGTATCTCGCCACCTTCATGCGGCGCCAACGGGCGCCATCCCAATCATAGCCCATCTTCAGCTCCGTCAGGGAAAAGAACCGCAACCCGGGGTCCTGGATTGCGGTTCGGAGTTGCCGGCAGGGGGGGCAGGGCGACGGCAACCACTGAGAGAATGCCGTTCTTTCGTTAAGTGAAGATTGCCGCCGAGTTGCGCGTTTTCGCCCCAGAGAATCTACTGGGAATAAAGTGGATGTCAGCGAACCATTCGCGGGCTCACGCTGGCTAGCATCTTGATAATGTCGTCCTCCAGTTTCTGACAGAGAACTTCATGTTCCTTGATGATCACGGGGTCTGGCGTCAGTTGCTCGCGCAGCTCATCGCGCTTCACTGCGGCTAGGTCGTAGGCTTCCAGCAGATCATTGATCGCACGGAAGTTGGCATCGGAAATCTGTTTGCGGTGCCTTGGCAGCCGCATCATCATGCGGCCCCGCCCGACCTTTTCGAAATCCATCGCCTTGCTCCTCCGACTGTCGGCGATCGACGTTACGAAAGACGCAGGATGCGTTTCGTACGGTCGACCAAGCGGCATTAGTTCCAAGCCCGCCAGACGTTCGCTCTCCGGAGCAGACGGTCAACGTCGTTTTCGATTTCGGCGCAGATGACCTCTAAATCGTAGAGATCGGCGGGGTCACAACGGCGTGCAACGCTCAACTGATCTCGGGCCATCCAGGCAACCGCATACTCTTCAGACAATGCGCGAAGGACCGGGCTCTGTTGCGCGTCAATGAGCGCCCGCAACGCTGGAAGCCTCATTTTCAAACGAGATCTACCGATCCTTTCAAGGTCCATAACGGTCTCTCCTGACCTGGCCTTGCCGCCTATCAACTATCGCACAATTCCCTGAAAACGAAAGAGATTAACGCCGTGAGAAGACGCATCAACACGGCGGCACTTAGTTCGTCAAGCGATGGGAAACCCTGCAGACGAAGGTCCATCGAGACGTCGCTGGATCATCGGCTATGGCAGTACCCGCGGGGCCGGCGCGTCAGTCGTGACGCCAAACATGGTCATCACCCAAGGCAGAAGCCGAAGCGACCCCGCGCGCCGAACTGGCGATCGTTGCAACAGAGGGTCTGCGGGTGCGCTCGGGGACAAGGCATTGCGGCGATGGCACTCGGCCTGACCTATCTGAAGCCGTTCCAGACGTATTGAGCAAATTTTGACATCAACATCAGTTTTAGGTTCAAGGCGTCGGATCGCCAATCTTGGCCGCCGCGCAAAAGAAAACCCCATATAATTCCCGCGGCATGTACGGCATCGCAAAGGAATTAAAGATAAACAAAGCTCCAATGCAGAGCATATTGTCTCTGTCGAGGATACGTCCTTTGTCGCCGTGAAAAGATTGCTCCGCTCAACCTTAACGTAGTCGAACCTTTCACGGGCCAATTTTGGGGCGGCCTGCTCTGGCCACTTCGCTCCGCCATTATCGTCGGACATCAGATACTGAGGAGGTGTGCTGAAAGACGGCCGCTGCTGAAGCTTGCTGGCTTCAAAGAATCGAGTGTCTAGAGCATCGGTAAATGTCACCGAAGTCGCATCCGCTGAATTGGCTTTCTGAAAGCCGCCTCGCTCCATGGCGTGTTCGAGCGACCGAATACGGCCAATAGGACGTAGGGGTGCTTGGGCACTGTGTTGCGAAAATAGGTTTCTAATCGTCCCCTGCGATGCCTTCTACCGACCAGCGCGCTCAAGTGCTTTTTTCCAGAAATCTATCAAATGGGCAAGCTGACCTTGTCGGAGGTGTGACTGATAACAACTGCGGAAAACGGGCCGATGCAATTGCTAGATGAGTGGTTATTGCGATATCACTAGACGTTGAAATCAACGCGAATCGGGCAGGGGTCGCCAATCTTGAAGAAGTTTGAAGTTTTTGTTTCGTACAGCCATCAAGACGAGTGGTTGAAGGATGAATTGCTTTCGCATCTTTCTGCCTTAAGGCGCAACGGCGATATCGATGTTTGGCACGATCGTATGATCTTAGCGGGAGGGAAGCTGAAGGAGGATATCCATCAGGAGATTGAGACCTCAGATATCTTTCTGTTTCTCATAAGCCCAGCGTTCATCAGTTCAGATTTCTGTATGGACAAGGAGTATGCGCGAGCAAAAGAACGGCATACGAAAGGTGAAGCCGTGGTAATACCCGTCATTGTCCGGGCTTGCGATTGGGATGTGGCCGGCCTACGAGATTTCAACGCCGTGCCCACGGACGGTACGCCGGTCACCCAGAACGCGTCGTCTAAGTCTGATTCACAACAGCGAGATTCTCAGTGGCTGGAAGTTGTTCGAGGTCTCAAGGGGCAGATTGCGGCCCTAAAAAAAAAGTTCATTCCGCCCCAGCTAAATAGCGACTATCGATCCAAGGTCTGCAAGGTGGATTTTATTCGCCACCCCGCCTTGCAACAGTTCGATGAAGAACAAGTGTTCATCGATCCTGAGCTTTATTTTGAAAGAGACAAATTACAGGTCAACAAGCTCAAAAATCTATTGGCACAAATAGTGGAGAATCGTGCCGTTATCATTTCCGGGTCCGATCGATCTGGAAAGTCTCTCCTCGCCAAGCAGATTCAATTAGGGCTATGTAAGCAAAGTGAACCTACTATACTTATTTCTGGGAAGGATATTAAGAGCGCTGACATCGTTAAGGTTATCCAGCGCGCAATAGTTCACCAGTTCGATTCATCCGATTTCATTCCGAGCGGCTTCTCCATCGTCATTGACGATTTTGATGAGTGTTCGCTCCCGGATAGAATGAAAGAGATCATTGTTCGCACGATGTCGGCGAGCTATGCGCGCTGTGTGATCGTCTCGTTTACGGCAGCTCCTTCCGTGTTGTTTACACCTGATGATCTGCCTAACCCGCTAGTTTACTCGATCGCACCCATGAGCGGTGACAAGATCATGGAAGTCGTTAAGCGATGGAAATTGATCGGCGGCGCTCACGTGACAGCTGTGAGCGATGCACAAGTGCTTTCGACGTTCGAGCACTTAATGATCATGTTTAACCAGACCGAAGCGGAGCGGTATCCCTACAATGTCGTTACGTTCTTGGAGCTCATTGATGCCGCGGTTGGAAGCGACATCGCATTATCTTCGTTTGCCGCTTGCTACGAAACGCTAATTCAACAACGTTTGATTAAAGTGAGCAGCGACTGGCGTCATCTGGATGAATGCAAGAATTTTCTCTCTTTGTTGGCATACACTGCATTCAAGGAGACCGAAATGGGCTCGTTGTCGAAGGAGGCCTTTGAGGGGTGCCTGGATATATTTGAAGAGCAGTTCTTGTCCGATAGGGCATTTCTACGAAAGATATCTGTTGGCGTGTTTTTGTACGAAAACGGGACGACCTTCTCTTTTCACGAAGATTACCTATGGTACTTTCTCTGCGCCAGATATGTTGCAAGGAAGCTCGCGTCCGACGACAAGGAAAAATACAACGACTTTATCCAGAACTGCTCAGTCAATATTTTTCAAAAGAAATATGCAAATATTATTATCTACATTGCGTACTTCACTGACGACAACATAGTCATTCGTCAACTCATGGTGACGCTGGACAAGCTGTTCTCAAAGGCTGATGACTGGATCCTGTCAGATAGATCCAAGTCGATCATTCTTGGCCTGCCGGCCGGCGACAACATGTCGATCTCGTCAGAAGCCAACGTCGACGAAAATCGAAGCCGTCTCCTTCGTGAGAAGGTTGTCGACATTCTGGACAGCGCTGAAGAGGTCGTGGCGAAGTACACGCTGCCATTCCTAGATTCCAAAATCGATGACTCTGAGGCAATCGAAGAGATCGACCAGAATGAGATCAACCGCGATTCATACATCAAAAGCGTGAACGCCCTCCTGAGAATTCACTCCGTCATCGGGCAGATATTGACTGGCCGCTCCGGCACCTACGGCACAGACCAAGTGTTGACCTGCATCACGAAAATGGTCCAGGCGAGCGGACGCTACGCATCGCTGAACCACGCGATCGCGGCCATTCTGATCTATGACAAGGATGGCTCCCTTTCCGAAGTCGAAAAGGCCGTGAAGGGCGACGGCCTCACGATGGACGAAAAGTACAAGAAAGTTATGAGGCTATTCGCGTTCTGGTCGGTGTTCATGTCCCAAAATGGGCTGGCGCGCTACCTCAACCAAGACCATTCTATTAGAGCCCTAGAACGTCTTGCCAAAGACTTTGAGAGCGAGGCCGGTGATGACGGGCATATTCCATACAATTTCACCAGCGTTTTGCTTATCGCTCGATTGTACAACAAAGGCCGCCTCAACAAGGAGGAAGTTGAGGAAGTCATCCATAAATACGGCGAGCACAGCTCATTGGTAGCTATCTTGAGGGTCACCCTGCATATATATTCGTATTACATGCCGATGACGATCCAGGATAAGCAATGGATCTCGAAGACACTGAACTTGCCGCTCAAGGCTATCGAGATGCAGCGCGTGCGGGCGACTTCCATTAAACCGAACAAATTGCGATCGGAGGTGCTTGAAGCGGTCCTTGGCGACGAAGGCTAGCGAACGCTCAAACTGGGTAGGCGAGCAACTGGCTATCTGGCCAGTTGTTTTTGTAGAGACGGCCTACAATACAGTTTGCGAGGCATGGGGCCGGCCCATGCACAAACCCGCAGTGCTGGCTCGCCAATTACTGAGAACATCCACCAAACAGCCTCTCCGATGACCATCTGATTTCTAGAGTATTCTCAGGTCCACCGGGCCCTCCAACAGCGGATGAGAGAAACTCTGAAGTGCTAATCCGCAGGCTCGGGTACGCAAGTCCGCAGGCAATGCGCGCTGGGGTGACAATAGAGAGTAAGTCATGTTCTCCTCGCACATTGCTCGGATAAGTCCGGCGCTTGGTATCGAATGCCATCGACGCCGAGCCCTATGGCAACTGTGCGCCATTAGAAAACATTGCCAACGCTGAGGATTTCCGTATTTTTCGTAGTCGCGGAAACGATGGAAACAAATGACGCCTCTTCTCTTGCTTGATCAAAGATCTTTGTTTGGTGATCTGTCGCAACGCCTCGCACTGCGAGCAATCCGACGCTGCTGCATCGATTTCGGCGAATATCAGGGCTGGTTTTGGCACTCTGGCGTAAATTCTTATAGGAAGACTCTTGGGTTGCTGGAACAGGCCGGAGTATTTCGCGTCGCTAAGGGAGCGATGCTGCAATTGAATGTTCATTAGATCGAGATCTCTTCTCAATTGCAGGCCTATAGCGCTAAAATCGAGCCTGAGCAGCTAGAGCACGTCCGCTGAACGCGGAATCGGACTGAGGATTCCATTGTTGGTCGATTTCTGATTCTGTTGCCCGACTGGTGATTTGGTCGTGAGCGTCCGGTGAGCGGATTTTGCTGAACGAGCCAGTTAGGCGATGTTCTGGCATTAGAACCAGCATTAGTGCTGACACTAATATCAGATCTGAGAGGTTGGCATGGCTCGCATGGAGATCATTTCCGGCGTTGAGCGTAGGCGGCGGTGGTCGAAGGAAGCGAAGCTGATGAGGTGGAACGGCCCTTCTCAAACGGCATCAAGTGCCTAACGTGGTCGTGTTGAAACGCCACAAAGAAGAAGGACCCCTCCATGAAGAAGATTACCACGGTCGGGCTCGATCTGGCCAAAACCGTTTTTCAGGTTCATGGCATAGCCGAAGAAGGAGACGTGATCGTACGTCGCGCACTGCGTCGATCGCAGGTGCTGGACTTCTTTCGCGCGTTGCAGCCTTGCCTCGTAGGGATCGAAGCCTGCGGCAGCGCGCATTATTGGGCTCGGGAAATTCAAGCCCTGGGGCATACGGTTCGGATGATGCCACCCGCATACGTGAAGGCCTACGTCAAACGCAACAAAACTGACGCTGCAGACGCCGAAGCCATTTGCGAGGCAGTCACCCGGCCGACCATGCGCTACGTGCCGGCAAAAACGCAGGAGGAGCAGGCTGCCGGAATGGTGCTCAAAACACGAGATCTGCTCATCCGTCAGCGCACTCAAGCGATCAATGCCTTGAGAGCCCATCTTGCCGAACTAGGCATTGTCAGGGCGACCGGTCTGGTCGGAATCATCAGCCTTGCCGCCATAGTGCGCGACGACAGTGACCTGAGATTGCCGGGTGCAGCTCGTATGGCTTTGGAAGAGCTCGTCGAGCAAATCGAGACCGTGACGGCACGCATTGAAAGGCTCGATCGAAAAGTCCTTGAGGCGGTGAGAAACGACGACAGCGCTCGGCGCCTGACAGCGATTCCCGGCGTGGGGCCGATCATCGCAGCGACCGTTCGGGCCGTCGTACCGGATCCTGCCGGATTCCGGACCGGTCGCGATTTTGCTGCCTGGATTGGGTTGACGCCACGTGCGCATTCCAGCGGAGGAAAAGAGCGGATCGGTTCGATCTCAAAGCGCGGAAACCAGCAACTGCGAACGCTGCTTGTCGCTGGAGCAACGTCGGTCCTCAAGCTCGCTCGTCGTGGCCACCAGTCATCACCATGGATTGCGGCCATGATGTTGCGCCGCCCGTTCAAGGTTATCGCTGTAGCACTCGCAAACAAGATCGCGCGCATTATCTGGGCTCTTCTCGTTCGAGGCGATAGC
Organism: Ensifer sp. YR511; assembly: GCF_900103045.1. Taxonomy (NCBI): domain Bacteria; kingdom Pseudomonadati; phylum Pseudomonadota; class Alphaproteobacteria; order Hyphomicrobiales; family Rhizobiaceae; genus Ensifer; species Ensifer sp. YR511. The sequence goes on from NZ_FNGR01000044.1 coordinate 47,016, forward strand.
TATCGGGGAGCGAAGATGATCGTCCGGGCTTAGACATACGAACTTTCCGGCCGACCAGTCGGAGAGGCAGGCAAGGTGCCAATTGTGATGACCCAACGGGACGACATCCCGAAGCAAATCAGACCGCAATATCGCAAGCGCGTTACAGCGCGAGAAGCTGATTAGGCGATTTGCTCCGCGGATCTCATCGTGGCCATGGCTGAAAGGCCAGCAAACAGGCCGGACATATGACCGCACCGTCCTCATTGGGGAAATGCATGAGGAAATATCTTGCCAAGCGGGCCGTTCCACATATGGCGATATTGGCTGAAGCCGATCAACCGAGCGTTCGCATTGGTGATGTCGCTCGTCGCCATGACATTTATCCTGCGCAGATCCGTTTATGGCGGAAAACGCTTAGCCACTTCGATGTGTCGGCAACGTTCCTTCCGGTCCACTTGGTCAA
>NZ_FNGR01000052.1:0-30823 GCF_900103045.1 Ensifer sp. YR511
GCGGCTCGCCCTAGACTGTTCTTCCGAGGGTTGCTCGGACAGGCCGGGCCGATCCTCATAACAGGAGGACGAGCCGTGGCTGATTATAGAGAAGCTTTTGTTGGAATCGATGTTGCAAAGCTAAAGAACGCGTTTGCCGTGGCCGAATCTGGTCGGAACGGCGAGGTGCGGTATTGGGGCGAAGTCGAGGCGTCTGACGCGGGGATTCGTCGCGTGATCAAGCGGATCGCGGCGAAGTTTGAACACGTGAATTTCTGTTACGAGGCGGGCCCCACTGGCTACGGGCTCTACCGGCTGATCCGCTCACTCGGCCACGAATGCATCGTTGTGGCCCCATCTTTGATTCCGAGGAAACCGGGCGACCGGGTAAAGACGAACCGCCGCGATGCCATTTCGCTCGCCCGGCTATTGCGTGCCGGCGAGCTCACGGCGGTCTGGGTCCCCGATGAAGGTCATGAGGCCATGCGCGACCTTGTCCGGGCTCGCACGAGTGCCGTCCAGACGCTGCGCACCCATCGCCAGCAGGTCAACGCCTTCATGCTCAAGCACGGCCGTATCTATCCCGGCAAGAGGGGCTGGACGATGCGCTACCTTCGGTGGCTGCAAGAACAGCACTTCGGCCATCCTGCCCATCAGATTGCGCTGCAGGAGATGGTCGAAGCGGTGCGGATCGCCCAGGAACGCGTGCAGCGGCTCGAAACGGTCATCGCCGAATTTGTGCCCCGCTGGTCACTTGCTCCGGTCGTCAGCGCTCTGCGGGCCTTGCGTGGCGTGGACTTGATCGCCGCGGTGACGTTTGCAACAGAAGTGGGAGATGCCGGCCGCTTTGAGAGCCCCCGCCAATTGATGGGGTATCTGGGCCTTGTCCCCGGCGAACGATCGACTGGAGAGACAACAAAGAGGATCGGCATCACCAAGGCAGGCAATAGCCGAGTCCGGACCTTGCTGGTTGAATGCGCCTGGACCTATCGGTATCCGCCTCGGATCGGCAAGAGGAAGCTGTATCGCTTGCAAGAGGCATCATCGTCGGTTCGCGAGATCGCCTGGAAAGCGCAGACCCGCCTGACAGCCCGGTATCGAACGCTGAGTGCCCGCGGGAAAAAGTCGACGGTCGTGTGCACCGCGGTCGCACGGGAACTCGCCGGCTTCATGTGGGCAATTGCAAGGGAGGCGCGACAGACCACTCCGTAACAGACCGCTCCGTAACAGCAGACCACACGACTCGCGCATTGGCGGAGGCGGGACAACGGCAGGGGAATGTCCGTTAACCGCTTTGTGGCCGGCATGTCCGACGCCCGCAGTAAGACAGGAACAGCCCCAGACGCAAAATCGGGAATGCGGTAGCCAATCCGCGTATCAGAGCTTGATCACCGACGTCTTTCAGTTCCGCCTCCACCAATGCGCAAGCTATCCACCGCGAGCGTTCCTACGGAACGAGCGACTCGACACGTCTGCAACGTTGACAGCGGACATCAGAGCGGCAAGCTGACCCCATCTGGCGTAGGTAGCGCGGGCGCCTGTATTGCGGACAGACGATTCACAAACTGTGAGCTTCTATGTCTGCGCCTAGCTCTGGAACTAGAAACTTCCATATGATCGAAGCCGTTCCGGAACGGCTTGAGGGTGCGCCGCGGCAGTTTCGGCGGCGGTGGTCCGATGAATTCAAGGAGCGGGCCGTGGCTGAGGCAATGGAGCCCGGCGCAAGCGTTTCGGCGATTGCGCATCGCATTGGAATACATCCGTCGCAATTATTTGGCTGGCGCCGTGATGCTCGTGCCGGACAACGATCCTTCTCGGCGGATCCGGCTGTTCAGGTAGAAGCTGGACCGGTTGGTGCGAGAGCGGTGATCGAGCTTGTCATCGGCGACATCGTTGTCCGGGCGGGCGCGGATATCGACGAGGCGCACCTGCGGCGCGTTATCCGGGCGGTACGATCGGCATGATCCCGTCGAGCGTGAAAGTCTTTCTTGCGAGCCATCCCATCGACTTCCGCAAAGGGCCGGACGGACTGCTGTCGCTGGTGCGTGATGCCGGCAGTGACCCGTTCAATGGTGCGCTCTATGTCTTCCGGGCCAAACGGGCGGACCGGATCAAGATTATTTGGTGGGATGGATCGGGTGTTTGCCTTTATGCCAAGCGGTTAGAGAAAGCGCAGTTCTGCTGGCCACGCATCGGCCACAGCCGGGTCCAGCTGAACCATGCCCAGCTCCTGGCTCTAGTCGACGGAATGGACTGGAAACGGGTTCGCTCCACGCCCGTCAAGCCTCCCGAGATTGTTGGGTAAAACCACTGCGGCGAAGTGAATCAGGACCCTGAAACCGCGGGCGGATCACAGCAAAATATGCTCTGATCAGACCCATGACGCCACCCGATCTTGAGCTTCCGGATGATGTTGAGGCACTAAAAGCCATGGTTCTTGCCATGGCCGAAAAGGCAGCCCGCGTCGAGGCTTTGGAAAAGCAGATCGATGACCTCCAGGCCCGTAACGCTGACGCTGATGAGCGCATCGAGCGGCTGACGCAGATCCTGAAAGCATACGATCGAGCCCGCTTTGGACGGCGTTCGGAAAAGCTTGCAACATCCACGGTCGATGACGAGCAGCATGCCTTTGTCTTCGAGGAGATCGAGACCGGCATTGCCGCGATTAAGGCTCAGGTCGCGAAAGGCCGCGGGAATACGGATGGCAAACGTGCACCGCGGCCACGCAAGGGCTTCGCGCCGCATCTTGAGCGGGTCGAGATCGTGATTGAGCCGGAAGAGTTGCCGGAACACGCGGGCAAGCAGAAAATCCTGATCGGAGAAGACGTCTCCGAACGGCTGGACGTCGTCGCAGCGAAGTTCCGGGTGATCGTCACGCGTCGTCCCAAGTACGCTTTTAGGAACGAAGACGGTGTCGTCCAAGCCGCGGCTCCGGCACACATCATCGAAGGCGGCATTCCAACAGAAGCGCTTCTGGCCCAGATCGCAGTTTCCAAATATGCCGATGGGCTGCCGCTCTATCGCCAGGAAGCCATCTACGCCCGTGACAAGGTCGAGCTTGACCGCAAGCTGATGGCCCAATGGATGGGCAAGCTGGGATTCGAGCTCGACATCCTCGCGGACTACATCCTGAACGAGATCAAGAAGGCCGAACGGATCTTTGCCGATGAAACGACCTTGCCAACCCTTGCGCCTGGTTCCGGATCAGCAAAGACGGCGTGGCTATGGGCATATGCACGGGATGACCGTCCCTTCGGGGGCAGTGGCCCGCCGATGGTGGCCTATCGCTTCGAGGACAGTCGCGCGACCGAGTCCGTTGCACGACATCTGAAGGGCTATCGTGGGATCCTGCAGGTCGATGGGTACGGTGCTTACAATAAGCTCGTCCGCAAGGATGGCGGCAATGACGGCGTGATCTTGGCCGGCTGCTGGTCGCATAGCCGGCGGAAATTCTACGAGTTGCACGTCGCAAAGAGCTCGAAGGTTGCTACGGAAACTGTCGAGCGTATGGCAAAGCTCTGGGAAATTGAGGAGACCGTCCGCGGCCAAAGCCCTGAGGCCCGTGTCGCCGCGCGTCAGGAAAGCTCGATAGCGATCGTCAAAGACCTCTTCACTCTCTGGCAGGCGACCCTGCCGCGGGTCTCCGGTAAATCCAAGCTCGCGGAGGCGCTCCGTTATGCCATCACGCGTCGCGACATCTTCGAGCGCTTCCTGTCTGACGGCCGCATCGAGATCGACTCCAACATCGTCGAGCGGGCGATCAGACCTCAGGCGATCACAAGGAAGAATAGCCTATTCGCCGGAAGCGACGGTGGCGGCAAGACCTGGGCGACCATCGCGACGCTCCTGCAAACCGCAAAGATGAATGCCGTCGATCCGCAAGCCTGGCTTACCCAGACCCTTGAGCGCCTTGCGAATGGTTGGCCCAGCAGCGAGATCGATGCTCTCATGCCGTGGAACTACACGGCCTGAACGGTCCCAGCTTGTCGCTTACACTGCAAAGGAGACCGGCTATGACCGAGTGCGATATTACCGCATCTGCCCCCGTTCTGGCAGCTATTGATATTTCCAAGGTCCGTCACGAGGTGCTGATCGACGCACCGGATAAGAAGCGACGCCGTCGGGTGAGTGTGCTGAACAACCTCGATGAGTTCGATCGCCTGATCAGTCTGTTGCGCAGCTATCAGCGCCCTGTCCGCATCGCCTTTGAGGCAACAGGAAACTATCATCGCGCCTTGGCATATCGGCTCGGCTCAGCCGGCTTCGAGATAAAACTGATCTCGTCAATCGCGCTGGCTCGGACCAGAGAGGCATTGCATAATTCCTGGGACAAAAATGATCCGAAGGATGCCCAGGTTATCCTGCATATGATGACTATTGGCGCTGAGCAGTTCTATCACGACCCCTTGATGCACGGCACCAATGACATTCAGGAACTGTCCAAGACCCACGACATGATCTCGAGATCTAAGACCGAACTGTGGCATCGGATCCTGACGCATTATCTGCCGTTATACTTCCCTGAGGCGGATCGCTTTCACCGCAGCTCACGGAGCGACTGGTTCTTCGCCTTCCTTGAACTGTTCCCGTCCCCGCACTTCATCGCGGCGATGAACAAGGAGGCGTTCGTCGAAGCTGCTTGGGACGTGGTCGGACGCAAGGTTGGGAAAGCGCGTTTATTGGCAGATATTTACGCCACGGCCACCCGCTCGATTGGCCTTCCGGTTGCACCGGACTCGGACGCTATAGGCATGTTCCGTATGGTCCTGGCTGAAGGCAGAAGTCTTATCGCCCAACGCAATCAAATTGAAGCGCGTGCTGTCGAGATGTTAGAGCATAATCCAGATTACCAGCTTTTATGCACGATACCCGGCATCGGCCCTATCAACGCTTTGACCATTCTAGCGGAAGCAGGAGACCTGCGGCGCTTTCAGCACCACCGCCAGTTCCTGAAGTTCTGCGGTATGGACCTCGCCACAATCCAATCAGGAATGTTTCGAGGTCAGACGAAGCTGTCCAAATACGGCAATGCACGGCTGAGGCGGACTTTATGGATGGCTGCCCAGGTCGCCATTTTGCAGCGCGCCAACAGCTTCCGCGACAAATTCGAGCGATACATCACCAAGGACCGTCATAACACCAATTTACGCCGTAAGGCGTCTACAGCAATCGCCGCCAAGATGGCCCGCACCGTGCATGCGGTTGTCAAAAGCGGCGAACCATATCGCCCCTTCTTTGAAGGGACGATCCACAGCGGAAGGACCCTTCTCTGACAGGGCCGTGGAGGTGCTGAAACTCTCAGCGACCTCGTAGATAATGTTTAGGCCTTCCGCTCGACGGCAAAAGGATCTCGTCTTAAGGACGGTGAGAGCCGCGATCCTGCGTACTCTGTGTTTGTTATGGGAGAGACCGTTCGTTGACGGCCGGCGTGGCCTACAGCATAATTCGAACGCATCGGTAAAAGCCGACGCGGCAACGACCTGCTGCCAAAACAGCGTTTCATTCCGAATATAGGACGTTGTCGCTGACGATCATCTTCGGCTTGCCACGTTCCTCCATGATCCGATCGAGCTCACGAGCAACACGCAGGCCTGAAAGCGATGTATCGGCGACGAGTGCCAGGCACTCCCTGGTGCAATCGTCAACGACCGTCAGAACCCGGAACCTGCGTCCATCGGTGAGTTGATCCGAGACAAAGTCGAGGGACCAGCGATCATTGGCGGCAAGCGGGATCAGCATCGGTGCGCGTGTGCCAATCGCTCGCTTGCGGCCACCGCGCTTGCGCACTGTCAGCTTCTCTTCCCGATAGAGCCGGAAGAACCGCTTGTGGTTCACAAGGTGACCCTCGCGCCTGAGCAGAACATGAAGGCGTCGATATCCAAAGCGGCGGCGTTCATGCGCCAGCGCCTTCATCCGCTCGCGAAGGTCATGGTCATCGCTGCGCATGGTTTCGTAACGGATTGTCATCCGGCAAAAGCCGATGGCTTTACACGCCCGCCGTTCGCTCATCTGGTGGTGATCCATCAGATGAGCGACAGCTTTCCGCCTTGCTGCGGGCGTCACCACTTCTTTCCCAACAAGTCTTTCAAAGCCGCATTGTCGAGCATCGCATCTGCCAGGAGCCGTTTCAGCTTCGTGTTCTCGTCTTCCAGCGTCTTCAGCCGCTTGGCTTCGGATACGTCCATGCCGCCGAATTTGGCCTTCCATTTATAGATGCTGGCATCGCTGACGCCGTGCTTGCGGCAAAGCTCCGAGACCGGCGTACCAGCCTCGTGCTCCTTCAGAATGCCGATGATCTGTTCGTCTGTGAAACGGTTGCGCTTCATTCCCTGGTCCTCTCAATGGGCCAGAGCTTACTTCAAAATGGATTATTTCAACGGGGCAAGGTCAGCTTTTCCGAATCCGGAGCGCGTCATCATCCGGCCAGCGTTGTTCAGGAAGAGCGCCATGGCAATCTTTGGGCCTCACGGCGATCCACGCACGGATCGCGGTAGCGGTCTTCTGCCAGAGCGGCAGCAAGCGCTCTGATAGTCGTCAAGCAGAGGATATGGCGACGTGACCTTCAAGGGTGGACGCACGAGACCTGCCCCTTTCAGTAAAACAACGAACTTCCCGGCGCAGCGCTGTGTTCCTGTTGAGTGTCGAAACCACATATTCGCCCGACTGACGTTCTCGAAACAAATGGGGAACGTAGCAGCCAAATCAGCCGTTGAGAACCCTGGATGACGACTTAGTCGCTATTGGAATCTATTCAAGGCGTCGGAATGAGAAGCGCGGGTAAGCGGAACTAATTTCAGTTTACGGCGTGGTAACAAAGGTTCGTATCTCTTCAAGAGCTAGGTATGGGTCAAGATTGCGGTCAACGAGACGGTTGACCTTGAGGTGCATCCCGAATTTTGCACACGAGAATTTGACTTTGGATGACTTGAAATGTTGCAGCGTATTTAAGGGAGGTAAGTGCACGTGACGAGAAATGCTGGAAGCTGGAGGTTCGAATCAAAAGGATTGTCAATATCCCCAGACTACTGCCTGTTCGTGGCGTTTGATGAGATGTTTAAGATTGCCGAATCCCGCACGGATATGCTGGGCGAATTGATCGACGGCAGGCACACGAGCTGCATTGGCACGGTTCAGAAGCCCAAGGGTTCGTTCGGGGTGAGAGATCGTCATGGGAAGGGCCGTAATCGATCTGTCGTTGCGCAGCGCAAAGACAACGCTGTGAGGCATTATGGTCAGCGCGTCGGCACCTTTCAAGAAGTTCACGACGCTCATCAACGACCCACCGGAGTATCGGATTTTGAGCTCGGTGGCGCCAAACGACAGCAGCATATTGCGCAAGTCCGTCAGCAGAGGGCTACCTGGCGGCGGAGCGACCCAAGGATACTCGAGCAGGTTTGATGGTTGCACCCTCCTTCTCAAAAGCAGGGGATGGGTGAGGCGGCATGCAACGACATTACGCCCTGGGAGGATTTGCTGAAATTCGAGGCCGGAGCCCTCGTCTAGAATATCGATCGGGCAGATGGCGAGATCGATCTGGTCGGCGTTGAGCGCAGCGCGCAGGTCCGGGAAGTAGCCGTAGGTCTGATCGATGCGCACATCGGGATGCAGGTTCTGGAACTCGGCAATCATGCCGGCGATCAACGCATCCATGAAGAAGGGCGTGCCGCCGACACGCACGACGCCAGTCTTGCCGACGCGAAAGCTCTCGACGACGTCAGATGCCTTGCGCGATGCCGACAGCATTGTCTGGCCGTGATCGGCCAGTGCCCGGCCAAGCGGCGTCGGCTGCAGCGGCCGGCGACCCTTGATGAAGAGAGGCTCGCCGATGCGGGTTTCGAGCATCGTCAGCGTGCGCGAAACGGCCGGCTGCGACAGGCCGAGCAGGGCAGCACCCTCGGTGACGCCTCCGGTTTTGACCACGGCAGCAAGCTGGACAAGGTGGCGTTCATCTATCTTCATAACGATATGATATATTAATTCGAAACAAAATCATCATCGCGTCGTGATCTTGCGCTAATTTAGTTTCTACCAGCCAATGCCCTGGAGGAGACGCATGACGCCGGGTCCAAGGGCGCTGAATTTCAGCGAGGCCACCTCGTCTGACATATTCGCGCAACGACTTCCGCAATCGAAAGACGATGCCCTGCCGCACATCTTGGCCGCGGTGGTGATGCATCTCCACGGGGCCATCCGCGAGTTGCGGCCGACCCAGGCGGATTGGCGCAAAGTGATCGAGTTCCTGACGGATGTTGGCCATGCCAGCGACGAGCGGCGTCAGGAATGGGTGCTTCTGTCGGATCTGCTCGGCGCATCGGCGCTGGTCGAGGAAATCAATTCGCGCCGTCCGAAGACTGCAACGCCCAACACCGTGCGTGGGCCGTTCTTCCGCGCCGATGTGCAGCAGCTGGCGCTCGGCAGCAATATCTCGCTCGATGGCATCGGTGAGGGGCTGGAGGTTGCAGGCCGCGTGCAGGACCTCGATGGCGGTCCGGTCGCAAATGCGGAGATCATCACCTGGCAGGCCAATGCGCAAGGAGTCTACGAGAACCAGCAGCCGGACCTTCAGCCGGAATTCAATCTGCGCGGCCTCTTCCGCACCGATGCGGATGGCCGGTTCCACTATCGCACCATCAAGCCCTGCGGATACGGCGTGCCTGATGACGGTCCGGTCGGCAAACTGCTTCGGCAGGCGGGCTATCCGCTGCGCCGCCCCGCCCATCTTCACTTCATGATAAAGGCGCCGGGCTTCGAGACGATCACCACGCATATCTATGACGGCAGCGATCCGCATCTGGCCGAGGACGCGATCTTCGGCGTCAAGCCGGAACTGGTGCGCACCTTCGAGCGGAAGGGCAGCAGTGCGCCGGTTTGGCAGCTAGACCTCACCTTCGTCATGGTGCGGGCAAAACAGGGAGCCGACACATGAGCCGCGACTTCACCTATAGCAGCAGCCCCGCCCATATTGTCTTCGGTACGGGCAGGAGTGTCACCGCCGGCGAATGGGTGGAGAAGCTCGGCTGCAGCCGGGCGCTGGTGCTCTCGACGCCGCAGCAGGAGCCGGATGCGGAAGCGTTGGCCGAAAGGCTGGGGTCTCTGGCTGTCGGCGTCTTTGCCGGGGCCGTCATGCATACGCCGGTCGATGTCACGGAAAAGGCTATGGACGTGGTTCGCCAGACGAAAGCGGATTGCGTCGTCTCGCTCGGTGGTGGCTCGACCACCGGGCTAGGCAAGGCAATCGCCCTTCGCACGGACCTGCCGCAGATCGTCATTCCGACGACCTATGCCGGATCTGAAGTGACGCCGATCCTCGGGCAGACGGAGAGCGGGCTCAAGACCACCGTGCGGCACGCAAGCATCCTGCCGGAAGTGGTGATCTATGACGCGTCGTTGACGCTCGGCCTGCCTGTCGGCATGAGCGTCACCTCGAGCCTGAATGCCATGGCCCATGCGGTCGAGGCGCTCTACGCACAGGACCGCAACCCGATTTCGACGCTGATGGCAGTCGAGGGGCTGCGGGCTTTCAGCACCAGCCTGCCGGGGATCATCGCGACGCCAAGGGCTGCTGATCTCCGCGCCGATGCGCTCTATGGTGCCTGGCTCTGCGGCACCGTGCTCGGCACCGTCGGCATGGCCCTGCACCACAAGATCTGCCACACGCTGGGCGGTACTTTCGATACGCCGCATGCCGATACACATGCGATCATGCTGCCGCATACCGCGGCCTACAACGCCAGTGCCGTACCGGAGCTTCTGGCACCGGTCGCCGAGATTTTCGGTGGTTCCGTTGGTGGCGGGCTCTGGGATTTTGCCAAGCGGATTGGCGCGCCGATTGCGCTGAAGGATCTGGGCCTCGTCGAAGCCGATCTCGACCGCGCCGCCGATATCGCCACCGAAAATCCGTACTGGAATCCAAGGCCGATCGACCGGCAGTCCATTCGTGCCCTGCTGCAGGATGCCTGGGAGGGCAAACGGCCGGCATAGCGAGCCACAGACAACCACACTCTCTGGGAGGAGAGACCAATGGGAGGAGGAAACATGTTTACAAGACGCGAATTTCTGAAGACGACGGCCGCCACCGGAGCCCTCGCCGCGACATCCGGGTTTGCGACCCCTGCGATCGCCCAGGATGTTGCCGTCAAGCTCGGCTATGTCAGCCCGCAGACGGGGCCGCTGGCGGCGTTCGGCGAGGCCGACAAGTTCGTCATCGACAGCTTCCTGGCAACCACAAAGTCGATGGGCCTGAACTACGAGGTCGTCGTCAAGGATAGCCAATCCAATCCGAACCGGGCTGCGGAAGTCGCCAAGGAACTGATCGTCGATGACGATGTAAACCTCATTCTGGTCGCCTCGACGCCGGAGACCACCAACCCGGTGGCGACCACCTGCGAGGCGGAGGAAACGCCGTGCATTTCGACGGTCGCTCCTTGGCAGCCGTGGTTCATTGGCCAGCAGGGCAATCCCGGCGATCCGGCCTCCTGGAAGCCGTTCAACTACGCTTATCATTTCTTCTGGGGGCTGGAGGACATCATCTCCGTCTTCACAAATATGTGGGCGCAGATCCAGACCAATAAAAAGGTCGGCGGGCTGTTCCCCAACGATGGCGACGGCAATGCCTGGGGCGACAAGGTTGTCGGTTTCCCGCCGGTCTTGGAAAAGATGGGTTACGGCTTGATGGATCCCGGCCGCTACCAGAACATGACCGACGATTTTTCGGCGCAGATCAACGCGTTCAAGTCCGGCCGGTGCGAAATCATCACCGGGGTCGTCATCCCGCCGGATTTCACCACCTTCTGGAATCAGGCCAAGCAGCAGGGTTTTGCCCCGAAGATCGCCTCGATCGGCAAGGCGCTGCTCTTCCCGCAGACAGTGGAGGGATTGGGCAATGCTGGGCACAACCTCTCGTCGGAGGTCTGGTGGACGCCGAGCCATCCGTTCAAATCATCTCTGACAGGGGAAAGCGCCGCACAGGTGGCCGCCGCCTTCACGAAGGCGACCAACCGGCCCTGGACGCAGCCGATCGGCTTTGCCCATGCGCTGTTCGAACTGGCGGTGGATGTGATGAAGCGGGCTGAAGACCCAACGGACGGCGATGCCGTTGCGCAGGCGATCGCTGCCACCAAGCTCGATACGCTGGTCGGTCCGATCGCCTGGGACGGCACGGGCCTGCCGGCGTTTGCCGCCAAGAACGTCGCCAAGACGCCGCTGGTCGGCGGCCAATGGCGGCTGAAGGACGGCGGCGGCTACGATCTCGTCATCACCGAAAACAAAACGGCTCCGAACATTCCGGTCGGCGGCAAGATGGAAGCGATCGGGTAAGTAGCGAGACCCCTCATCCGGCCTGTGGCCACCTTCTCCTCGCGAACGCGGAGAAGGGATATGCGGCACCGCAATCGACCCCCTCTCACCGCCTGCCTGGGAGAGGGGGGCAATGCAGAACACTCGTTGGAACGGAAACCCATGCCTATTCTCGAACTTGACGGTATCTCGAAGAAATTCGGCGCACTGACGGTCGCCGATCAGATTTCCTTTTCCGTTGGCGAAGGGGAGGCGCTGGGCATCATCGGACCGAACGGCGCCGGCAAGTCGACGTTGTTCAATCTGATCACTGGCAATATAGCGGCTGATAGCGGCAGCATCCGCTTTCTGGGCAGCAATGTGACGCGCACGCCGCCGATGACGCGCTGCCTGTCGGGGATGGGGCGAACCTTCCAGATTCCGCAGCCGTTCGAGAAGCTGACGGTGTTCGAAAACCTGCTTGTCGCCGGCGCCTTCGGATCGCGGCAGAGCGAGGCTGAAGTGTCTGACCGCTGCGCCGAAATTCTCGTGGATACAGCGCTAATCGACAAGGCGAATGGGCTGGCCGGCAGCCTGTCACTCTTGCAGCGCAAGCGGCTGGAGCTCGCCCGCGCGCTGGCGACGGAGCCGAAGTTGCTGCTGCTCGATGAAATTGCCGGCGGGCTGACCGAAGGCGAATGCCGGGCGCTGGTTGCCACCATCCGCGCCATTCATGCGCGCGGTGTTGCCGTCATCTGGATCGAGCATGTGCTGCATGCACTGAATTCGGTTGTCCAGCGACTGCTGGTGCTGCATTTCGGCAAGGTCATCGGCATCGGCAAGCCGGACGAGATCATGGCATCACGCGATGTCCGCGAAATCTACTTGGGGATCGAAATCTGATGGCGCTCATCGAAACCAGAGGTCTGACTGCTGCCTACGGCGATTTCCAAGCGCTGTTTGGCGTCGATATCGCGGTCGGTGCTGGCGAAACCATCGCCATCATCGGCGCCAACGGGGCGGGCAAGACAACGCTGATGCGGTCGATCTCTGGTGTGATTGCTAACGTACCGGCGTCGATCCTTTATCGCGACGAACCGATCGGTGCTCTACCGGCCCCGGATATCCTTGCGCGCGGTATCGCCATGGTGCCGGAAGGCCGAAAACTCTTTCCGTCGCTGAGCGTCGAGGAAAACCTGCTGATCGGCAAGTATGGCCGCAAGGTCGATGGTCCGTGGACGCTCGACAGCGTTTTCGCGCTTTTCCCGATCCTGAAGGAACGCCGCAAAAATCCCGCCACGGCGCTGTCCGGTGGGCAACAGCAGATGGTGGCGATTGGCCGCGCGCTGATGTCGAACCCGGAAGTCTTGCTTTGCGACGAGATCAGCCTTGGCCTAGCGCCGGTCGTGGTCCGCGATATCTACGCCGCCTTTCCGCGCATCCGCGAAACCGGCGCTTCAATCGTCATCGTCGAGCAGGACATCGCCCAGGCGCTGAAGGTGGCCGACCGCGTCTATTGCATGATGGAGGGGCAGGTGACGCTCTTCGGCCGCGCCGCCGATCTCAGCCGCGACGATATCCACAAGGCCTATTTCGGGATGGACCATGATGAACTGGCTTGATACCATTCTTCAGGGCGCGCTGCTCGGCGGGCTTTATGCTCTGTTTGCGGCGGGTTTGAGTCTCGTTTTCGGCATCATGCGGCTGGTCAATCTCGCCCACGGCGACCTGATCGTGTTTGCCGCTTTCCTGATTCTGGTGCTGGTGACGACACTCGGGCTCAACCCGTTCATAGCCGCCCTGTTCGCCATGCCGCTGATGTTCGCCATCGGCTGGGCCCTGCAATATTTCCTGTTCAACCGCACGCTCGGCAAGGATATCCTGCCGCCGCTGCTCGTCACCTTCGGCCTGTCGATCGCCATCCAGAATGGTTTGCTCGAAAGCTTCTCCGCCGATAGCCGCCGGGTCTTTGCCGGCAGCCTCGAGAGCGCGTCGGTCAATCTCGGCCCCGTTACCGCCGGCATCATGCCGCTGATGACCTTCATTTCGGCCGGTGCCGTCATCGTCTGTCTCAACCAACTGATCTACCGCACCTCCGTTGGCCGCGCCTTCCGGGCAACGTCCGACGACCCGGTTACCGCCGGGCTGATGGGCATCCGGCCGCAGCGCCTCTTTGCGATGGCGACCGGGCTTGCCATGGTCGTGGTGACGATCGCGGCACTTTATCTCGGGACGCGCGCCAATTTCGATCCGACATCTGGTCCCTCGCGGCTGATCTATGCCTTCGAAGCGGTGATCATCGGCGGTCTCGGTTCGCTCTGGGGCACGCTTGCCGGGGGCATCATTCTCGGCGTGGCACAGACGGTGGGCGCCGCGATCAATCCGGAGTGGCAGATCCTTGCCGGCCATCTGGCGTTCCTTGCCGTTCTCGTGTTCAAGCCGCGCGGCCTTTTTCCGCGTGCGGTCGATTGAGGTGCATCGATGACCATGACCATTCCCTCCTTCACAGTCGAGACGCGCACCAGGGCGTCGACGCTGACGGCAATCGCGGTCATCGCCCTGTTGCTGTTCGCGTTTGCCGCACCTTTCATCGTCTCGCGCGGCGTCATCCAGAACCTTTTCTTCATCCTCACCATGCTGGTGCTGGCGCAGAACTGGAACCTGCTTGCCGGTTATGCCGGGCTTATCTCGGTCGGCCAGCAGGCTTTCGTCGGCTTCGGCGCCTATACGATGTTCGGTGCGGTCATCCTGTTCGGTGTCGATCCGGCGGTGGCCATCCTGATTGGCGGGCTGTTCGCGATGGTGTTAGCAATTCCAACCGCTTTCTTCACCTTCCGGCTCTACGGCCCCTATTTCGCCATCGGCACCTGGGTGGTGGCCGAAGTAGTGAGGTTGCTGCTGGCGCAGTGGAAGGCGCTCGGCGGCGGTACAGGCACGTCGCTGCCGCGCGACGCCACCCGCGACATGATGGGCGTCGGTTTGATGCGCGATCTCTTCGGCATGAAGGCATCGCAGGCGGGCGACGCGCTGACCTACTGGCTGGCGCTGCTCCTCGTCGTCGCCACTATCGGCTTCATCTACGGATTGCTGCGCAGCAAGCAGGGCCTCGGGCTTGCCGCTGTGCGCGACAATGAGCAGGCGGCCCGCGCCGTCGGTGTCGATGCGCGGCGCATGAAAACGGTTGTCTATCTCGCCACCGCCTTCATCACCGGCGTTGCTGGGGCGCTGATCTATGTGCAGAAGGCGCGCATCTCGCCGGACGCTGCCTTCTCGGTCACAGACTGGACGGCCTATGTGATCTTCATCGTCGTGATCGGCGGCATCGGCACGATCGAAGGTCCGATACTCGGTGTCATCATCTTCTTTCTCTTGCAGAATCTTCTGGCCGACTACGGCTCCTGGTATCTGCTGATGCTGGGTCTTTTCGGCATCGCCGTCATGCTTTTTGCACCGCGCGGCCTCTGGGGATTGTTCTCCGACCGCACCGGCATCCAACTCTTTCCGGTCCGCCGCGTTCTGAAGGGCGGGCCGCTCAATCTCACGCATAGGGGAGGGTCTCATGGCTGAAATTACCACCGACGTACTTATAATTGGCACCGGCCCGGCCGGCTCCGCCACCGCAGCCCTGCTATCGTCCTACGGGGTCGAGAACCTTGTGATCAACCGCTACCGCTGGCTAGCCAGCACACCGCGCGCCCACATCACCAACCAGCGCACCATGGAAATCCTGCGCGATCTCGGCCGCGATGTGGAGGACGAGGCCTATATGTTCGCCGCTGAGCAGAACCTGATGGGCGAGAACGTCTTCTGCACCTCGCTCACCGGCGAGGAGATCGGCCGGATGAAGAGCTGGGGCACACATCCGCTATCGCGCGCCGAGCATCAGCTGTCGTCGCCGACCCAGATGAACGATCTGCCGCAGACCTTCATGGAGCCGCTGCTGTTCAAAACAGCCTGTTCGCGCGGCAGCCAGTCACGCATGTCGACGGAGTATCTGGGACATGTGCAGGATGAGGACGGCGTAACGACGACCTGTCTCGACCGTCTGACGGGCAAGGAGTTCACCGTCCGCTCGAAATATGTGGTCGGCGCCGATGGCGGCAATTCCAAGGTTGCGGAACATGCAGGCCTGACGTTCGAAGGCAAGATGGGTGTCGCCGGTTCGATGAACATCCTGTTCAAGGCCGACCTTTCGCGTCTCGTCGCCCATCGCCCGTCGGTGCTTTACTGGGTGCTGCAGCCGGGCGCCGATGTCGGCGGCATCGGCATGGGTCTGGTGCGAATGGTCAGGCCGTGGGACGAATGGCTGATCGTCTGGGGCTATGACATCAACCAGCCGGCCCCTTCCGTGGATGAAGCTCATGCCAAGAAGGTGGTTCGCGACCTCGTTGGCGATCCGGATCTCGAAATGACAATAAAGTCGGTGTCGACTTGGACCGTCAACAACATGTATGCGACGACCATGTCGAACGGTCGTGTTTTTTGCATGGGCGATGCGACCCACCGCCACCCGCCGTCGAACGGCCTGGGTTCCAACACCTCTATCCAAGACGCATTCAATCTCGCGTGGAAGCTCGCTTATGTCTTGAAGGGCTGGGCAGGACCTAAGCTGCTCGACAGCTATCAAGCCGAGCGCGCGCCGGTCGCCAAGCAGATCGTCACGCGCGCCAACAAGTCGATTGAGGAATTCGGCCCGATCTTCAAGGCGTTGGGCCTCCTTGACTCCATCGATCCTGTCAGGATGCACCAAAACATGGACGCGCGCTGCAACAACACCGAAGCCGCTGAAAAGCAGCGCGCCTCCATTCGCAAAGCGATCGCCGACAAGGTATATGAGTTTGATTGCCACGGCGTCGAGATGAACCAGCGCTATCGATCGGGAGCGACAGTCACCGACGGGCAGGAGGAGCCCGCCTTCGTCAAAGATCCGGAACTATATTGCCAACAGACAAGCTGGCCGGGCGCGCGGCTGCCGCACGCTTGGGTGTTCTCCGAGACAGGCAAAAAGGTATCGACGCTTGACCTGGCCGGCCATGGAAAATTCACGGTGCTTACCGGAATTGGCGGGCAGGCCTGGATCGACGCAGCGCGTGGTCTGGCCAAGGAGTTCGGTATCGAAATCGCCGCCCATGTCATCGGGCCGCGGCAGTGTTGGCAGGATTTCACTGGCGACTGGGCGAACATTCGGGAGGTCCGCGATAGCGGCGTTCTACTGGTGCGCCCAGACCATCACGTCGCCTGGCGGCGGGAAACGATCGCAGACGATTCCGCGGCGGAGCTGC
Organism: Ensifer sp. YR511; assembly: GCF_900103045.1. Taxonomy (NCBI): domain Bacteria; kingdom Pseudomonadati; phylum Pseudomonadota; class Alphaproteobacteria; order Hyphomicrobiales; family Rhizobiaceae; genus Ensifer; species Ensifer sp. YR511. Next base: position 16,536 of record NZ_FNGR01000052.1, read on the forward strand.
GCCGAGTGCTAACCGCCATTCTTGAAAAGTGAGGTCGTGATGGACGCGCATGAACAGGGCTTCTTCACCGAGGAAAACTCCATCGATGTCGTCACCGGCCGCAACAAGAATGCCAAGGACGAGCGGCTCAAGCACATCATGGAAGTGGTCACCCGCAAGCTGCATGAGGCGGTCAAGGAGATCGAGCCGACGCAGGATGAATGGATGAAAGCGGTTATGTTCCTGACCCGCACCGGTCAGATGTGCAACGAGTGGCGGCAGGAATTCATACTGCTGTCTGATTCGCTCGGTGTGTCCATGTTGGTTGACGCGATCAACAACCGCAAGCCTTCGGGGGCGTCCGAAAGCACGGTGCTGGGGCCGTTCCATGTGGCTAACGCGCCAGAATTGCCGATGGGCGCCAATATTTGCCTGGACCAAAAGGGCGAGGACATGGTGATCGGGGGCCGAATCCTCGATACGGCGGGAAAACCGATCAAGGACGCGGTGCTCGACGTTTGGCAGGCGAACGACGAGGGTTTCTATGACGTACAGCAGCAGGGTATCCAACCGGACTTCAATTTGCGCGGCGTGTTCCGGACAGACTCGGACGGGCGCTACTGGTTCCGGGCCGTAAAGCCAAAACACTACCCGATTCCGAACGATGGTCCGGTCGGAAAGATGCTAGAAAATCTGGGCCGCCACCCGAACCGCCCGGCCCATCTGCATTACATCATCAAGGCCGATGGCTTCGAGACCCTGATCACTCACATCTTCGATCCGGACGATCCCTATATCAATTCGGACGCTGTCTTCGGCGTGAAGGAAAGCCTGCTTGCAGAGTTTAAGCATACGCATGATCCACACCGTGCCAGGGATTACGAGTTCCCTGGCGCCTTCTGGGAGGTCGAGCACGATTTCGTCCTAGCACGCATCGGCGAGAAGCGGGACTAGTGTGTAATGCGTGCGGGTGGCAGGAGGCAGTGGCACCTCAGGGCCACTAGGCTCAGGACCTATTAATTTGGGATGATATGTGATTCACGGTTTCTGGAAGGAGACCGCGATGAGTGATTTGTTTCTGCTGAGCGAACGTCAGATGGCTCGCACCGAGCCGCATTTTCCCTTGGCGCATGGTGTTCCACGCGTCGATGATCGCCGTGTCGTCAGCGGGATTGTCTATGTCATCAAGCATAGCCTGCAATGGAAGGATGCGCCGAAGGAATACGGACCGCACAAAACGCTCTATAACCGCTTCATTCGCTGCAGCCGCCTTGGCGTGTTCGACCGCATCTTCGCGGCGCTGGCAGGTGAAGGTTCCAGGCCCGAGCGCATTATGATCGACGCCACACACCTGAAAGCACACCGCACGGCAGCGAGCCTGCTCAAAAAGGGGATGTTCCCCGTCGTATCGGGCGAACCAAAGGTGGACTGAATTCCAAGCTGCACAGTGTTTGAGATGGTGAGGGACGCCCGATCATCATGCTGCTCAGTGAGGGCCAGATGAGCGACCACAGGGGCGCTCGTCTCGTGCTGAATGCCTTGCCGCCAGCCACGACGCTGATTGCTGACCGTGGATATGACAGCAAGACCTTCCGGGAAGCCTTGCAGGCAAAGGGCATCGAACCTTGCATCCCTTCGAGCCGCAGCAGGAAGGTGCCATATCCCTATGACAAGGCGCTCAACCAGAAGCGCCACAAGGTCGGGAACCTCTTCGCCAAACTCAAGGACTGGCGGCGCATCGCAACCCGTTACGACCGTTGCGCGTATACCTTCTTCTCTAGCATATGCATCGCAGCAGCCGTCATCTTCTGGCTTTGATTTAACGAGTCCTGAGCCTAGCTATTGAACTTTGCACCCCAGCACCATTCTGGGGATTTCGTTCTCACTCATGTCAATGGCGTCACTTCATTCTGATTTACTGGGTTGCTCCTAGCTCACTCGCTAAAAAGTAAACGCAGTTGCGGGTCGTCAATCTGTTGCTAGATCTGTAGAGCTTTGTTTAAGCGTGGAACCCGATCGCGTTGGGTGACAAACGCTGGCCCTTAAGCATGTGTGGAACGGCGATATTTATAGCATGGCAATTCGTCCTGGATGCCCTCGATAAGCGCAGCCAGTTTGGCATCGCCAATGTTCCCAGCCTCTGTCGTTGATCGGTAGTAGAACGTGCTTCGGAGTAGATCCCGCGTCTGACGGAGCAGGCTGCGTGTCGGTGACTATGAAGGATTTCTCGTTGCCGCACGCCGAACTCGGGTTCGATGTGACAAACCTCCGACCAGAGCGGGCCGATCCTGCTCAACGGCTTTGTCGAAGGATGATGGAGAGTCGCGATCAACGCGAACGCGAAGTCATCGGCATCACCTGGTGAGTGGACCCCGAAGGGGGGTATCGAAGGAGGCATAACTGGTTGGCTTCCGTGCGCCAATGGGTTTTCCGACACACTTGCTGCTTCCTGATCGCCAATCGTTTTGACCACCTTGAAGTCATCTCGGCACGCGGTTTGATGCGGGCTTTCTCGCTGGCGAGCATTGGACCAATGCCAGCACGCAGTGTTTTTCTTGCAGTGCCCACCCCCCGTTGGTCGGCAGGAAAGATAGCGTACCATTTGCGATCGGCAGATATGATCTGGCCACCCGCCGTTCCGAAAGAACCCATAACGGCTTTCAGATGCGCGAGGGCGTCACGCTTGGCGCCAGACCCTACCATTCTTTTGAACAAAGTACACGAACGGCAGCTGGCTCCACGTCCATCGGCTGGATATCGGAGAATCCACCACAGAGCAGGTTTACGGGAAATCTGATGTTCGAAGGCAACTAGGCAAATTTGTGCATTCGACGCCAGATTGAGCTAAGTTAATCCATTGACTAATCATAAACTCGCGGGTATATCGATTAACATGAAAGCTCAAATCGAACGACGCGCTAAAAACTCCGTTGCTTTAAGCGACGTTGCTCGGGTGGCAGGTGTCTCTACGGCGACGGTTAGCCTTGCCCTGCAGGAGGGTTCGCGAATCTCGGCGGCCACGCGGGAGAAGGTCCGTCGCGCCATGGAGCAGACTGGTTACCGATACAATCGGTTTGCAGCCAAGCTCAGGACGGGCCAGTCGAAAACGATTGGTCTGATGATTACCGATATAGCGAACCCGTATTTTGCCGCGTTGGCAGCCGGTGTTGAGACGGTGCTTTATCGGAGCGGTTACATGACGTTCCTGGTCAATTCCAACGACGACGGCATTCGCCAGTCGATGCAGATCGAGAGGCTCCTGGAACACGGCGTCGACGGCCTCCTGCTAAGCCCGGCCGATGGTACTAATTTGGAGGAGTTAAACCAGATTCTCGGCGCCGGCACACCGATAGTTCAAATTTCGCGCTGGCTCTCCGGACTGTCTTGCGATGCGGTCGGCCCGGACAATCAGACGTTGGCGGCAGAGATGACGCGGCATCTTCTGAATCTCGGGCATCGCCGCATCGCCTTTCTAGGTGGCACCGAAGGCAGATCCGCACGAGTGGAGCGCCTGGCTGGGTACGCTCAGGCGATGGAGGAGGCGGAGCTGCAAGTGGAGGAGACGCTCACGCCGATGGCTGCGCCGACCCGGGCGAATGGCGCCTTGCTTCTTATCGAGATGATGGCGCTTGAATCTCCGCCTACAGCAGTCATTTGCTATCACGACCTCATGGCGCTGGGTGCACTTCAGGCCGCGAAAGACATGGGGCTCGCGGTAGGTTCCAAGTTCGCTGTCGTTGGCTTCGACGATATTACCGAGGCTGAGCTGTCACGCCCGTCGCTGACCACTGTTCATATAGATGCAGAAAATATCGGGCGGGCTGCGGCAACGCGTCTCCTTGCGAGACTTGAAGGCGACGAGAGCCCGCCGAGCCGGATCATGGTGCCCGCCCGCCTGGTCGTGCGTGATTCTTGCGGAGGCTACCTGCGCAACGCAGCAGTGTCGCACGACATTAGTTGACTTACTTATTAAGCCATTCAGGGAGGATGTGATGGTATCTACGAAGCAGTTTTGGTGTTCGGTGTTATCAGGCGCGTGTGCATTTTTAATGCTGTCGCCGGCCGCATACGCGACCAACGAAACAGCAGAGAAAAAAATCGCCTTTTCCAATTCCTTTGCCGGAAACTCGTTCCGGCAGGCGATGGTCAAGAGCTGGGAGGCCGGCACGGAGGCGGCCAAGGCCGCAGGACTGATCGGGGGTTCGACCGTCATCAGTGCCAACAACAACGCGACTGAACAGGCCGCACAGATACAGAACCTGATCCTGGAAGGCTATGACGCGATCGTCATCAATGCGGCCTCGCCAACAGCGTTGAACGGTGTAGTGAAACAGGCCTGCGATGCTGGAATTATTGTGGTTGCGTTCGACGGCGTCGTCACAGAGCCGTGCGCCCACCTAGTGAACTACGATTGGGCGCGCGTCGGCCGCACCCAGGTTGAGTATCTCTCGCAGCGGCTCAAGGGGAAGGGTACCCTGCTCGAAGTTCGTGGTATTGCGGGCAACTCGGTAGATGACGACATTGCGGGCGGCGTGAAAGCGGCGCTTAAGGCATCTCCAGACATGAAGATCGCCGGCACCGTTCATGGCGATTTCACGCAGACAGTTGCGCAGAGAGAGGTCGCCGGCATCCTTCCGAGCCTACCTGATATCGACGCCGTCGTGACGCAGGGTGGTGACGGATATGGCACCGCTCGGGCGTTCACTGGAGCCAACCGCAAAGAACCCATCATCATCATGGGAAACCGCGAGGATGAGCTTAGTTGGTGGAAAGAACAGAACGACAAAAGCGGCTATGAGACCATGTCGATCTCAGCGACCCCGGGTATCTCGATGGTGGCATTTTGGGTGGCGCAGCAAATTCTAGCTGGAAAGGACGTGCCGAAATTTGTCGAATTGCCGTTCCTTCGAATTGACCAAGGCGATCTCGACGCTTGGCTGGCCGTGACGGAAAAAGGTGGAGTTACCAACCCGAATTATTCGCAGGATTGGGTAGCATCGCTGATTGCCGCCAATGCCAAAAACGAAACGCTTCCGCCGATTCCAGCTCCAGTTGAGTAACCACGATGAACTTAGCTTTGAAAGAATGGGCCGTGGCAGATGCCGCGGCCCGCCGGCCGGCGATTTCTATATTGGGGGTTTCACGCTCCTTCGGTGCTGTGCGCGCGCTGTCGGACGCAACGCTTTCGATTTCGTATGGCGAGAAACTGGGAATTGTTGGTCACAACGGCGCTGGCAAATCGACGCTAATGAACGTGCTTTCGGGCGTTCATCGGCCGGACTCCGGTGAGATTACTTTGGACGGCCAGTCCTACTCTGGCTTGTCCCCGCGTCAGGTACATGAACTCGGTATTCGCTGTATATTTCAAGAACTGTCATTGTGCCCGAACCTGACGTCGATCGAAAACACGTTGATTCGACATACCGAAGTGGCAGGGTGGGGTTGGCAGAAGCGCGCGAGGGCGCTGATCGAGAAATCCCTGCAACGCATCTTTCCGGGACAAAATATTGATATTCACCGTCCTCTGGGCGAACTCACGATCGCCCAGCGTCAGATGGTTGAAATCGCGGAAGCTTTTGCAGGCTCTGCATCAAAATGCAGGCTCGTCATCCTTGATGAGCCCACCAGTTCGCTCGATGCCAAGGCTGCCGACCAGCTCATGACATTTATCGATATCGCGTCCCGCGAAGGAACAGCCACTATACTGATTTCCCACAGACTGCACGAGATTCTGAGACACACCGATCGCATAATTGCGATGGTCGACGGGCGCATCATTGCAGACGCATCATCGAAGGAGTTTTCACGTCAAAGCCTTGTTGCGGTGATGGGCCACCTCGATACAGAACCGGTCCATGCTGCTTCCAAGCCAAGGGCCAACTCGGCCACCGATTTGGTTTTGAAAGCGCGAGATGACGACGATGGCGCGCTTGGCTTGGAGGTTCACAAAGGGGAGATCGTCGGCTTCGCTGGGCTGGATGGCCATGGTCAGCGGCATACCCTGCAGCAAATCTTCGACGCCGCATCTAAAGGACAGGCTGGGCTAAATAGGGGCTCAGCAGCTTATGTCGCCGGCGACCGCCAGACCGAAGGCGTGTTCCCCGTCTGGTCGGTCAGTGAAAACCTCACGGTGCGCGCGCTGCGGGATATCTCAGTGTGGGGTTTGATAGATGTTGGTCGCGAGCACCAAATGGTAGTGGACTGGTTTAAGCGCATTGGGGTACGAACAGGAGGTCCCAATGCGGCTATTGGCACCCTGTCGGGCGGCAACCAGCAAAAAATCCTCTTTGCCCGGGCTTTAGCCAGCAAGGCATCACTCATACTTCTCGACGACCCTATGCGTGGCGTGGACGTCGGCACCAAAAGTGAGGTTTATGCTCTTATCCACCGCGAAGCCGCGGAAGGTAGATCTTTCATCTGGTACTCAACAGAGACGGAAGAGCTTAACAATTGCGACCGGGTTTACATCTTTCGAGAGGGAGAAATCGTCGCCGTTCTCGAAGCAAATGAAGTCAATGAAGAAAACATACTGCGCGCTTCATTCGCCGATCGCGCAGTTGTAGGGAGTTCACAATGATGAGCTCGTTTGTCGGCCGCAAGGCCAGTATCCTGCGCTCTCTCTTGCCGGTGACGGGATTGATCGCGGTGTTGATCGGGGTTTATTGCTACCGGCCGAATGCTATGAACTACGTCGGCTTAGGCCTGCTTCTGACATACGCAATGCCCGTCGCGCTCGCAGCCTTTGCTCAAATGTTTGTGATAGCCGCCGGCGACATAGATCTTTCCATCGGTAACTTCATCAGCCTGATAACGTGTATCGTTGCAGCCGTTATACCAGGATCGCCGATTTTTGGGTTGGCGTTGCTGGTATTGCTAATATTGTGCTATGGTGGCTTGGGTGTACTCATCCACATCAGACGTCTGCCATCAATCGTTGTTACGCTTGGCTTTTCCTTCATCTGGCTGGGAATCGCAGTGCTGGTCTTGCCGCGACCAGGCGGTCTCACGCCCGAATGGTTGAGCGCTCTTTTGCGTCTTCGTACGCCACTTGCTCCATTGCCTGTATTAGCCCTGCTGATTTTCGCGATTGCCGGTTATCTTGTTTTGAACCGCTGGTCATACGGAACTGTGCTGCGCGGGGTCGGTGGCAATGCCAGGGCGGTGTCGCGTGCAGGATGGTCGGTGCTCTTGGCGAAGGCCACCCTCTATAGCTTTGCGGGCTTTTTTGGGGTGTTGTCCGGGGTCGTACTTGCTGGAATTACGACATCCGGCGACGCCAACCTAGCGCCCAACTACACGTTGCTCAGCGTTGCAGCCGTGATACTTGGCGGCGGCGAATTCGTTGGCGGTAAAGTATCACCCGTCGGCACGATTATCGGCGCTGTGACGTTGGTTCTCATGAATTCACTTCTGACCTTTATGAATGTTGGCTCCGACTGGCAGTTAGCAGCGCAAGGGTTGATCCTCATCGTTGTTCTGGCGGTGCGGGCGGCAATCTCACACCTCGAAACCAGGAGTGTACGCGATGCGCGCATCACCTTCGGCGCTAGTTGAAAACATGCGGCAACAGCCGTGGATCTATTCTTTCATAGGCGCCCTTGCGGTCTGGTTGCTGACACTTTCCCTCTCTGGCGGAGTCGGTGCCGTTCAGTCGTTGCAAGCGGCAATGAATTTCGCGATGTTCTTTGCAATCGTTGGCCTGGGGCAAATGTTTGTCATCAGTGCCGGGCCTGGCAACATCGATCTTTCGATTCCGAGCGTCATGACGCTTGCGGGGCTGCTTGCTATGTCCGTGATGCAACAAAACGATGCTATGGTTTTGCCAGGTTTGGCTTTAGCCTTGGCTGTCGGTGCCGTCATTGGTGCTGCCAATTACGTGCTGATTATACTGTTGCACATACCGCCAATCGTGGCGACTTTGGCGATGAGCTTTATCGTGCAGTCGACCGCCATCTATGCTGGCGGAGCGGCAACGATGAAGCCACCAGCTATTTTCATCGCAATTGCTATGTCCCGGTTCTTCGGCATTCCCATCCTGCCCGCGATTATGGCGATTGTTGCCGGTCTAATGGTCGTTGTCTTGCGCAGAACGCTGTTCGGCCGGGGATTGCTGGCAGTCGGTCAGAGCGCCCAGGCGGCGTGGCTCGCCGGAATCGATTCGAACCGGATTCGCCTTTACGTTTATGTATTGTGCGGTTTTATGGCAGCGCTTGCTGGTGTATTGCTTGCGGCATTTTCAGGTGGGGCTTCCCTTGACATCGGCAGTCAGTATCAACTCGTCTCGATCGCTGTCGTGGTGATCGGCGGGACGAGTGTTTTGGGCGGAAGGGCTTACCCTCAGGGTGTGTGGGGAGCAGCACTTTTCCTCTACGTCCTCATAAACCTTCTGAACCTGGCAGTCGTAAGATTTGGTCTGGGTACAGCAGGGCCCGGCATCAGACTCATTCTCACCGGACTTATGATTGTCGCGATTGTCGCGATCGCACGTCAACCTGACTAAGCTAATGGAGCATACAATGAAGCCTGAAGTCGTCCTCGTTGGCCCGCTAATGGACAGCGTAATGTCGGAACTCGAAACATCCTACCACGTTCACCGTCTCTATGATCCTTTAACCATCGGCTCCATCAATACAGAAAAGATTCTGGCTGTCGTTACCGACGGTGCTCTCGGAGCCGGACGGTCGCTTCTCGAACGCTTTCCGAAACTTGAGTTGCTGGGTGTTTTCGGGGTTGGCCTGGATGCCGTCGATCTCGCATATACGCGCCATACGGGTATATCTGTAGCCAATACGCCCGACGTTTTGACCAACGACGTGGCCGATTTGGCTATCCTGCTTATGCTTGCCGTGGCAAGGGGGCAGATCGTTGCGGACCGTTTCGTACGCGACGGTAAATGGGGGAAAGAAGCTCTGCCGTTAGCCTTTCGATTCACCGGTAAGGAGGTCGGCATCCTCGGCCTGGGGAGAGTCGGCAGGGCTGTGGCCAAACGATGCGCTGCCTTTGATTGCGCAATCAGCTTCGTCGATCCTTTTGCGTCCGAGACATCAGGCCTCAAACGTTACGGCGACCTACGCGAAATGGCCGCCAATGTCGACTTTCTGGTGGTCACCGCTGCAGGTGGGTCCGAGACAGGCAAGATCGTGGATGCCGAAATTCTTGACGCACTCGGTCCAAAGGGCGCATTGATCAACGTTTCTCGCGGCAGTATCGTCGATGAACAGGCGCTGGTTGACGCCCTTTTGTCCGGCAGGCTCGCCGCTGCTGGTTTAGATGTCTTCGCCAATGAACCTTGTGTGCCGAAAGAACTTTTCACGATGGATCAGGTCGTGCTGACACCGCACAGGGCAAGCGCGACTGTAGAAACCAGAGAGGCCATGGGCCGGTTGCTTCTTGACAATCTGGCAGCTCACTTTTCAGGTAAGCCACTGCTTACGCCGGTGATCTGATGACCGAAGAACGGCATCATTCCAAGGCCACTTTAAAACTGACGCATCGGGGCGTGCTTGCGGCGCTGAACGCGGCCGCCGATGCAGCAGAGGAGATTGGCGTACCGCAGTGTGTCGTGCTGGTTGACGCGACGGGTACAACCCTTGCTTCGCTGCGCATGGACGGCGCTAAATTCCTTAGCCTGCGCACCGCCAGCCGTAAGGCAATTACCGCAGCGTCAGCTCGTTCTGCGACTGGCGACATGGATGGGATCAAGTCGCTCCGCCTAGCTGTTGCAACCGACGGTGATTTCATCAGCCTCGAAGGTGGCCTACCTATTTTTATTGGAGGCCATCTTGTCGGCGCAATTGGCGTAGGGTCCGGTACGGGCGCGGAGGACCTGACTGTCGCGCGCGCCGCCATTGCCGCGATCGATGCCGCGGCGGAAACGCCATGACCGGGAGATCGAGGATTGCATTTTTAGGCACCGGATTAATGGGGGCGCCCATGGCCGAAAGACTGCTAAGCGCCGGCCACCAGCTTACTGTCTGGAACAGGAGCCCGGAAAAGCTGATCAGGCTAGCAGAACTGGGCGCCCTTGCGGCCGACAGTCCCGCTGAGGCTGCGAAAGGGGCGGATGTCATTATACTTATGCTTGACACTGCCGACCGCACCTGCCGACTGTTGTTCGACAGTGGCGTTGCCGATGCCTTGCAGCCTGCTGCGCTGGTCATCGACATGAGCAGCAACACTCCCGAAACAGCCCGCGGCTGCGCAGAGCGCCTCGAATCGAGCGGAATCCATCATCTGGATGCACCGGTATCTGGCGGGACGGTAGGAGCACGCAATGGGACTCTCGCAATCATGGTTGGTGGCACCGATGCTAATTTTGCGCGCGCGCAATCTCTGTTTGCCTCACTGGGTAAGGCGACGCACGTAGGACCTAGCGGTACCGGACAGCTGGCCAAGCTCGCCAACCAAATCATCGTAGCCATTACAATCGGTGCAGTGTCGGAGGCTCTGCTCTTCGCCAAGATGGGGGCTGCGGACCCAGCGGCTGTGCGCGACGCCCTGTCTGGAGGCTTCGCTGACAGCCTTATTCTCCAACTTCACGGAGATCGAATGATTAAACGCATGTTCCAACCGGGCGGGACAGTCGGTAATCAAATCAAGGATCTTGACGCCGCGCAACATGTCGCCGCAGCGCATGGCCTAAAGCTGCCATTGCTTAATGCCGTGAATTCGGCATTTCAGGAACTTGCAACTGGTGGAAATACGCACCTGGACCATAGTTCATTGTATCTCTGGTTGGAGCGCGTCAACGAGGCTGTCGTCGAACCAAACTCTCTTGGAACAGAACATGGCTGATTTTGAAGTTTTGGACGAGCGCTTCCGCAAGTTTTTCATGGGAAACGCGCCCGTCGAGCGCCTTGCTACAGGCTTCCGCTGGCTAGAAGGACCCGTGTGGTTTGGTGATGCTCAACACCTCCTGTTCAGCGACATTCCCAATGACCGCATGCTCCGTTGGACGGAGAACGCAGGAGTGAGCGTTTATCGCCAACCAGCCGGTTTCACGAACGGGCATACACGAGATAGGGAAGGCAGGCTCGTCAGTTGTGAGCATGGCAGACGTCGTGTCAGCCGCACCGAGCTAGACGGCCGCGTCGTGACGCTTGTCGACCGGTTTGAGGGAAAGCAATTAAACTCACCGAATGACGTCGTGGTCAAATCCGACGGCACGATTTGGTTCACCGATCCGCCCTATGGGATTATGAGCGATTACGAGGGCGACAAGGCAGAAAGTGAAACGGGACAGGATGTCGTCTATCGATACGATCCAGACACCGGGTCGATATCCATTGTTTGTACCACTGCCGTCAAACCAAACGGTCTGGCATTTTCACCAGACGAGCGGACTTTCTATCTCACTGACACTGGCGGCACGCACCAGCCGGGGCTGCCCGGACGCATTTGGGCCTTTGATGTGGAGCGCAATGGTCAAGCACTAGCGAACAATCGCATTTTTGCAACGATAAGAGCGGGCTTCGCAGACGGCTTTCGCTGTGACGAAGACGGCAATGTCTGGACCAGTGCAGGTACCGGGGTTGAGTGTTATCTGCCTGACGGTACCTTGATAGGTCGCATCGATGTCGGCGAAGTCGTCGCCAATGTAGCGTTTGGCGGGCCGAAGAAAAACCGCCTGTTTATCTGTGCCTCGACGTCGCTCTACGCCGTCTACCTGAACGCCCGTGGCGCGCAAAAACCATGAAGAAGTCGCAAGAACGAAGCGTTACCCGGTTAATCGTCATGGGTGTCTCCGGGGCGGGTAAGACAACCGTCGGGGACGCCATTGCTACGGCACTGTCAGTGCCCTTCATTGATGGCGACAAACTACACTCGGAAGAAAACATTGATAAAATGGCTCAAGGGATTCCTCTTACGGACGAAGAGAGATGGCCATGGCTTGACCGGATCTCGCAGGTCATTTGCGACCTAGATCACGTTGTGGTCGCCTGTTCCGCACTGAGGAAGGTTTATCGCGACCGTTTGCGCGCGAACGCCGGGCAGGACCTGGCGTTTTTGTTTCTGGACGGTGGTTCGAGCATACTGAACCTGCGCCTAACAACGAGGGAGGGCCATTTCATGAAGCAGTCGATGCTGGAAAGCCAGCTCCTTACATTAGAGCGCCCCATTGGCGAACCCCTCGTCCTAACTTGCAGCTTTGATGATCCGGTCCAGCGGATTGTGAAGCAAACCGTCACGTGGGTGGAAGGCATTGAAAAGTGAATTTGGACTTGTGGTGCCTGAGCCGATCCCAGGACCTTTCCGACCATAAGGTGGAAATGCGCGATAGGCGTGTTTCCTTGTAAACGCGACGGGCGTGCGGAAGCACGCAACTGGATACGCCGGCTGTCGCCAAGCAGTTTTCCTCGGCCGTTCATCGAGAAAGCAATCTATGTCACAAGCCGTGTCGCGCGCGTGCGCACTGGGTTTAGGGCAAGCTGCACCCCTGACTGCACGGGAATAAGAGAAGAATCGTCCGAAGGGCTTTGTTTTACTGGCGCAACTTGGCGATCACTTGGGATGTTTTTGGTAAAGCTAGTTGTCTGGGCGGTGGCGGGGGTCAAGGTTTGGAAGCTCTTGTTGGCCTGTTAGTCACTTGTATTGCTCCCGATCGGGAGCGTAAATAGAATTTGCTCCGCCGATGGAATTGGTTGTGGCAACAGACATGTTCGTTCGGTCTTAGTCAGTGCCGTCTTCGGGCGAAGATCGCGCAGCCGTGCGTCGCCACTAATCAGTGACGGGTGTAACAGCCAACGCTATTGTCAGTGATCCTCCTCTGGCCAACTCTCAAATCGACGCTTACCCGCGTTCATGCTGCTGTTACGATCGACAAATATGGATATGCGAATATGAATATGCGAAGTGTGTGGGAGATGAAATTGAAGAGAGCGCTCACTTTTATCAGTCTGCTAACGGCGATTTTCCTCGCACCGTTCGTGTCTGCTCAAACTCGCGGCAATCCGGCGTTGCTCGGCGAGATAGTTTTTCCGACGGGCCTAAAAATCTCCGGAGTCGAATTTGGGGGCATCTCTGGCCTCGACTTCGATGCCGAGAACGATGTCTACTACGCGATTTCAGATGACCGGTCCGACAAGGCACCAGCGCGGTTCTATACCTTGAAGGTCGCTATGGGCGCCGAGGGGATTCGCGGCGTCGACATCGTCTCGATGCGCCTGCTGCTCAATGCGGCAGGAGAACCATTCGCAACGAAGGACGTGGACCCGGAATCTATTCGCTTCAATCGCACGACGAGCACATTTTACTGGACGAGCGAAGGCGATCTGAACGGCAAACCCGCAGTTCGCGAATCGCGTCTCGACGGAACCCTGGTACGCGAGTTCATCTTGCCGAACGCTTATGTGCCAAATGCCGAGAAGACGCTTGGCATCCAGGACAACCTATCCTTTGAAAGCATGACGATTTCCCCAGACGGCAAAACCCTTTTGGTGGGCACCGAAAATGCTCTGGTTCAAGATGGAGGCAAGGCTAGTCTTGAAGCCGGAAGCCGCTCACGTATCATCGTGTTCGATATTGCCTCAGGGAAGGTCATCACCGAATACGTCTACGAGACTGATCCGATTTTCACCAAAGCGACGCAAGAACCTTATTGGAATGACAATGGCTTGTCGGAATTCGTTGCGTTAGGCAACGATCTATTCACCGTGGAGCGGTCCTTCGCTTTGGGTGTTGGCAGCCAAATCAGCTTCTATAGGGCAAGCTTCGAGGACGCTACGGACGTCACGGGCAAAGTGTCCATAAAGGCCGAGCAGGCCGTTGCATTGAAAAAGGAGCTTGTGCTGAAATTGGGCGAAGGAGATTTTGGTCTCGACATAGACAACATCGAGTCCGTGACCTGGGGGCCGGAGGTTGCGGGCCGCAAGACGATGATTGTGGTCTCCGACAACAATTTCAACCCATTGCAGTTCACGCAGTTCATCGCTCTCACGTTCGATTCGCCTGAGGACTAGGGGCTGGACCTATTCGTTTGGGCTGTGCACTAGTTCAAAGCCACTCGCGGAACCGCGAACGCAGCAGCCCCTGGCCATGATCGGAGGTCGCTAAATGCAGCACTTAAGTGGGAGATCCTAACTGAAGTGCAACACGCCGGTTTTCAGGGTAGGGGTTCAGCCTCCCTCTTGCAAATGTGCCCGGAACACTTCGGCCGGCGTCTTGTAGTCGAGGCACTTTCTCGGCTTGTCGTTGAGATGGCGAGCAAGCTGGATGAGCTTGCGTTGCGACACGCCTGCAAGGTCGGTATCGCCTGGCATGTATCGACGGATGCGCTTGTTGATGTTTTCCACGGCACCTTTCTGCCACGG
>NZ_FNGR01000045.1:0-45284 GCF_900103045.1 Ensifer sp. YR511
ATGGTCGAACTTGCTGCTCGCGGCGGCGATCTGGACCGGAATAAACGCAGATGTCGAAGACGGCGATGGTGGATGTGCCTGGGTGTGTTTCCTGATCCATTTCCAAACGAGGTTCGCATTGACCCCGTCTTCTCGCGCAAGTTTCGATACTGATGCACCGGGCTCAAGGCAGGCTGTAACAAGGCGATCTTTCGACCCTTGATCGAAGCGCCGCCTTCCATTCCGACCGACCAGTCGTACCGCGAGTTTTTGACCTTCATCCATCACTTGGTGTCCACCTCTTTTAGGTGGACACCTCATGCCAAAGCTCACTCAATTGCAGAAGGTGCGGAGAAATTCGCGCTTACGGCAGGTCTCGCGCATTTTCGGATGTGAGGCCCATCGAATGATTGCGCGTCGCGAGTGCACATCGGGCGAACTAACCTAGCCTCAACCTTTGCGGGTGCGGGGTGCTGTGAAAGCTAAGGTAGAGCGACCAAGTCCAAAGCGTCGTTGCCCTTGACTTTATATCTTTGAATATATATTTTGAGGCCACAGATGAGCTATGAGGTGAAATTCCATACTGATTTCGTTCCTGAATGGAAGGAGTTGGAAATGGGGTTAAAGGAACTAGTAGGCGAAGTGCTTGACCATCTCGAAGAGGAAGGCCCTTTTCTAGGGCGTCCGGAGGTTGATACGCTTGAGGGTTCCACTCATAAGAATATGAAAGAGATTAGAGTTAAGTATGGACAGCAGGTTTGGCGGTTCGCATTTGCCTTTGACCCCAACCAAAAAGCAATTGTCCTTTGTGGAGGGGAAAAGCAAGGTATCAGCCAGGACCTGTTTTATAAACGGCTGATCAAAAAGGCAGACCCTCGGTTCAACGCCTGGTTAGAGGAGTTAAAAAAATGAGCGCTGATTGGAAGACTTTACGCTCCGAACTTCCTGAAGATGTTCAGGCTCGGCTAAACTCTAAACGTGAAGAGCGCCGCTTGGGTAGGGCGTTGTCGGAAGTGCGTAAGGCGATGCAGGCGACGCAGCAGGATGTGGCTGCACGCGCTTCGATGACGCAAAACACCGTCTCGAAGATCGAACGCTCAGATGATGTCCTCATTTCGTCTGTTGTGCGCTACATGCACTCAATTGGAGGTGGCGTCGAAATTGTTCTGAAAACGCCTGATGGAAAAGCTCGGCGCGTGGACTTCGATCCCGAAATCTACGTAAAGCAGATGGCGTAGGCAGCCAATACAACGTCCCCTTCCTCCCTGAGGCCACATCGCAAACCATGAGTTAGCGCAACCCTAGGTACAAGTGGGGTTAACGTGTTTTTGGGGACAACCGTAAGGAACCCGTACAACTGCTGACCTCGGCCTCCGCTCCCGGCATCGCAATGTTCCAAAGTGTGGCTGTCGAAAGTCACATGAGGGAGGGCCGTCCTTGGATAAGGTTAGCACAATCGGTTTGGATATCGCCAAGCATGTCTTCAAGTGCATGGGGTAAACGCGGTGGGCGCGGTAGTGGTCCGGCGAAAGCTGCGACGTGACGATATAGCAGGCTTCTTCAGGGTATTGCCGCCGTGCCTGATCGGAATCGAAGCGTGTGCGCGACCGGACAACCCGGGTCCTCATGGCGCTGGGGCACGAGGTACGACTGATGCCGGCGTCCTACGTCAAGCCATACGTGAAGCGGCAAAAGAATGACGCGACGGATGCTGAGGCGATCTGCGAGGCGGTGGCGCGACCGACGATGCGCTTCGTTTCGGTGAAGAGCGAGGAGCAACAGAGTGTCCTGATGCTGCATCGCGTCCGTGAACTTCTGATCCGGCAGCGGACAATGCTGGTGAACGCTTTGCGTGGCCACCTGGCGGAGTTTGGCATCGTAACGCGACAGGGCATAGTCGGTGTTGGAATGCTGATCACTTTGATCGAAGACGAGGGCCATAATCTCATCCCTCCGCTTGCGCGGTCCGCGCTTCTTTCGCTGACCGGGCAGTTGCGGGAGGTGCACGAGAAGGTTGGCGAGATGGATCGCCAAATTCATGCTTACATCGCTCGAACGAGCTGAGCCGTCGCCTCGAGACCATCCCTGGAATTGGCCCGATCACTGCCAGTGCAATCGCAGCGACAGTAACAGACGCGTCGCCCTTCAAGTCCGGCCGACAATTGGCGGCGTGGATAGGCCTGGTGCCGCGGCAGAACTCATCGAGTGGCAAAGACCGGCTCGGAAGGATCAGCGTACAAGGTGATTCCTATCTCCACAGGCTTCTCGTCGTCGGGGCGCATGCGGTCCTTCGGTTCAGCCGCAAGGCGAAAGTTGCGCCGACGCGTTGGGCGGCCGAGCTACTGGCGAAGAAGCAGTACAACGTTGTCGCTGTTGCCCTGGCGAACAAGATGGCGCGGATCGTCTGGGCGTTGATGACAACAGGCATGCGATTTGAGGCGGCCGCGTCCTTTGAAAAATCAGGCGGCTGCAGGAATTGGTGAGGTGCAAATGGTGTGATGGCGAAAGGTGGAGCCGGGATCGGACTAACCCGATCAGTGGGTGTCGCTTGAAAGCGCGTTGACCTGTCTGGGATCTGATCAGCGGACTACATCAGGGCCAGCGGCACGAACAAGCCGCAATCAAAGGCCGAATACATGCCTGCACCCGACCAATCTGTCGAAACACTAAACTGCCCCTTGGCACCCGGAGGCCGTCCATACATGCCACTGAAGTTTCATCCGGCTGCGATTAGACCGTATGTTCGCGTGAACCGCCCCAAGTTTCTGGACCAGCTGAGGGTAGAGTTTTCCGGTCTATCTCAGCGAAGCGGGCTGGCGACGCTTCCCGGATTCATCAGTGAGAGCGGTGCCTTGTTGCCGATCGCACCATGGGGCCGAAATACTGTAGTCTCAGCGCCAACCCTCCATCTTTTCGCGGGCGTCCGCAAGGGTCAGGAACCAATGCTGGTTCAGGCACTCCGTCGGAAGCGGCCGTTGAAGGCTTCGATAAAAGCATTGTCCGTGGGTTACCCGGCCGTGAGAAGTCCACGATCACGCCCTTGGCATGGGTCCACGGGTCGAGATCGCGAGACACAAATTCTGTACCCTGATCGACACGGATCGTCTTCGGATAGCCAACCTGCCGGCACACCCGTTCCAGCGTTTGCACCACGTCTTCACCGCGATGCTGTGACGCGGATCAAGCACTGGTACGTAGCGCGAGAAGGTGTCGACCACCGCAGCGCAAACGCAACGCGTTTGTCGCGAGAACCCGCTGTTTCTTTCCGGTCGCGAGCTGATCATGCACGAAGTCCATCGCCCACACGTCGTTCGGACCGATCGCCATCTGCCGATCTTCCCGAAGCTTTGCCTTGACCCTGCGCTTCGGCGTCTTGTTGCGTAACTGCAGGCCCAAGTCTCTGTAAATGCGATAGGTTCGCTTGATGTGGGTGCTCCAACCTTCGCGTTCCAGCAGCACATGCACACGGCGGTAGCCGTAGCGCACGCGCGTTTCGCAAATCTCCTGAATACGACGTTCCAGACCGGCCTGATCGGCACGGCGAGAGGTGTAGTGGTAGGTCGACCGATCCAAGTCCAACGCCCCACAGGCACGCGGGATCGAGACCGGGCGGAGGACATCAGCAAGATCGTATTGGTACACGAGAACAGATCGCCGGACGTACGCTCGCGATGACGTGAGCGCCCTGCGTGTTGTCGCTTCATCTTCGGCAAGGAAGATTATGCGCTGGAGCTTCATCGGCATCTACCGGAAGGCCGCCGTAAACGTCGTCCTCACAGCTCCCGGAAACCCCGTAATGGCGCTTTCCAGGTGTCCTTAGTTTCACAACTAATGATGATCGATCGCAGTTCGGCGATCTGTCATCGCGCGGTCAGTCAGAAGCTGACGCGCGCACCGATCTTGGCACCAGCCGACTGTGAACCGTCGCCTTCGATATTAAATAGTAACGAGAAGTCGAAGTCCCAGTTGTGGTTGTTTGAAAGAGTAAGCCCGGCCGACACCCTCCCGAACAGGCCCTCGCCATCGAGCGAGGCAAAGCCGACATCCGCGCCGACCGTGGGCGACAGAGTCACGCCGTTCTCCAGTTCCAGCGTCCGCTCGACATCGAAGCCCATGCTGAAACGTGCCTGCTCTTCGACAAAGCCCCTGAGATCGATCGCCTCGCCCAAGGCATTGGTGACGCTGTAATCGTCGGTCTCCTCGGTGAAATAGACCGCGCGGAGCTTCGGCGTGAGCACGGTCATTTGGTCCAGTTGCCATTCGCCAGTGAGCTTCACATCCGCCATCCAGCGGCTAGTGTCGAAGCTGCCGTGGAAGATACCCGTGTCGATGTCGTTCGACGAGCCGCCATAGAGCAAGTTGGCATCGAGGAAGAGGCCCTTACCGATTTCGAACGAGGCATAGGGGCCGGCAAGCCAACCATTGCCCTTCAGTTCGGCGTCCTCGTCGGTTGGGTCCGTCATGTAGTCGTAGTGGAACGACAGGCCGACGAGCATGCGGTCATTGACGAGATAGTCGGCGCCGACGGAAAACAGCCCGAAGTTACCCCATTTGTCGCTTTTGTCGTCTTCGTCTTTATGGAACAGGAAGCTGCCGTTCATCCAGATGTCGAAGGGGCGATTGGTCATCACGAAGGTTTCGTCGGCCGCGGCCGCATCGGCGGCATCGCGTGCCGCCTGGATCTGGGCGAGGCTGGAGGAGAAGCCAAGACGTGCGCCTCTTTCGGATGGCGTGACGGCCGTCGTTACCGGATCGGTGCTCCCTGCAGCCTTGCGCCGATCCAGGAGGCCTGGGACCCTGACTGTCGATGACAACAGGTTCTGCCTCGTGCGGACGAAATCGCGAACAAGACTGTCGATTTCCTCTCCCGCAGCCACTCGGTCCAGGGCAATCCTGTAGGTAACGCGTCCGACATTCGAAGTCCCGAGCGCGCTCTGCAACGTGTAACCGATGACGGCAGAGCCAGAATAGGACGGATTGGGCGTAAACCTGAGGTAATAGCCGACCGGTGTAAAGCTGCCGGCAGCCGCGAGTTCACCTTCGATAATCTCAGCCTTGCCAGCGTTGGGCGGTGTAACGGAAGCAATCGCGGCGCTGACGAATGGACCACCAGTTGCACCACTGTTGAGGTAGACGTTCTTCGGCGTCGACCCGGCGGGAACGTCAACGACGACGTCGGGTACGGTCACCGCTCGCCCCTTCAGTCTCAGCGTATAGGCCGCCGATCCACTTGCGCCGCGGCTGTCGACGACGGCAATCGTAAAGCGGTAATCATCGGGCGTCGCATCGCCGGCGATTGGCCCTGTCAGCTCTCCGGTGGATATGTTTAGGACCATGCCCTTCGGCAAGTCGCCGCTCTTAATGCTGTAAATGAGCCCGCCGACGCCTCCGGTTACCGAAATGCGCGCGGAATAGGTTTCGCCGACCATGGCGTCTGGCAGCGCACCGGCAGGTGGGCTGAAGACGAAACTGGTGGAAAGGACGGAGAGCGTATAGTTCGCCTGCCCTGTGGCACCGCTCGCATCCGTTGCTGTCACGGTGAAGCGGAAGTCACCGTCAGCGGTCGGCCTTCCGGAGATGCGGGCGCTGGCCCCATCCAGCATAAGGCCTCCTGGCAAGGCGCCTGATGTCACGGCGTAAGTAAAACCACCACCAACACCGCCGCTTGCGGAAATCGACGTGTCCGAGTAGGCGACGCCAAGTGTGCCGGATGGAAGCGCTGCGCCTGTGGCCGGCGTCAGCACGACCGGTAGAGCGGCGACCGTGATCGAATAGTTCGCAGTGGCGGAGCCACTGGTCGCCGCAGTCGCCGTCACCGTGAAGTTCGCCGTGCCGAGCGCTCCGACTGTCGGCGTGCCTGATATCGCGGCGTTCGACGCATTCAGGCTGAGGCCCGCTGGAAGCGAACCGGCCGTTACCGCATAACTGATCGTACCAACACCGCCGCTCGCTGAGATCGAAGTGTCCGAATAGGACGAGCCAACCGTGCCGCCGGAAAGTGCTGTGCCGGTGGCCGGAGAGAGCACCAGGGTCGGCGCCCCGATCGTGATGGAGTAGGCTGCAGAGGCAGAGCCGCTGATTGTGGCAGTTGCTGTCACGGTGAAGGTCGCCGTTCCGAGCGCGCCGTCCGTCGGCGTGCCCGATATCGCGCCGTTCGAGGCATTCAGGCTCAGACCCGCCGGCAGTGATCCGGCCGTTAACGCATAGCTGATCGTACCAACACCGCCGACCGTTGTGATTGACGCATCCGAATAGGACGAGCCGACGGTGCCGGCCGTAAGCACCGTGCCGGTGGCCGGCGTCAGCACCAGAGCCGGTGCTCCAATGGCGATCGAATAGGTGGCCGAGGCCGTACCGCTAGTCGCTGCCGTTACCGTCACAGTGAAACTTGCCGCTCCGAAGCCACCCGCCGTCGGCGTGCCTGATATCACGCCGGTCGCCGCATCAAGTGCCAGACCCGCCGGCAGCACGCCGGATGTCACCGCATAGCTGTACGTACCGACACCGCCACTCGCGGAGATCGATGTGTCCGAATAGGTGGATCCCACCGTCCCGCCGGAAAGCGCTGTGCCTGTTGCCGGGGTGAGGACGACGGGCGGAGCACCCACCGTGATCGTGTAGCTGGCCGAGGCGGAGCCAGCGGTTGCAGCCGTCGCCGTGACCGTGAGGTTTGTCGTACCGAACCCGGACGCTGTCGGCGTGCCGGTGATGGCACCGGTTGTCGCATCGATGCTCAGACCCGCCGGCAATGCACCGGACGTGATGGCATAGCTGATTGTACCCACGCCGCCGCTCGCCGAGATCGAGGTATCCGAATAGGACGCGCCGACGACGCCAGTCGCCAGTGCGCCGCCCGGCGGCGTCAGCACCACCGGCGGGGCTGCGATGGTGATCGAGTAGTTGGCCGCAGCCGAGCCGCTGGTCGCCGCGGTTGCCGTCACCGAGAAGTTCGCCGTTCCAAGCGCTGCAACGGTCGGCGTGCCGGTAATTGCCCCGGTGGATGCATCGAGGCTCAGGCCGGTCGGCAGAGCGCCTGATGTCACCGCGTAACTGAATGTTCCGACACCGCCACTGGCAGAAATCGTGGCGCCCGAATAGGCGGCACCCACCGTCCCGCCCGAAAGCGCCGTACCGGTTGCAGGTGTCAGCACGACGGCCGGCGCGCCCACGACAATCGTATAGCTTGCAGAACTGCTGCCGCTGGTCGCCGCTGTCGCTGTCAGGGTGAAATTCGCCGAGCCGAGCGCGGCATCAGTGGGCGTGCCGGTGATCGCGCCGGTCGATCCGTTGAGCGTGAGGCCGGTAGGCAGGGATCCGGCGGTCACCGCAAAGGTGATCGCCCCTGCGCCACCGCTCGCCGAGACGGAAGTGTCGGAGTAGGACGAACCGACCGTGCCGACCGAAAGCACCGTGCCGCTTGCCGGCGTCATTACGACCGGCAGTGCCCCGACTACGATCGTGTAGTTGGCCGCAGCAGAACCTGCCGTGGCCGCCGTGGCCGTCACACCAAAGTTCGCCGTGCCGAAGCCGGCCGCCGTCGGCGTTCCTGATATCTCGCCGGTGGCCGGATCAATGGCAAGGCCTGCCGGGAGAGCGCCCGATGTCACGGCATAGGTGATCGCACCCACACCGCCGCTCGCCGAGATCGACGTCTCCGAGTAGGACGATCCGACCATGCCGCCCGCAAGGGTCGTGCCGGTTGCTGGCGTTAGCACCACCGGTGGCGCCACCACCGTGATCGTATAGCTTGCTGATGCGGTGCCGCTTGTCGCTGCGATAGCCGTCACGGTGAAAGTCGTCGTGCCGAGCGCGGCTGCAGTCGGCGTGCCCGTTATCGCACCGCTTGCCGGGTCGATCGTAAGGCCGTCTGGAAGTGCACCGGATGTCACCGAAAAGCTGAGGCTCCCCAGGCCGCCGGTTGCGGAGATCGACGCACCCGGATAGGACGCACCAACGGTACCGGCCGAAAGCGCCGCACCGCTGGCCGGTGTCATGACCAAGGGCGGAGCTCCGACCTCAATCGAGTAGGTCGCCGAAGCCGAACCAGAGGTGGCCGCTGTGGCTGTCACCGTGAAGTTCGCCGTGCCGAATGCACCCGCCGTCGGCGTGCCGCTGATCGTGCCGGTCGTCGCATTCAGAGAGAGGCCATCGGGTACCGCTCCGCTGCTAACCACATACGTGAACGCACCCACACCGCCGCTCGCCGAAATCGTCTGTGAGTAGGCAGAACCGACCGTCCCGGCCGTCAGAGCCGTACCTGTGGCCGGTGTCAACACCACTGGTTGTGCTCCGACTATGATCGTATAGTTGGCGGTAGCCGAGCCGCTGGTCGCGGCCGTGGCCGTCACCTCGAAATTGGCCGTACCGAACCCGCCCGCCGTCGGCGTGCCGCTGATTGCACCGGTCGATGCATTCAGGGTGAGGCCCGCAGGCAAAGCGCCAGCGGTCACCGAATAGGAGATTGGGCCCGCGCCTCCGGTCGCCGAAATCGATGCGTCTGAATAGGCCGCGCCGACCGTTCCTGCCGTAAGCGTTGTTCCGTCTGCCGGCATCAGCACCACTGGCGTCGCGGCCACCGTGATGGAATAGCTGGCCGAAGCCGAGCCCGCGGTTGCGCCTGTCGCCGTCACCGTAAAATTATGCGTGCCGAACCCGCCGGCCGTCGGCGTACCACTGATCGAACCGGTTGACAGGTTCAGGGCGAGGCCCGCTGGAAGACCACCTGCTGTGACCGCGTAGCTGATCGTTCCGAGGCCACCGCTCGCCGAGATTGACGCACCGGGATAGATCGCTCCAACCGTGCCGCCCACCAAGGCGCCGCTTGCCGGTGTCAGCACAACCGGTGGTGCCGCGATCGCGAGCGAGTAGCTCGCCGAAGCCGAGCCCGTTGTCGCGGCCGTGGCCGTCACCGTGAAGTTCGCCGTGCCGAACCCACCCGCCGTCGGCGTTCCGCTGATCGCACCGGTCGATGTGTTCATCGAAAGACCCGCCGGCAGCGAGCCGGCCGTTATCGCATAGGTGATCGTCCCGACACCGCCGCTCGCCGAAATCGAGGTATTGGAGTAGGAAGCCCCAACCGTACCGGCGGTCAAAGCGCCGCTCGCCGGCGTCAGTGCCACCGGGGGAGCTGCCACCGTGATCGAGTAGTTGGCGCTGGCCGAGCCGCTGGTCGCAGCCGTCGCCGTCACCGTGAAATTCGCGGTTCCAATCGCGCCCACTGTGGGCGTGCCAGTGATCGCGCCAGTCGATCCATTGATGCTGAGGCCTGCCGGCAGTGCGCCGGCGGTGACCGCGTAGGTGATTGTACCAGACCCCCCGCTCGCCGAGATCGATGCGTTGGAATAGGAGGTTCCCACCACGCCGGCCGAAAGCGCCGTGCCGCTTGCCGGCGTCAGCGACACCGGCGGGAAGGCATTGACGGTGACGGTAACGTTCTGCGTGATGAAGTGCACCCCGCCGGTCGAGATGGTGGTGCTGTCCTGGACCTTCAGGTTGAAGGTCGAACTGCCAACCGCCGATGGCGTGCCGGACAGGAGCCCGCTGGCCGAGAGCGTAAGCCCAACGGGCAGGCTGCCGCTGTCGCGGGTATAGGTATAGCCCGGAGTACCACCGCTTGCCGAGAACTGGACGCTATAGGCCGCACCCACGCCGCCGTCCGGCGGAGTGTCCGGTGTCACGTCGATGACAGGCGCGGCGATGAGAACGCTGTAGGCCTTATCGAGCGTATTGGCCGTCGGCGTCGTCGAATCGACAACACGGACGGTAAAATTGTAGGGACCCGAGCCGGTCGGCGTACCGGAGATGACGCCGGAAGAGGAAAGGGAGAGGCCGGGCGGCAGATTGCTGCCTGCGACGAGCGAATAGGTATAGGGGCCGGTTCCGCCGCTCGTGCTGAGCGCCTGATTATAGGACGTGCCGATCACCGGCGTAGCAACGCTCGAAGGCGTGACCGTCAGCGGCGAGGATGAAGGCGTGATCGTAATGTTGAAAGTAATGGGAATGCCGAAATCATCCTTGACGATGAACGTGTCGGACGTCGCGCCGTCGCCGTTGTTGGTATAGATGAGCAGTGACACGTTTTGCGGCGTGCCGAAGGTCAGACTGCCGTGGGACGGGGAGGTGTCAGCAGGACCTTCAAAGCCGAAAACGGCGCAGTTGAACGTCGCAGTGCCGCCTGACGTTATCGTGGCAGTCTGCGGTGAACTACAGGCCGCCTGAGCCGCTGAGATCGGCCACAGAGCCGCCAGGCAAGCGAACATCACCAAAGCAAGGAGGTAGGCAACATTCGTGCGATATCCGCACACCAGGTTTGCCCAACCAATCGATTTCTGCGCCATTGTCCCGCCCTTGTGCGCACGGCACGTCACATGGACGGAAGTCCATCGCCACGATTAATCCGTTCACCGCCTCACCCACTGATTGACATGTATTTTTGAGTCACACAACCCTGCATCGTGCGACTTCTGCGGGAAACCTGATAAAAAGTTTGCAAGGCCACCCCTTCCCAACGTGCTCGTTATGAGAGAGAGTGCGCCGCAGGATAAATCCAGAGTCGTCAAGTTTTATCGGGATGGGGGAACCATGAGCGAACCTTTTGTGGGGCAGATCATGATGAGCGGATTCGGGTTTGCGCCACGCGGTTTTGCGCTGTGCAACGGCCAGATTCTGGGGATCAATCAGAATCAGGCCCTGTTCTCCTTGTTGGGGACTTACTACGGTGGCAACGGCTCTACCACTTTTGCACTGCCTAATCTGCAGGGGCGAACGCCTGCAGCGGCCGGTCCATCCTTCGACCCCAGCTGGAACCCGACACCCTATGAAATTGGAGAGGTCGGTGGCATTGAAGTTGTGACGCTCACGCAGCAGCAGATTCCTGCCCACCAACATCAGGGCAACGGGACGACTGCGCAGGCCAATCAGCGCAACCCGACGAACACACTTTACGGCACCACCTCCTTGCCGATCTATGCGCCAGCAGGCGAAGGGCAGGTTGTGCTGGCGCCCCAGAGCGTCGCGCCAGCGGGCGGCGGACAGCCGCACTCAAACATGCAGCCATTCAACGTCATCAATTTCTGCATTGCGCTACAGGGCGTCTACCCGTCCCGCAATTGAACCCAGCCGCCGGAGGATAACTAATGGGCACTCCCTATATCGGGGAAATTCGGATGTTTGGCTTTTCCCGCGTGCCGACCGGCTGGCAGGCCTGCGATGGATCGCTGCTGTCGATCGCGGAATATGACACGCTGTACACGCTGCTTGGCACCACCTATGGTGGCGATGGGCAGAACACGTTCGGCGTGCCCGACCTTCGCGGTCGCGTGCCCCTGCATCAGGGCACCGGGCAAGGCCTGAGCACGCGCTTACCCGGCGAACTTGGCGGCTCCGAAACCGTGACGCTTCTCGGGACCCAGCTGCCGCCGCACAACCATCCGATGTTTGCAACAACGACAGCAGCCAGTGCGACCGCTATCGGAACGAACACCGAGCTCGGTGCACTCTCGGGCAACACGATGTATGCCACTGATGTCACTGGCCTCAATGGGTTCAATACGTCCCCGAATTCGACCGGCCCTGCCGGCCAGACCCAGCCCCACGACAACATGATGCCGACGTTGACGGTGCAATTCTGCATTTCGCTCTACGGCGTCTTTCCGTCGCAAAGCTGATACAGCCCACATTGCACGATAAGGGAGAAGAAATGTCAGAGCCTTTCATTGGTGAAATCCAGCTATTCGGCTTCAATTTCGCGCCCCGCAATTGGGCGCTTTGTAATGGTGCGACGCTTGCAATTCAGCAGAACACGGCATTGTTCTCATTGCTGGGCGTGGCTTACGGCGGCAATGGCAGTACCACTTTCCAGTTGCCAAACTTCACCGGTCGCGCCGGCTTCAGTCAGGGCATGGCACCGGGACTTTCGCAACGCACGATGGGCGAGGTTGTGGGCGAAAGCGGTGTGACGCTGAGCAATCCTGAGATGCCGGCGCATTCGCACGGGTTCACGATCTACAACCAGAGCGATACGGCAAAACGGGTAAGCGCACCTTCTGCCGGCAACGCGTTGACACTTCCCATCGAGACCTCGGTCACCGCAAAGGACGCTCAGCCGAACGCGCAATTCGCGTCAAAGATGATCGGCTTGGCCGGCAACAACCTGCCGCATGAAAACAGGCAACCTTATCTTGCCGTGAACTTCTGCATCGCCCTCTACGGCAACTACCCGTCGTTCGGGTGATGTCGCCACTCGACATAGCCGCGACAGGATTTCCGACACGCCGCAATCCACCCCGGTTGACGGTGGCAGATATGGGCTTACGCCATGCCACGTCTGATGACATGCCGTTTCTCCAGCGGCTTTACCGATCTTTTCGGATGGACGAGCTTGCGGGCGTACGATGGCCGATGGAGCAGAAGCACGCCTTTCTGGAGCAGCAGTTTATTTTTCAACACCGCCACTATATGGCGGCTTTCCCTGACGCCGAATTCCTCATTATCGAACTCAAGGGAATGCCGATCGGTCGCCTCTACCTGAATTTCAGCCGAGAACAGTGGCTTATCGTCGATATCGGCCTGGCGCCGGAGTGGCGCAGCCAGGGCAGAGGAAGCTCTCTCCTGTCTGCCATTCAGCGTGAGATGACCAGATCAGGCGTCCAGTCACTGATGCTGCATGTCGAGCACCACAATATAGCAGCACAGGCGCTTTATCGCCGACTTGGCTTTCGTGATGTGGAGGGTGGTAGCTCGCATATCCGGATGGAATGGCACTGCAGTATTGTCTCCAACGCGACGCCGCGCTGACCCGCAATCAATTGAAGACAGCTTGGTAGACGATACCCTGCTTATCCCGGGCAACCGGTACGAGGAAGATTTCCAACGCGCCGAGTGACGCGTTCTTCATGCGATAGATTTGCTGAGGCAGGACTATTGCCGATTGACTGCGGAACAACAGGGAAAACGGAGCTCGCCTCATGCCGGGCATGATCTGCGGTCCTCCGGGAGTGGCTTCCGCCAAGGTCAGTGGCACAGTACTCTCGCCAAGAGAAAGATCGAAGGCCTGGCCGACGCAACTTGCAAAATTTTGAAGCGTCAGAAGTTCCATGCGCTGTTCTCTCCGGTGATTCCCGCTTAGGGCGATGGAAGCACTCTTACAGCATTACAGTTGAGCACAAAAGACTGTAGGGCGGCGCGCGTTATTTGCCTCAATCTCAGACCAGCAGGGTTATGGCGCGACTACGCACGTTAAGACCCGGCTCGGGGCAGTCGTCCTCAATCAGGGCCGGGTCCGCACCGATGAAAATTCAATCGAATTTGCCATCGAGCCGCTTTGAAGTCGGCAAATTCTATCCTTCCATCAAAGGGCCTCAGCTCCGCAACAAACGGCTTTTGAAGGTTTCGCGGTGGCGGAGACCGAGGCAAGGTGGCGGGTTCTAATTTCATCGGACCTGTCATTGACGATGCATCATTTCGGGACCGCATAAAGGTTGACGCAACAGGTTCCCTTGAGAATTGCCCTAAACCTCGGTCGTTTTGAACCTCTATCCTTCGTAACCCCTAAAATAATGTGGGCGCGAGAAGTTCTGCGAATGCGCTACCAGCGGCTGAGTTTTCGACACGTTTTGAGACTCGCACAGGTTGTATAAACCATTCTCACAATCGCGCCAAATATTACCAAAGTGCAGATTGCCAGGCCCGTCATGCATCCATAATCTCCACCAGCACGTGCACCGATCACCACCACTTTATATCAGCCATCACATACGGCGCTTATTCTTCCTGTCTCATTTTGCGAGAAATTCGCGAACGGGGACGCGATCCTGCGCCCGAGAGAATCTCACCATACACACTTCACGTGTTTATCCATGGAGGAATGAAACATGGCATCTTTCGCTGAGCGCGCCAGGCTATTCGGGCATGACATTGAGGCTCTGGCAAACGGCGACGAAATTCGAACAATACGTCTTGTCCATTCGCTGGAAGAACTCCGCCGCCTCATGGATGATGACGCAGGCGAAGGGGAACATCAGGCAAGGCTTCGCCGATACCAGATGAACTATCCTGAGTTAATGGATGAAGCGAATGCAAGTCTGGAAGCGCTTTACTTCCGGGCAGAGGTTGCTGTCCACACAGGCCGGGCCTTATCGAATGACGATCGCCTAGCTCTGCAACATATCTTCCCAGTCAAAGTCACGCTGGTATCGGCACAGGATAAAACCATCTCCGGTGAATGGAACCTGGGAACCAACAGCGGGCCAGTCGCTGTCAACGTGGAGACCTTGACTATTGACCAGGGTGGCTTTGTCAACGCCGTCGCAACGAGTGTCACCTTCGTAGCAAAGTCGGTGAACAACAAATCCAGCGGCGGTGCTGGCGCCAACTATACGTTTGGTATCTTTGGATCGGCCGGTGCAGCCGGACAGGCGGGCGCCAGTCAGCCGCCCGGTGCAGCGGGCCAGAATGGGAGCAGTTCCGGGACACCATCGCCTGGCATTTGTACCGGAGCGAAAGATCCCACGCCTGGGACCGCCGGTGGAAATGGAGCCCCGGGTGGCGAAGGACAACAGGGTTCTGACGGTACTCCGAACTTGACGGCGAACCTCACGTTCAAGGCAATTACCGGCAACCCGATCTACCTACTGACCCAATCCGGTGCCGGAGGGAACGGCGGTTGTGGCGGGCAAGGTGGCGCAGGAGGAGTGGGCGGGACTGGAGGCGATGGGTGCCAGTCCGGCTGCGAAGGCACCCAAAGTGCAAATGGCGGCAACGGCGGTAATGGCGGCAATGGCGGGGACGCAGGTAATGGTGGCAACGGCGTATTGGGCCACCCGATCAACGTTACCCTCGCAAGCGGCGTCGCAGCATCGCAGTTTCAATATGGAACATTGATGGCCCCAGCGGGCAAAGGAGGCCTGGCAGGTAAGGCCGGCGTTGCCGGTTTCGGAGGAGCCGGCGGATCTGGTAGCGGGAAGCATCGCTCTGCAGGCACGGCGGGCGCGACAGGTGAGCCTGGCAACACCGGCAAGGGTGGATCGCCCGGACAGTTTGAAGGCAATCCTGGACCGGTCACTGTTGGAACCTTGGGCTGACCGATGCGCAAGCGCCACCTTGAAACACAGGAGGCGGGAACGGGCGCCACGGCGGAGTTTGACGCCGTGGCGCGCGCATGCGGCCACACATATCTGCGGCAGCACCCGTCCTTCCACTTCGCCTCAAAAATCCGGGTCGATAATATCGAAGGCCTGCAAAGGCACCTCTGCCACGTTGACGAGGCGACCAAGCAAGCGCGGCTTGTGGCTTTTGAGGAGCTCAGCAATCGCAAGCGCCTATGGCAGGGTGTGCACGATCGGGGCGAGGCGTACATCTTCGCCAGCGGGACGCTCGCTCAAGGCGACCACGAACTCATGGCTGAGCACTTTCCCGCGAGACTGAAAGCTGTGTCGATCGCCAGGCTGACGCTCGAGCCCGGCGAAGTGCTCGATCTGAGCACTCACCCCGACGAATGGGCGGTCGGGCATCGGGAGGAGCTCTACCTCCTCATCAATATCGATCGCTGCTCTATCGGTAGAGGAGCAAAGCTAGTCGTTCGCGGCAATGTCGCTTCGATCCTTATACAATGCCTTATCACAGCACACGGCCCAGACGAAGCCCCTCATATCGAGATCTTAGGAACGCCATTTCCTGTCGACACCCGCATTACGGGCCCCCTCGATGGAGACGATGGTTTACCCGGCGGTTCAGGCCACGATGGCGCGGTGGGGGCCACTTCCCGCCTGCGGCATACCATGTTCGGCTCCTTCGCGAGCGACGCGATACCGCTTGAGAGGTGCAATGGCGCCGACGGCGAGGCCGGCCAAAACGGAGGCAATGGACGCAGGGGCCGTACCGGAGGCATGTGCAAGACCGCCGAGATCACGGTTCGGCACTTTTTAGAAGGCAGCGGCGTGTTGCGTGTTCATGCCGAGGCCGGACGTGGCGGCAACGGTGGCAACGGTGGACACGCCGGGCCTGGTGGGCAACCTGGCGCGCCGGGTATCGGCTTTGCAAAGAATGATTGCCTGCCTCGCAATGGCCAAGCTGGCCGCCCCGGCAACGGCGGGAACGGGGGAAACGGCGGGCACGGTGGAAACGGAGGCATTTCCTCCATCGTTTTCATCACCTGTCCAGCGGAACAAGCAAACCTGGTGCGTGCATCAAGTCGTCCAAGTCCGGGTGGTTGCGGCGGCAAAGGCGGGCAAGGCGGTTTGGCGGGCATGCCCGATCCGACATCAAGCCCAAAGCAGTTAAAGGCGAAACCAGGAAAAGACGGCATCGACGGGATTGATGGCCGATCGCGTCCACCTGCCCGCATCTACGTCAATGAGCGACTGACCACATAAACTCCAGCTTAGAGGCACCAAGATGAGACACATGCGAAAATTGCTGCACATATGTTTAGCCCTGACGCTGACACTAGCGGGTATGGAGCCCATCAGAGCACAACCCGTTGGCACGTCGAGTGTCGATGACGAAATGGGCTCCGACAAAGGCCGTTTTGCCGTCACGGCATCGGGAAGTGCGAGTTACACGATCAAGCTGCATGTTCCGCCGGGAATCCAGGGGTACGAGCCGGCGCTGTCGTTCACCTACAACAGCACGAGCCAGAACGGTCTGCTCGGGTTAGGCTGGAACCTGAGCGGCTTTTCAAAGATCAGCCGCGCCAGTCAGATCATTGCGATCGACGGTAAGGCTGGAGACGTGAGCTTTACCAGCAATGACCGCTTCGCGCTTAATGGCCGAAGGTTGCTTGTGATGACCGGCAATTATGGTGCGTCCGATAGTACCTATCGTACCGAGCTCGACAACTGGGAGCTGGTTTCCGCGTCGGGCGCGGCGGGCACAGGTCCGCAATCCTTCACGGTTAAGCAACCGAACGGTGAGACGTCGGTATTTGGAGGCACCCCCGATAGCCGAGTGCTTGTGCCCGGTGGCCCAACCGTCCGTGAATGGCTCCTTTCGTCTCAAACCGATCGCGACGGCAACGAAATTTCGTTCACCTACAGCCTCGATCCTCAGAACACAGGCAAACCGGGCGGGCAGGCCTATCCGGTCGAGATCGCCTATGGCGCAAACGTCAAAGTTGGCAAACAAGCCGACCGTTTCGTCCGTATGACCTATGAGGCACGGCCCGACGCGCTTCGAACATTCTCCGCGGGCGCAAAGGTCGAGACCACGCTGAGATTGGCAGGGGCAACCACCTATCTCGCTGCAGACGCGGTTGCGGCCTATAAACTGTCCTACGAAACCTCCGCATCGACGGGGGTTTCCCGTATCTCAACAATACAGCGGCTCTCGCCTTCCGATCAGAGCGCGAAAACGCTCGCCGGCTCCAAGTTCACCTATCAGGAAGGTGGAAATGCGTTTGCGGAGGCACAAACCTGGCTTCAGGGAGCGTTCACGCCCGACAGCGGCTGGGATCCACAGAACAACCCGGTAGAGCTTGCTGATGTAAATGGTGACGGCCTTGTCGATATTATCGGCTTTAAGAACGGTGTTCAGGTCGCCCTCGCAAGACAGGGTGGTTATGCGTCGCCGCAGACCTGGCTCGAAGACTTCAGCCTCGAATACGGATGGTCGGGCGACGAACCGCGCTATCTCGTCGACGTTAACGGTGATGGCTTGGCCGATATTGTCGGCTTCTCGCAAAACGGTGTCGAGTTTGCGTTCGCCAAGCCCGGGGCTAACGCATTCGCCAAATCCCCCAACTCACTTCCATATTTTGCACCCGATACCGGCTGGCAAAGTGATGCGCCAAGATATCTTGCGGACGTCAATGGTGACGGAGCAGCCGATATCGTCGGCTTTAACAACGGCGTTGAAGTCTCATTAGCGACCGCCTCGGGCGGGTTTGCCCCCCCTACCCGCTGGTTCGACGATTTTGGTGTCGAGCAGGGCTGGTCGGGCGCCAATCTTTTGTTGGCTGACATGAACGGTGACGGCAAGAGCGACGTGATCGCGATGAACCAGCAGACACGATCGGTTAATGTCGCTCTTTCAACCGGGAGTTCGTTCACCGAAACCGGTTGGAACCAGGATTATGCCAACTTCGCCGATAGTACCCAATGGTCGGCCGATACACCGCGAATGATTTCAGACGTCAATGGCGATGGTCTCTCGGACATCGTCGGTTTTGGCACAACCGTGATGGTTGGGCTGTCGAATGGCGCCGGATTCGAAGCGCCTGAGCAATGGTCACAATCCTTCAACACCCCAAACTGGTCGAAGAACACGCCGAGGATGTTTACCGACGTCAACGGCGACGGCCAGGCGGATATCGTCGGCGTCAATGACGGGGGCGTTCAGGTCGCACTTTCGACTGGTTCGTCATTTGCCGCTGGCAACTGGAACCAGAACTCATTGAACGGTCTTGGGCTCTCGGAAGGGGGCACAGTCGATCAGACCCAGCGAATGATCGTCGACGTCAACGGGGACGGCATGCTGGATGTAATCGCCTTTACCCACGACGGCGTGAAAGTTGGCCTGACCTCGGGAGCATTTCCAGACTTGTTGAAGAGGATCGAGCGGTCGTCAAAAGGAACTGTCGACATCTCCTATAAGCCCATCTCAGACCCGACGGTGTATTCAGAAAGCTCGGGCCCCGGCGCACTTGCAAAATTCCAGCGCTATCGCCCGATTGACCAGAATCCGTCACTGCCAAACTATCGCTCCCGCTCGCACTTGACCGGACGGTTCTACGTGGTCGCGACGACTACCAACGCGAACAATCCGGCGATTTCGCAGGCAACTTATTCCTACGACACCTCACATTTCTATGAGAACGGCCAGGTAAGCAATGAAGGACGTGGTTTCCTTGGGTTCGAACGCGCGATCCACATCAATGAAGATTTGGGGCGCGAAACAACCCTCAAATATCACCAGGACTTTCCGCTCATCGGAAAAATGAAGACGCGAGAGATCGCCTGCTCGGATGCTGGCGGGACGACCTGCAAGGCACAAGATCTCTTCAAAGTGGAAAATTTTGACTATGTCATTACGTCGCCTGCCAAGTCAGAGACCAACGGCTTCGCCACGACAATGGTGCGGCCGTCCTTTGTGCGTGTCGACCGATATCAAGCTCAAACCTACAAGCATTCGCTTGGCACCGGTTATGTCTATGACGTCTACGGTAATCGCGTCACCACCGCGCGTTTGAACCTCGTCGATCGGTCGGGAAACGACCTGGATACGGGTGACAGCATCTATATCCATTCGATTTACCAGAACGATCCAGTGAAATGGCTGTTCGGTTTCCGGACCACCCGGAAGGTCTCTCACAATCCCGCACTTGCCAACGCAAGTAAGTTCGATCCGGCCACAGATATCGAACTCAAGGCCTGGGCCTACGGTGACAACATGAGGGTGACTGAGAGCAAGGCCTGGGACGATCGCGCAGAGGATTTCCTCGTCACGCAATATGGATACGACACGTTCGGCAACCGCGCCTCGCTCGCCTTGCCAGGCGGCGCCAGCGTCGAACAGAAATATGAAACACGTTTCAACACGTACCTGGAGAGCCGGACCAAAAGCGTCGGACAGGGTAAGCCGCCACTCATCACCAAGTTCGGCTACGACGCGCGCTTCGGCAAGCTTTCTCTGCGCGTCGATGCCAACGGCAATCAGTTTGCGACCTGCTACGATAGCTTTGGTCGCAGGCAGGTTATTCAGGGGCCAGCGCCTGAAGGAACCGATCCCGCGATCATGGACACATCCTGTGTCGCCGCATCCGTAACCGTTCCCAAGGATGTTACGCTCGCAAAACTCGCCACACTCACCTCATTCACGCATGGCTGGCAAAACGGCGTACCTACAGTTTCGCGCACCAGTGTTGCCAGCTGGCCCTCCGCGAAAAACCCGCGGAAGATGCTAACGACCCTGTATGCTTATGACGGACTTGAGCGCCAATTTCGGATGTCTGCACAATCGGACGAAAGCGGCCCAACCAGTCGGGTTATGAAGGAAGTCACATACGATTCCGCCAACCGGGTCGTTCGCGACGCCCTTCCCTACTTCGAGACCGAGCAGGCTCGCTTTTACGAGAATACGACATTTGATCCGTTGGATCGGATCGTCGAAAGCTCGATGCCCTGGCAGTCCGACGACGGTGTGATCAATGTCGCAACCAAACAGGAGTTCGCAGAAACGAGTACCGGCGATCAGATCACGCAGACTCTCGCCGCCGGTACACCTTATCAGACAAAGCGGACCTTCGACCGAAGCTACTATAACAACCGGAAAAAGATTGGCGTCCAGTCGTTTAATGACGAACGTGCAGCCAACGTGACGCCCGTCGTCACAACCTACGACCATGACACGCTTGGTCGAATCACCGCTGTCCGACCGCCGAACGACGGAGGCTCGACCGCGGCGCAGTATGCCTATGACAGTATCGGTCGCTTAACCCAGTCCACGCTGCCCGCTTACGGCAAGACGACCTACCAATACGGTCTAGATGGCCGCCTTGCCACGAAAACCGCCCCGAACGGGGAAATAGTGTTCGACCGAGATGACCTCGGCCGACCGGTTAATATTGCATATCCAGGCAGCCTCAATATTGCCTATACCTACGATGACAAAAGCCTTGCGAACGGCTTGGGTCGGATGACGTCTGCACTCGTCAGCGGCCAAGCTGTTGAGGTCAAACGCTCGTTCGGATACGATGCCTACGGCAGACAAGCGGTGAATGGGCTTACCCTTGGTGCGGATGAAGCCATGCTTCAATCCACGGCTTTTGACCCCCTTGGTCGTGCCGTTACGACGACGATGCCCGACGGCTCCGTGCTGACCACGGGTTATGATCTGGAACGTGTCGCAAGCTACGCTATTAATGGCATGCAAAAGGTTGGATTTAGCGACTACACGGCGCTTGGCCTTCCGCAAACCGTGAAATTTGCCAATGGGCTGACGACGAGCCTAATTTATGCCCCGGACTTCAGTCTGGTGAGCGTCAAAACGTCAACGGCAAAGGAAACGATTTTCCAGGAGCGCTCGACGATCGATCCATTCGGATTTACCACGGCGGTCACTGGATCGTCGTCAAAATGGGCGAGCTACACGAAAGAATCGTCCTTCACCGATGCCCGGCTTGCGAACTACCAAGACAGCCGGCTCGGTGCTGCAAATACGTACGGATACGATGACGCCGGAAATCTCCAATCATCTGCGGCACTTGCGGTGCAAAGTGCCGGATTTCAATTGGATGCTGACAGCAAAATTAATGGAGAACGGCTGCAGCCTCAGTACGACGTGTCCGGGAACCTGGTGGAGACCTCTGCGCCAAGCCTCACGTTTCGCGCCGGATATGACGGACGACAACGAATGGCTCAGGCCGCGAAATCGGCCGGAACCGATGC
This sequence comes from Ensifer sp. YR511, assembly GCF_900103045.1. Taxonomy (NCBI): domain Bacteria; kingdom Pseudomonadati; phylum Pseudomonadota; class Alphaproteobacteria; order Hyphomicrobiales; family Rhizobiaceae; genus Ensifer; species Ensifer sp. YR511. Next base: position 21,360 of record NZ_FNGR01000045.1, read on the forward strand.
ACAGTTTGCCTATGATCATCGCGGCTTCAGGGTTTGGCGCAAGGATACTGGCGGTACCGAGTATCGCTACCATTCACGCCAGTTTCAACGGTCAGCTGACGTGGACCAAACCCTGATCTATGGCAATACAGGGCCATCCTACATCTTCTCATCGAATGTTGGCGGGGAAACCTTCTTGCACTCCGACGCACGAAATAGCCTCGCGCTCACGACAGATGCAAAAGGCAACGCACTCGATTGGTACTTGTACGACGCTTACGGCCTGCCTATTGGCCGCGGCGCCGACGCACCTGAATTCGGGTTCCTTGGCCTGCCGTATGACCGCGACACGGGACTGTACTATGTCAATCACCGCTACTACATGCCTGAACTCGCCCGGTTCACGAGAGCAGACTCACAGTACGGTGCGAGCATTTATCGCCATGACAGCGCCAATCGCTATGCCTTCCTGCTTAACAATCCCACATTCGGGTTCGACCCGAGCGGGCACGGCCTCCCGGCTTGCCTCATCGGTGTTGGTGGGGGCGTTATCGGCACCGTGGGTGGTTCCGTCTCGACGGTTGATGCCGTCGAGCAGAAGAACAGGCTCTATATAACAGCGAGTGCCGCTGGGATCGTCGGGGGACTTTTCTCCAGTGCGGGCGGCGCATCCGCTTGCCTGAAGCTGTATCGACAACGTGCTGCAGGCGACAACGATCAGGCCAACAACGGCAACGGCGCAGACGACAACAGCCAAGGAGTTGAAGTAGAGGACATGTTCGATGCATCGGGCGGCGGTAACCAGGGAGGCAGCGCGAGTAGCAGTAGCAGCAACAGTAACGGGAACAGTGCCAGCAGCGACAGCGATAGCGGCAGCCAGAGTGATGAAGAAGGATCTGAGTCTAGCTCGAGCGAAGACGACATTCGCGTTTCCGATAGCCAGGATAATTTGGCTGAAGGTTCAAACTCGAGTGGAGAATCCGCTGACGACGTAGTGGTCGACGGTCAATCGATAACCGACTCCTCGTCAGGGGAGGCGTTGGGAACCGCAACATCCCAAAGCGCTGAAATCGGCCAGTCCTCGGCAAGCGGTATCCAGGCGACCAGTATTTCGAGCTCGAGTGCGAGTGGAACTTCGGATGCTGCCAGCAGCACCACATCCGCGGCTATCTCGGCAACGGAGGGGAATGCAGCCGGACTGGACGCGGGTTCCAGCGTGGGCGTCAGCGTAGGCTCGGAGGTGGCAGAAAGCGCCGCCACAGTCGCCCCTGAGGTTACGGTTACCCCAGCGGCGGAAGTACTCGAGATTATTCTCGCAGATTTGCTTCCATTGCTGGCACTTTGATCGCAGGCGTATAAGCCGTATTTCGGCCAGAGGGTCGAAGTACGGCTTATATGACGAGGGAAAGATCCTGATTGGAATGACGCTGCCCGGTACGCCGAAGCGATGTCACGAGCGATCGCTAGTTCAGAAGAGGCAAACTACCTGTATTTTCCGTCGGCCAATGGTTCTTTTCAGTATCGGCCGGCCGCGTACCTAGAGATCGCATCTAGAGGAACGATGGTCCAAAGGGACTCCTTTTTTGACGCCCTCCGAAGACGGTACGACCGCCAACTTCAGCACGAGCCTGACCCAGCTCGACGCTGCCCGCGACAGCGCGGACGGCGTCGCTGGCGCCCTGCCCGGCGCTTCAATGCATGGGTCGATCTCGCCTTCCTGGCGCACAACAGCGATGAGAACGACGGCAAGTGGGGAGTTTTGCGATGCTCAATCTCGGTGCCGACTATCTGTTGTGGGACAAGGCCCTGGTCGGACTTTCCTTCCATTCCGACCGGATGACCGATCCGACCGACGAGGATGCCGAATTGACCGGCAAAGGCTGGCTCGCCGGCCCCAATGCGTCGCTGGAGATCGGCAAGGGCGTATTCTGGGATACGAGCCTGCTCTATGGCGGCTCGGCCAACGATATCGACACGACGCGATGGATGGTGGACACGGCGATCAACGGCCAGTGGAACCTCGACCAGGCGACCGTGCTGACACCGAAGCTTCGCGCAGTCTACTTCTCCGAAACGGTGGACGAATACACGGTGCGCAACGGCGCCGGAGACAAGATCACCATCAATCTGACGGCGGGAGTGTCCCTGGCAACTGCCGACCTGTGGCTGCTCGACCTCGGCCTGCTCTTCAACATCGAAGGCGATGGAGAGAAATCGGTAGTTGGTCGCGCCAGGGCCAGCCGGCAGTTTTGACGCTGTCGTTCAATCTGCCCCCCAGGCTTCCGCTCTTGCGGGTGGCAAAGAAGGAAGCAACGGCGTCCGGGCCTGACAGGGTTCGCGCGGCCTCGTTCAACATCTGGTTGGGACTTTCTGCGCAAGTTGGAACCAGCCGCAGGGCCGCCGCAAGCTCGGAAAGCGCACAGGCGTTTTTTAAAGAGCCAGTTCGTGCTCGCAGCGGCAGGTCTTCTCCCGCATCGACGCCAAAGTCGCTTGATGCGGCGACGCAGCCCCCACTCACCGTCGAAAAAGGCGGCGTCAACCGCCGCCGATCGCGGTTATGATATCGTGATGAGGTTGTCGAGACCGAGGGTCGCGGCCCTTGACGTCAGGCTCCCGCCATAGATGACCTCGACCGCGCCTGTAATATCCTCAACGTCGATGACGTCTCCCATCTCGTAGTTGCCGAAGACGACCCAGTAGTTGGGGTGGGGCGTGAAGACGGCCGTCATGTTCGGGGCTGCCTGGATCGCAAACGTGCCGGCGCCGGACATGCCGATGCCGACGGCGGTGCGATTGGGCACGACGTTCGAGAGTTGCTCGATCGTGAGCGAGCCAGGCGCACCGTTGGTGCTCGGATTGGCGAACATCGTCGCGCCGTACTCGTCCTCGGTGAGCTGGATCATGTTCTCACCGTCGGGATTTGCCGGCCTTACCTGCGACGCCGAAAAAGCGAGGCCCGGCTGAAGCACGCCGGTCTCCGACCAAGTGAAGCAATAGTCGAGGCTCCACGTGAAGGTTACGCGGCTCCCTGGGGCGGTCGGACGGGCCAACCAGGCGAGCGAAAGTATGTCGCCCTGAGTCATTGTTGCCGGCGGCCTCTGGAAAACGGCGAAACTGCCGGAAAGCTGAGAGTTGTTCATGCATGTCAGAGAGAATGACGTCATCGGTTTGACTTGCCCTTTTTGCTACCCCTAAAGAGTGTAAACTGGTAGCACTTTCCCCTGGGGTTGTCTCCAGGGCAACCGCCTCCAAAACTGGGATGATTGTCCTAGAAAGTCTGTCCGATATAGTTCCTTTAAGTAAGCTTGACGCTGTTCATGCTGAGGCCGCGCCGCATCGTTTTCTCCATGATCCTTATCCGTCATGACTTCCTGATGAGGACATTGTGTACTGCCGTTCTGTGTTCAAGGGCGTGCGACTTGGGACGACGTGGTCCGGCTGGTAGCATCGATTAATTCCACGACATCTCGCAAATCAAAAGGCTCATTTTTTTCGGAGCTCTAAGCCACGGCGTCATTTTTCAACAAAGGTTAGAAGCCAAAAAAACCTTCGGTTATGAGCCAGCGACTGCGAATGAATCAATTGAGGATGCCGGCGAATTGTGATCGATGCTTTACCTATCCGATGGCTTTAAATGTTGCTTTGCGTGCCTTCATGCGACCAAAAACGGTGCGGCCCAAATGCAAATCGCCTTTTTGCGCCTTTAAGGTCAGCCCGCGTAAATAGCCTCCCGGCGATGTCACATCACCCTCAGAAAACTTATCTGTGATCAGGGCAACCGCCATCGCGGCCCCCTCGGGCCCCATGGCACGCTGCGCCGCGGACCACGCATCGGCGGAAATTCCGATTATGGGCCGAATTTTGTCCGCGACGGCGACAAAGTCGCGCCAGTTGCGGACATGGCCGATGCCATTGGCCATGTCCGCGAAGGCCGGGCAAACATTCAGGATGGACTGGAGGGTAACCGCGCTTACGGGATCCGCCCGCCTAATGAGAGCTGGATCTCGTTCCATCTCGCACGTGTGACCAGGCATTCCACTGCGATCATCCGAATTTTTCCTATTCCGCTCATCGCCCGGCCCCTCGACTGGAGCATTTTCAATGCTGCTACATTTTACAATTTGCAGGTCGTTTGTAGTTGGTATGTGAGGCCTACAATCGGCACCCGTGGGGTCCATATCTTGAGAATTCTCTCTTGTCTGCCAGTTGCTTGCGGTAATTTCGGCATGCTTCTCCGTCTCTGCGTTCCGGAGTGCGTCCTCAGCCTCGTTCTTGAGGTCCCCGAAGGCTTCGCAAACGCCCGAGAGAGCTGCAGGGCTCCCCTTGCCACAACGCAGAGCCTCTAAAAGCGCATCGTAACGCTGCCTGATTGAGCCCCACAAATTGCTTGCCAGACGTGCATACTCGCTTTCCAGCATGGCCCAGACGACACGTCTGAGAATTGTAATCTTGCGCTTCAGGTTCTTGATCAGGCTTCGTTCGGCTCGGATGGACGCGTAGAGCACTTCGAACTCCCCTGCTCTAGCGGCGAGTGGCGACAAATCGAACCCATACGCCTCAACGATCCGCCCATCATCATCCCGGCGGCCCCAGCGTTTGCCATTAGAACTGTCCTTATAGGCGATCAATCCCGCCTCGGCGAGCCTGCGCAGGTGCCGCTTGACCGCAGATTGAGAGTAGCCTGTGCTTTCGATGAGATACTCATTCGATGGCCAGACGATAGGCCGCGCTCCCAGTTCCCAGTCGCATGGCTTCGTGAATGCAACCAGCGTGTCAAGCAGTATCAGCTCGCCGGGTTTCAGACCGATGATCGGGGCGACACGCCGGATTGCAAGCATCGCCTGTTGTTTGGAAATAGATAGCCGTTCGCCGTATTCTGCAAACAAATTCGCTTTGCAGAGCCCCGGCGTAGGCTTGCGCCAACCGGACTGTTTCATGAGCTTCCCATCCTCCGTTGTCTAACGAAGGCACAAAAAACCATCGACCAGGCGACCTGGCCGCTTGCCAAATCTGAGGAGGAGATTGGTTCTCTTTCAATTGCCACATCTCAAGAGAAGCCTCCAGAAATTCGCCTGAAGGCTTTTTATTGTGCCTGAGGTTCCCGTTCCTCTTTGGGCTGGAGCGTATCTTGCTGTGCTTGCCAAATGTCTTCACTCAAACGACGGTAGGCGCTGCGGATAATCTCTTGTTTTGCGCGCTCATCCCGTCCCGGCATAAGCGCGTCAACAATGTGCTGGATGATTCTCCGATACGGCTTCCGCTGGTTCATCAATTTGCCCGCCCCCACGCAGCTTTGATGAGGTTTTCGATCTGTGAATTGACTGCGGTTAGCGACTCCATGGCGCGGTCAAATGTGACGCGGGCAGAGTTGTCGCGCCCGGTCTCGTATAGTGTCTGCTTGATCAAGCTTGCCTCAGAAATCGCGGGAGATTTGATCATCGGCGCCGTCAGGACGCGTTCGCCGAATTGTGCGCGCAGAAACGCGACTATTTGAGTTTGCAACCCGTCGTTTGGTTCGTGTTGGGTGATCAAATAACGCAGGACCGTAGAGTTCGGCTCGCCAACAGCCTCAAGCACCACCGACAACAGATCTGAGATCATGGAGAGGAATTGGCTCATAGAGGCGATCTGCAACATTTGCGGATTCACAGTGACAATCACCCCAGTGGCCGCGCATAGGCCGGCTAGCGTGAGATAACCAAGCTGTGGCGGGCAATCCAGAATTACAACGTCGTAGTTGTCGGCAACCGTTGCAATCGCCGACCGCAGTCGCAAAATGATCTGCGCTTCGGCGCTATTTGTCTCCCCCGCCTTGCGCGGCGCCAGATTGCGCGGCGTCGCGTGTTCGAATTCCTGCAGCTCCAGGTGACCAGGGCACAGATCGAGACCAGGGAAATAGGTTTTGAGTATAACTGAGGCGAGCGGAACGTGGTCAACGTCGCAGCGAATGGCACCATAGATCGATGCGTTGGGGTTTAGATCAAGCTCAGGCTGGTAGCCGAGGAGCGTGGACATCGACGCTTGTGCATCGAGATCGATTGCCAATACCCGGTAGCCCTGCAAAGCCATATACTGGGCTAGGTACGTTGCGGTCGTGGTTTTGCCAGAGGCGGCCCTGCAATTAGCCACTGCGAGAATTTGCAACTGCTCACCGGCTTTCGGATTGCGGTGCGGCAGATAGTACTTCGCCTTGGCGCTACCATGCGCCGCTAAATGCGCCCGCAAGGCATTCACGTCCTCCAGCGTGTAAGACCGCCGCCGGGTCAGACTAATGCTGGAAGGTTGAGGGCCGTCGCCAGACAGGGACAACTGACGCAGGTAACCATCAGACACGCCGATGAGCCGTGCAGCTTCGCCTGAAGAGAATGTCCGAAGCCTTTTTTTGCTGGTGGGAGACAACAGCCGCTGGCGGATCCCCGAAAGATGACTGGACAGAAGAGCCGCGTCCGCGGCTGTCTGGACGTGAACCGGAGCCGGCTCATCGAGCCACGGGCCGACCGGGCGCTTCAAGAGTTCATTTGCCTGCGAAAACACATCAACTGCATTTGGCGTTGCCATTGCTACCTCCACATCGACAGTCAGGGGCCAGATCCAATCCAACCAGTTATGAAAAATGGACTTTAATCCGAAGATCTTTGGCTCGCCGCCCTCCACCGGCCGTATGCCACACAGGAGTTCTCTGGCGATTTTTTTTGCCAACTTCCGCCCGTTCACCCGGCCGCAAATGGCGATGAGGTCCTGTGGCTGGCAATCTCCTGATTTTATTCTCGCAGAAGACATGTGCAGGTTGCAGACTACACGCTCGCTTCAGCAAAAGTCGCGTGAGTTACGGTTGTAATATGTCACGATGCCAGGGTCACGCGCCGCCAAGGATGGAACGAGACCCGCGCACTCGCAGTGGGCCTGCAGCTCCTGGGCCGGTGGTTGCAAAACGCTCAACAACAATGTTCAAGTTGTTACAGACGAATTCGCTTTGCAGGCTTGGTTTCATCTAAGGATGCGACGCGGCTACAACTTAGGACGGCCACGATGTCTACAGTGCAGGCTGCCGCGACAGTTATGATCGTGGACGATGACCCTACCCTGGGAGTAATGATTTCGGAATATCTCGAGGGGCAAGGTATGAAGGCCCTGTCGGTGGCAAGCGGTCGCGAAATGCTGAGGGCGATGGAAACACACACGCTCGACCTGGTCCTGCTTGATCTCCGATTGAAGAATGAAGACGGGCTCGATGTACTGCGCGAGTTGCGCCAGAGATCAGACGTACCGGTCATCATCGCCACCGGCCACCGCAAGGACGAAGTCGACCGCATCGTCGGACTCGAACTTGGAGCCGACGACTATGTCACAAAGCCATTCAGCCTTCGCGAGCTTCTCGCACGCATTAAAGCGGTGCTGCGGCGGCATGCGAGCGACTACTCTCGTCGAAAAAATAGCGGTATCACTTACCAGTTCGGGGGCTGGAAACTCCGCTCCCGGACGCGCGAACTATTCGACCCAAGTGGCGAAGCAGTCCCCCTTACAAAGGGTGAACATGCCTTGCTTATCGCATTTTTGGACGCGCCGCAGCGTACGCTTGCACGCGAGCACTTGTTACAGGCGACACGCGTTCACGAAGACATCTTCGACCGAAGCATCGACGTTCAGATCCTAAGGCTGCGTCGAAAGCTTGAGGCCGATTTGAGTGTGCCAAGCATGATCGTAACAGAGCGGGGCCTTGGCTATGCTTTCACGCTTCCTGTGGAACGGTACTGAAACAAAAAACTCGTCTCTCATTGCACGGACCACACGCTCTCGCCTCCTCCGAGCCGTTCGGCGGCACAGTCGCCCGTCGGCGATGTTCTACTATTCCCATGATCGCGCACCCCGCAGGCACAATTCGCCGACTATAGCGGTATTCTGCTGGCGGATGCTTATATCGGCTGCGCCAAACTCTATCATCCGGATCGACGGCCAGGTCCGATAACGGACGCAGCCTGCTGGGTCCATGCGAGACGTTTACGCGATGTATGCGCGGTCGAGGTTGCGATCTCGTCTCCACCGGATCAGGCGCTGGCAACGCCGCTGCTACCTCGACGGGAATGAATTGCGGAACAGACCGGCCGGAAAACTACCAGGGCCCTTTGCGCCAGTGGAAAAGCTGGCTCACATGAATACCGGCCGATCGCGCGATCTTCGAAACGCTGGATCCCGGCTCAAAGGTCGCCGCGGCCAACCGCTCCCTCTCCTCCCCAGACCAGCGGCGACGTCGATCGCCGATCGTGATGCCTCAACCTGACGCTTCGTCATAAGAAACTCGCAGGATCTGCGATGTTCCCCGCCAGCTCGCGAGAGGGCCTTGACCTTGGGGAGACCATCCAGACCGAGAATGCTATTGCGCGTACGTGAGCGGCGCCCCGAGCGGGCGAATAAATTCAGCAACCTATTTGTGCACCGTTCGAGACGCGCTCCAGCTCTTGGGGAGATTTCACTCGGCATAGACAGGCGAGACCGTAGACAAGAACTGCCGAGCTCAAAGACCGTGCTTCAGCATGGAATGTGGAACCCATATCAGCACTATTCCGCCGCTCCTGTGGCCCAATTTTGTAGGCGAGTGCTCACCTCACTGAGACAGGGGAAAAACAGATCAAACCGGGTTCCTAAACCTGGCGCACTGCGCACATTCAGGCCCCCGTTCAAGTGCTTGACTATTCGTAGAACCGTCGCGAGCCCTAGGCCCGTCCCCCCCTCGCCGGATCTGGTTGTGAAGAAGGGATCAAATATCTGTCGCAAGTCGGACGTAGGAATTCCGGATCCTGTATCAGCCACGCTGACGCGAACATAGCGGCCGGAAGCTATCTGGCCATGCGTCATGGCGCGAGGATAACTCTGGTCGATCACCGTTACACTTAACGTGATTGTCCCCCCACCCATAGTGGCCTCGCCAGCATTCTTGCACAGGTTAATTATAGCCTGTTGCAATGCGGTGGGGCTACCATGGATATGTGCCGTTTTATTCGGAAGGCTCGCCCGAAAATCTGCCGAGGATGGAATGCACATCTTCAGATCCGGCAATATTTCGGCGGTCGCAGCCACGACGTCCAGTGAACTGACCGGACTCCGTTGTCGCTTGCTGAAAGTCAACGTCTGATCAATCATGCACTTTGCCCGCTCGCCAGCACTTTGGATGCGCTCAACATAGGCGCGGGGTGAAGAACCGGGGTTGAGGGCGTCCGCAGCCATTTCTGCATATCCCATCATGGACATGAGAAGGTTATTGAACTCGTGCGCTATACTGCCGGCGAGCTCCTCGGCGGCACCTCCGATTGTCTGGGTGGTCATAGCACGCGGCCGGTACTGCCCCTCAACAACGATCCCCAACAAATGCGTAACGAGCTGCAGCTTTCGGTCATCGGTTAGCCGCGCACGCCGCCCGGGCCGGCATTGTGCGACCAGCATCGCGCCCGAGTGATTGCCCAACCAGACCACCGATGCAACAGCTTCTGGGAATATCTTGCTGTTCATTCCTCGCCCCGTTTCCGAGGGACCGGGTGCCAGGTTTGGGTATCGCCAGAGGGTAATGTCCGACAGCTGCGTGCCACGGCTGCGGATCTCGGAAACCGCATCCTCAATAAGTTCTTTCTGCAAATGTGGTTGCTGGTTGGAACAATAGACGCTTTGCGCTTCCAACGTCATGGGCTGAAGCGAGATGAGCGACAACTCAAAAAAGCCGTAAACTCTCTCGACCTCTTTCAAGATCGTACTGACGTCATTCCGAAAGTCGCTTCCCTTTAACGGCAGTCCGGCGATCGCATCATAGATCGCCTTCTCGGCGCGCTCTCTCACTAAGCGCGTATTAATCCGATACCGCGCTAGAACAACGCCGACGGCCAACGCAAAGCACACCATCATCATGCCAAGCATGGCGTGGCCGGCAAACAAAAGGCGGTCAGATTGCCCGGAAACCGATACGGTAGGAATTGCCTGCGCGTGCGCACTGGTTGAAGCGCGCGAAGGGCGTGGCTGTGGGATGGCGATTCGCTCCACTCCCATCTGTGTGGCCTGCCACGCGGCAGTCGCGATGGCCGGTTCTGAAAAGCTCTTCGTACCAGGGGTGGACTTGCGCCTTCTGCCTGCGGATGACCGTTCGGTGCTTGAAGTAGCGAAGTTCTCCAAAGAGCGCTTTATCAAACGCGGCAGCTGATTTATGCCAGTCTTACTAAAAAGGGACGTCCATTCCTGGGATGCGGAGGCGAGGCGTATTTGTGATTTGGCTTGCTGTTCAATCGGGATTTGCGGCACGAGCATATTTAAGTTCAGGTGACGTCTGTGCTGCTCGATTTCGCGCGATGTCACCGCACTGATCCATTCTACAACCGCGCTGGGAGCGACCAGCATATCGGATCGCACAGCCGGTTGCCTAGCCGCTGCTGAGTTGGCTATCGCCAGGCCCAAAACGACAACACCCGATGAAGCGATCGCTATTCTCATGGCGAATGCCCCTCGAGTGTTTCGGCGCGGACCACGCAATCGAAGACAAAAACGGGGGCCCAACGTTTGTTGATATAACGCCTGCCTTCATCGTCGTTTTGTACAAGTTCTTGACTCAAATTAGGGGAAGTCGTCAGCAGGTTTAATTCATCTCTAGCTGGTGAGACTGCATTGTCCGCCAAGCTGCACTGGCGCCAATGCTGCCCGCTCAAACGCTCTCCATCGAACGTACGGGTTTGCGTCCGCCGCTGTTTGCGACGCGGCCTGACTTCCCGCGTGATCCTGGCAAACGCCGGGGTCTCCGGTAGATTAAGTGGCGCCACGATATAGCCCCCGGCGTTCAATTCAAACGCGGCAGCCTTGCCAACCGCCCCGAAACGGTCGCCGTTCACGATCACGTTAGAAGCATCGGCCCGGTCGGCGAAATCGCTAACGATCTCCATGCCGCCTCATTCCTACAGGCAAATCAAGAGTAGAAGATCAGGCATACTGGTGGCTAGAAGCCGTACGGCCCCAGCATCATTACGACCCGCAATGACTTGATGCTGGGAGTAGTCATGCGCCGTCCTTTGCTTCATCGACGCTTCGCCATCCAAAATGAGAACACACTTCATGACATGCTCCTATTTTTGACTAATCTTCGCTACTCAACCTGGGACTTAACACGCGATTCCGTGCCGAAACCGCGCATGAATATTTGCTAGGGGGAGACAATATCTCCCGACACAATCATCCACTCCTCGGATACCAAACCGTGGCGAATAAAAACTTCAAATCAGCACTTCTGTGAGAATTCTCGTTAGTTGTATCGATACACATCGAAATTGTCCACCAGACTTTTGACTGACGGCAATCCAATTCGTCGCGGGCTCGCAACAGTGACGCGCCAGACGTAGGCAGCAGCGTCTATGACCTTTTAAGGATTAGCGAGCCGAGGCGCCGAGGCGAACGGCGCTTAATACTTGCCAAAAGGTAGCTCCGCCTTAGAATAAACTGTCTCTCCCGAATCCTCGGTGGTTTTAGGGAGGCGATGGTGAGGAAGAAAAGAGGTGCCCGGTTGGCTAGCAACGGTAGTCATCCCACGTTGAAGACCATAGCCTCGCTGCTCGGTCTCGGCGTTACCACTGTCGCCCGTGCATTAAAAAACGATTCGAAAATCGGCCTTAAAACTCGCCAGTCAGTGCAGGAAACGGCCCGAAGGCTTGGCTATCGTCCCAATCGAGCAGGCCTGCGCTTGCGCACGGGAAAAACTAACGTCATCAGTCTTGTGCTTGATACACAAGAGCAAGTCGGCAGCTTTGTGTCAGAGATGATCTTCGGTATAACGGAGATCTTGGCTGATACATCGTATCATCTAGTTGTCACGCCTTATTCAAGGCTCAAAGACCCGATGGAACCTATCCGATATCTCGTCGAGACAGAATCAGTAGACGGTATAATTATCTCGCGTATGGAGCCGAACGACGAACGTGTACGCTACATGGTCGAGCACAATATGCCGTTTGCGGCACATGGAAGAACACTCATGGGCCTGCAGCATCCGTTCTATGATTTTGACAACGAAGCTTTCGCCAGAATTGCAGTGCGCCGTCTCGCTAATTTAGGGAGACGGCGGATAGCCTTATTTGCGCCACCTTCCGACTTGAGCTTTCATGACCATATGCGTCAAGGATTCCGACAAGAACTGAAAGAGCGTGAACTAGAGGAGATACGGTTCACCGCCGTTACAAATGACAATTCGATCGAGCAGATTAGATATGCTGTCAGAGACCTTTTTAATCAACCAAATTGTCCGGATGGCATTATTAATAGTTCTGGCGGTGTTAGCGGAACCGGCGGTGCGTTATTGGCGATTATTGCGGGCCTCGCGGACGCTAGAGTAACTCCTGGACGAGAGGTCGATATTGTCACCAAACAATTGTTCTTGAAATTGCCGATACTCCGAGAACAATATCATGCAATTCACGAAGACGTACGAGATGCTGGGCGCGAACTGACGAAGGCACTTATCGGAGCAATTAACGGAAAGCCTGTCGATCAACTTCAAAACCTTGCAGTACCAACGAACGTGATATGGCAGGTTCCGGACCCATTTAGGGGTTGATGCACAATTAAGATTGGCGATGTCGATATTGGTGCTCGCCATGCAACTGATCGCGATCATACGTCCTGCTGTCAGCGACGATAACTGATTGGACACTGAATCTCTTTCCGCGCTGAACTGAATACATTCAAACAGAGAGTTTCGTTGGTGAGCGGCGACGAGCAACCCACGGTTTAGTCTGTTGACGGGCGAGGAGCCGCCCGTTGTTTCAGAACTTCTGTTTTGCGCGCTTTGGCATGAAGTAGCTTCGGGTATTGACGAGCGCTTCGGCGATGGCAGCAGCATCCTCGGGGATGGCGGGGCCGCCACAGCTTGGGGCGAACCCATTTCCTATCAGGAAGCAGACGTCCCAGTCCATGGCATGGAAGGTTAGATCATCGATCCTATTGAACTTGGGGCCGGTGGAGGGTTGGAACCCTTACAAATGAGGAAGCCTCCATGAGGAAGGTGCACGGCGCGGGCGCGGATGGGTCTGTCATTTTCCGGTTGTCAGCGGCTCGCCGCAAGGGCCTCATTGATCGCCTCTCTGGCGGCGGTGCTGCGAACCTTCTCCAACGACAGCTCGGCCCATTGCCCATCGCGAGAAACTCGCGGCTATCAAGACCGAGCTTCTGAACGGTTGCGCAAATATTTGTGATCGATCAAAATAACAATGCATACTTTCATGTGCGCAAAAAAGATATCATTGCTCATTTTTACATGCTATTTGTTCCAACAAATGGACATAAATAGATGAACAAAAAGCAAGCTGCCCTCGCTCGTAAACAGTTGGAAAGACGTCTCGCGCCTGTGCGGGAGATGAAGCTCATCGCACCGCCTCGAGGTTGGATGAAGGCTATCCGCGAGGCCCTCGGCATGACAACGCGTCAGCTCGCCATGCGCATGGGTGCCGCTCCATCCCGCATACCGGCGATCGAGAAGGCTGAAGTTTCGGGAGCGACAACGATCAGGACGTTACGGGAGGCGGCCGCGGCAATGAATTGCACCTTCGTCTACGCTTTCGTGCCGATCAAGCCGCTTGACGACATCCTTCGCGAGCGCGCGGCCGAAAAGGTCGATGAGGAGATGACGCGACTCGATCACACGATGCGTCTGGAAAACCAGGCGTTGATCAGGTCAGACCTGGAGGACGAACGTCGCCGGCTTATTGACGCTTTGCTTGCAGACTCCGGACGACGCCTGTGGGAAGAGGATTGAATCCATGGAGGAGGACGCTCTTTTTCAGGACGACGATGAAGCAAATACGCCGCTAACCGCTGAGGAGCGGGAGCAGCTTATTCCCTCCTACATCACCTTGCGGCACGAATTGAACGAGGCCGAGCAAGTCAACATCGGCGAAGGCTTGCGATGGGCGACGTCGCGAAAAAGGAACGTGCTCGACCAGGAATTCCTCAGCGAGTTGCACCGCCGCATGTTTGGGGACGTTTGGCATTGGGCTGGCCAGTATCGGACAACCCACCGCAACATCGGCGTCGATGCCTATCGAATTGCAATGGATGTGAGGCAGGTGGTTGACGATGTGTGCTACTGGGTCGAACACCAGACGTATCGGCCCGACGAGATCGCTGTCCGGTTCAGCCACAGGCTCGTGGCCATCCATCCCTTTCCGAACGGAAACGGCCGATTTTCTCGCCTCGCCGGCGATCTGCTCGGGCGCCAGCTTGGGCGACCGCCGTTTAGCTGGGGCCGAGCAAACCTGGTGGATGCGGACGAGACCCGCGCCCGTTATGTTGCGGCGCTTCGAGCAGCCGATGATCACGATATAGGACCCTTGCTGGAGTTCGCCCGATCATGAGAAGCAAGAAAGGACTGACATTGAAGACATTCACGCAGTCGCAGTTGCAGGCCATTGCGGATGCGCTGGGGGATACGGAACACGGCCTGACGGCGACGGTGAAAATCATTGATACGACGCCCCAGATGACCAAGCGCCACAGGCTTTATAATGCGTTTGCCAATGAGCAGAACAATCGCCAGATGCGCACCCACATCATGGCTTTCATCCGAAAGGCCATGAAGCCTGAGCGTTTCGCTCGTGAGCCTGAGCGCTTCGAACCGATGCGGCTCAATCTCAACCGGGCCTTGGCGTTCGCCGGCCTGGCTGTTGAAGCCTCCGGCGCTCTGGGGTCCGTCGAGGCGGCCGAGACCCTTTCACAAGCGACACGGCGCGCGCGTGAATTGAGGTCGGATCTGACCAGCCGGGGCGTTCACCCGGACGTTCTGCGCTTTTGCCGGGAGGAATTGCTCTCAGATAACTATTTTCATGCCGTGCTCGAGGCCGTGAAAAGCGTTGCCGAAAAAATCCGGCAACGTACCGGCCTGGCGGATGATGGGGCAGTGCTCGTCGATCGAGCCTTTGGCGGTGACCAGCCGATGCTCGCGATAAACACCCTGGCAAGCGACAGCGAAAAGGGCGAGCAGCGGGGATTTTGCAACTTGGTCAAAGGCACCTTCAGCATGTTTCGCAACACCACCGCGCATGCCCCAAGGGTCCATTGGCAGATGTCGAAAGTCGATGCAGAAGATCTTTTCTCAATGGTTTCGCTGATGCAGCGCCGCATCGATGCTGCGGTCATGCTACCCCGAGCGTGAGACGTCGAACCCTCTGAAATGCAAAGCAAATGATTGTCGAAAAGCCAGCAACACGATCGGACGAGGTTGTTGCTGCCACATCGCGTCTTGATGAAGGTGGGCGGGAAACGGGGTCCCGCCCTTGTCCGTTCATGCGGCGTGAGCCAGTACCCGCGGCCCGTACATCGCAAGGACGATTGCACGATCCTCTTCCCGCGAGTTCTTGCTCCAGCCTCGAGACGCGTTCACCGTCTGCATGGAGATGTTGAGATAGGCGTCGTATGAATCAAACGCGGCACGCTTCACCGTGAAGCCCGTTGCGAGAGCCGCGGCGATAAGCATGCCGTTGGCGACGTAATCGCCCAGATGGGTGAACAGGCCGAATGCTCGGGAGAGGTTTTCAGCGCGATGCTTCAGACCATAGCTCCGCGCTTGGCGGTTGAGCGACTTGATCCTGTCCTGCCGTGCGAGGAAAATCAGCGCCAACTCGAACTGGTCTGCGGCCCAGTCGCCGTCATAGGCCTCGCGCCGCCTTTCCGCAAAAAGAGCTTCCCGTTCTGTCGTCGACTTGCGCACCTCATTGTTATTGCCCTGCCAGATGGAATCGAAACCCCGAAGCGTCAGGTCCGGATGCTGGTCAAGCACGTTGCGCAGCATGGCTCGAGCGACAGCGCGCGAAAGAGCCCGCTCGTGCTTGCCACTGTTCACGGTCGGGGGAACGCCTAGACTGGAGCAATAGAGCGCATCGTCAACGCTCACGGGCAGATCGTTCGTGTTCAGTGAGTCCAGGAAACTGGCATAGGTGAAGAACCCCCAGCCCTTCGCGGCCGCCTCGGTGCGGTGCGTTGGCTTTGTGCCAGGATGGGCCTTTCTCAGGCTTTCTTTGATGGATGGCAGATTGGTTTGATGGACGAGCAAATGCATGGCGAAACCTCATCGCTTCGGCAGCCGGACGCCATTTAATCAGCAGCCGATGGACAGGGTTCGGCTTGCAAAGTCGAGGCAGAGGGTAGCTTTTAACTTGGCGACAGGTTGGGAGCTACGGTCCGTTCAAAAGCATCGCGAGACGGCGGTGATTTGTCAATGCCTACACCTACCGACGGTTATCGACCGTACACCGTTACGCTACTCACTTTTTCATAGAAGCGATCGAGAAGCACCGGGTCATCCACGCGCGCGACGCGGATCGGCCTGCCGATACTCGCAGCGCTGGCGTTGGGAAAGGCCCATTTAAGGTCCGGGTTGCGTTGCAGGTTTTTCACTGCGAACAGGACCCCAAACGGTCCGCGTATGCCGGCGTCGTCGAACACACGCTGGATATCGCCCATGTATCGGGCAAAGGCGGGGCGAAACTCATGGAGCGTCAGGCGGCCTTCGCCCTTGCGGACAGCGAACGGATGGGAAACGTACGAATGCGTGAGCCAGTCATCTCCGATGAAAAAGCGTGAGATCGAGCGGCCTTCCTGAAAAGTCTTTTCCAGGACCTCGACACCGTCTTCGCATCCCTTGTAAATGCCACCATCTTCGGCGTGATAGTAGCGCATCCTTTTCAGAACGCCTCGTCCGGGATCGAAGGGAGCGCGCTCCCGTTCGTAATGTTCTTGCGGCACGATGGCGATATGCAGCGTAGCGCCGTTCTTTTGCATGATGTCGCGCGTCTCGATGGCCGTGTTTTCACGCTCCATCAGCTTTGCCGTATCGGCCTCCAGCTTCTCTATCGGCGTGAAAAGAGCGTGGAGCTGGTCGCGGGGGATCGGGGTGTTCTGCGCGCCAGTGCGCAGATAGAAACCACCCGTGATCTTGTTCTGATAGGGCCGGAGCCGATGGTCAGGAAGTTCGAGGCACAGGACGAACCCTGACGAGTCGAGATCGAGGAACTCGAGACGCACACCCAACGGCTTGGGTTCGATGTTGTCCTGGATGATCGAGGTGATGCGGCGCTGCAAGGCGTCGCGATCGCCATCCAGAGGATCGAACCGTTCGAAGGCGCCCTTCTTTTCGTATACGCCAACGACCAGATAACCAGGGCCGGAATTTAGGAAAGCCACGATATCATCGATGAAGTTCGACTTTCCCCGTTGCTCTTCGAGATTAAGACGAGCCTTGAACTCGTAGTGCTGACCCTCAGTCACGAGGCCGGAGGTGATGCTATCGATGGTCGGAGGAGCCGCTCGTTCGCTCATTCTGAAGGCCTCGCAATATTTGCCGACAAATTCTGTTGGTAACATTTCATTCTGCCGGCTCGAGATCAACGCGCGCTTGAGAAGAGCACCCTTAAGCAACAGTATTTTGAGATCAAAGACGTCCGGAAGCAGAAGTTGCACCTCGCCGATATCGACCTCGACATATTCCTCGATCAGATTTGCTCGATCGACCGGCGGCCCCGGGCAGCGTCGACGATGCGTCCCTGGAACGAGGCCAAGCTTCGGGGTTTTCTTGAAGACCAGTGCGTGCTGAAGCGCGGACCAATGGGGCCGCGGCCGAAAGGTCGGTTTATCATCCATCATGACGAAGCCGTCCCCATCCTGGAAGCGCTGTCTGGAAACGGCGCCAGACCGCTCACACTCACCCACATCGATGCCCATTCCGATCTGGGAACTGGTTTTGGCGATGCGTCGTGGAAGGACATCGGTGGGAGGCTTCTTGGCTTGCCCCCAAAACAGCGCGTTGGAGCGATCCCACGCGAAGGAATGCAGCGCCTCGCGCCGAGCAACTACCTGTCCTATGCACTGGCATGCCGCTGGCTCAGATCATTGACCTATGTGCATCATGCTCAAGGTGGTGATGACCTGATGCCTTTCCTTTTCCGGGATTTCGACACGGGCTGCCGCGCGATGGAGTTGCGATACGTCCCCCGTCTCGACGAGGCGAGCTCGAAGGAGGAACTGCGCACCCTACGGCACGTATTGGAACCAGAGATCCCGTTCGAGAAGGTTTCGGTCGAGCGTTATCAGGCGACAGAGCCATTCGACTACGTGATTCTTTGCCAGTCGCCAGGGTACACGCCGGTTGAGGCCGATGTCCTCGTCTCTGTATTTCAGGACTATGTCGACTTCGATCACGATGACTTCCTGGGGGGCAGGTTTAGCCGTCATCCGGGCGCTATGGGAGACATTCGGTGACCCTCGACGGTTTCTTGAGTTTTCTCGCACTCTTCATCGCGTTCTACGCCATCGTGTCGCCGGTCACGCGACTGCGCGCGCAATTGCACCTTGCGGTTCAAATCCCCTTGGCGCTTCTGGCGGTGTTGCTTGTTCTTTATTTCGAGTTCTTTTCGCTTCTGGGGCAACCGTGCCAACTGCCAAACGCCGAGGCCTGCCGCTGGCTGGTTTTTCCGAATGACGGCAGTTTCACGCCGCCGCAGGCCGCTTTTCTTGTCGTGTTCGTCTGGATGATCGCGGCAGGCGGCCTGAACTTCCTCCTGAAACCCGGGCCGCGGTCGCTGACCACCATCGGCAAAATCGTGCAGACCTTGCTCTATGAGCATCGCTTCGCGGAGCTTCTGGATTTCCTTCGCTCCCATCTCGACCTGATCGAAGCTGTGGCCGAACGGCGTCTTCGGCGGCAGAGGCTTTATGACTGGGTAGCCGATACAGACTGGTTTCGCCGCCAGAAAGTCCGATCGTTCGTTCCAATTGAGGAGGACGCGGATGAGGATGAGCTGCCAACTCCTGGCTACAGGAAACGGATGTACGAGGCCTTCCGGCATCAAATTCGCTTTTTAAGGCACCTTATCCCGAGTGGCCATAAAGCTCAGGTCACCGCCGAGAACGTCGCCCGTGTTCTTTTGCGTTCTGAGGAGTTCCGGAAGTTCCTCGTGACGCTGCGGCCGGACGCCTTGCCTGACCTCATGGCGATCAAGCTGCAACTTCGTTTCGATTTCTCCGACAAGGTCCTGCGGGATTTGATCGCTGACGGTGGCAGCAGGCTCTATCAGGAGATCGAACATAACCAGAATCTCGCGGAAAAAGGCGGCTATGCTATTCCGGAAGAGAATGTCCTATTGCGGCATCTGTTCGGGGATGCCGAGGTCGCTCATCAGCTCGGAGCCTGGAAACCTGTCGGCGACGCGATCATTAACATGATCCGTGGCGGGGCGAAGACCGGCTACGCTGCCGACCTCAACGACCTTCCGGATAATTTCGACGACGAGCGGTGGCGAGACCCCACCTTTGTCGGCATCAGGTACTTCGACATCATGGTGAATGAGGCAATGCGACAGGGTGTGCCCTATCACATGTGGCTGTTTTATCTGCCGCTCATCCTCAAGGAGCTCGACGAGATCTACGATACGTCCAGCGAAACCATCGACACGATCACCGAATTTCCCACTCGCAATGCGCGCCTCATGTACGAAATCTTCGCCGTCCTCGGCGACTGGGTAAAAAATATCCGGCACCTCGATAAATCGTCGCCGCACGCCGCGATCTCCGACGCCGGCGAATTTGCGTCAGGCGTTATCCCGATGGATGCTGCCATAGCTCTTGGTACGGCCATGGCGACCGTTGCGCTTTCCAACAGGATTGGCGACACCTTTGCGGGGTATCTCCATGACTGCGTTTTGTCGGACATTGCTTCTCTTTCGAAAGAAGGCCTGGAAGGGCAAATGCGCGCAAAGCTGATCCGCGCTATTATCTCAGGAGGCAATCGCCACCTGACGGGGCGATATGGCGAACGGCTCAAGACCTTCGTCGCCATGGCAGATCATGTCCTGCGTCACTCGGTCAACGACTATACAGATGCACTCGAGGCTGCCTTTCCGGAATATCGCGCCCGACGATGAGGCTTATGCTGTTGAGATGGGAAATACATCCACAAAGCGGATGTATCAGCTTGAACTTCCGTTTTGTGGATGTTATCTAATGAACATGGCTAGACCCCGCAAAGACGCACCCATGAACCTGTTCACGTCCTCCGAGCTTGCGCTGGCCGCAGGCATATCGCTGCGCAATTTCAATGTGCTGATCGAACACGGGCTTGCTCCGCCGACGGATCGTGATCAGTCCGGTAAGCACAGCACGCGATACTGGGACCAGTTCGGCATCGGCGAAATGGCGCTGACTGGCGCCTTGATCCGGGCGGGCGCCGAATTGTTCACCGCAGCGCGCTTGTCTCACGTCATTCTCGATGATTTCACCTCCGCGCGAGGGCGACTCCCCTCTCGTCTCGATATGTTTCTCGACAAGGACTACAATGATCTGCACCCCAAGTTCCCGTGGACGGCGGATGCTGCCGAGGGCAACTGGGCGGACGATGATTTCTGGCTGCATCGCACCCTCCGCCTTTACTCGGACGTTTATCTTCCCGACACGAGGCTGAATGGCGACATGATCCTGGAGATCGCAGACCGCAGGTATGTGTTCACCCGCATCGTCTACTTCGGGCGCATCCCGAATCTCGGGCGTGTACAGCCTTGGGGCATCACCGATGGCAACGAACCCGACGTCGAATATGAGATCGTCGGTTGGGAACGAGGACGGGAAGCAAGCCTGCGCCATTTCTCAGACCTGGTGGATCTTTCTAGCATGATGGATGATCCGGAAAAGAAAACAGCCGCCAAAGAGCTTGAGGATGCCTGGTTGAAGGCTCGGCGCAATGCGCTAGGGCTTCTGCGTGTTAATGTGTCACTGGCTATTCGGACCGCCTTTGATGCGATCCACGAGAGCCGCGCCGGCGACCAATCACGCCGCAACCAGATTGAACAACGCCGAGCGAGTTTGAACTTAGAACATGAATTGCCCAAAGATCATCGCGGCGTGCCACGTAGTTAAGCCCATCTCAAACATCGTCATGCCTTAAGACGCACGATCTCGGGCTACGTGCCCAAGGGCTTCTGTCATCATCAACGCGATAGCCGCGCAGAATACGTCGCGTGACGTCTACGTCTTAGCTTAGCCGCTCAATTGAACCGGCCGGCGACAAGCGGAACGCGGCGGTTTGAGGAACTTCCAAGTCTAGCATTTCACGTTTACCGAGGCCGCAATGAAGGCCCCGGAGTAGACGGCTGGTTACGCCATGGCATACGACGATCTTCGGAACGGTAAGGTCGAGTATCAATTCACCCAAAGCTTCCCGCACACGGGCCAGCATCTCGTCATAACTCTCCCCGTCGGAAGAATGAAAAAACCATTCATTGCTCCCCAGCCCGTCTCGGGCGTTTGGCCACTTGGCCTCGATCTCTGCATTGGTCAGCCCATCCCATGAGCCCATACCGACTTCTTTAAGTCGATCATCGAGTATCACAGGATGGACGAGCCCCAAATTCTCAGCGATAACTTGGGCAGTCTGGGTCGCTCGTCCTAAAGGACTTGAAACAATCCCGGCACTCTCGTTTACGCCCTGCCTATGGAGAATACCCGCGACTTGAGAAGCCTGCGCCCGACCGATATCCGTGAGCGGAGAGTCGCATTGGCCTTGCCAGCGTCCAGCGGCGTTGAATTCAGTCTGCCCATGCCTCACCACATACAACATCCAAGCCTCTACACGTTCGCCTGCTTACAGCGACTTGCTAAGGTGACCGTCAGTTGGTGGCAATAGCTGGTGCACTTTGGTTTCCAAGATCGCTGCCAGGCCAGCCGATTTTGTCTGCGGTTCAGGAACCCTGCTGGTACTAGCGCGTGACGGCGGGCCCCGCGGCGCAAGCGGCCTTGAGAATTTCTCAAGGCCGCGATTGGGTTCGGCGAGCCTGGAGCCGGTCACACGACCCGCTCGACGACTTTCGAAAAGTCGAGATTGTCGGGTACGATCCATTGCTCTGGAGAGGGTGTGCTGTTTTCGTAGGGTTTGCCCGTGATCGGGCTGGTTTTATCCACGACGTTGATTGAGAAGTCCGCCGCCAGACCGTTCCGCCACCCTTTAGAAAGAAGCCGAAATCAAGGGTCGTGCCTTGCATCGGAACGTCCATGACTATCCTGCGCTTTGTCCAACCATTGTCGCCATAAAGCCATCCGCCGTTTGGGCAATGTTTGAGGTTGTCAAAGGCAAGGATATGCCCGGTGATTTGTCGACGCGCGCCCACACCGTTGCTCCGTGAGTTACGCGCTTGCTCGCTAGCTCAACCACGATTTCTATACGCTGGCCGCGGTAAGGAACCGGTGATACTTGTTGCAGGAGGCAGCCGAATACCCGCTTTGTGTCCCGGTAGCGGCTATGGGGCAAATACTCAAAGTGGATGAGTGCGGCCCGCCGTCCAGAACTGAAGGCGTTCTCATCCGCACCGTGGTCAAATTCGGTTGGGTGTTCGCCGATGAAGTGCCAGGACTGGAGGGCTTGAATGCGGCGCTCCTCGGTGGCTCTTTCTCGCTTGAGCCGGGCCGACAAGGTATTCCAATTGTCCACCCCGAATTGCCTGGCGATGATGTCAAGACTCTCACCATGAGAGATTTCAACATTGCGGGCAGCCAAACATGCCTCGAGAACCTTCGCCATGCGTTTGGCGTCTCGGTAAGTGTTCATTGTTGTCCTGTGATTGGTCAGTCCAGCAGGCCAGTGCTCACGTTACTTACGGACCGACCATCGCAGGAGGATTGATCGTCAATCGGATGCTTTCACCATCGCATTCTGCAGGTGAGCGGCCGGTAGCATCAACCTTGTGGCGACACTGCCGAAACGAATTGCGTCTGTCAAGTTGTGGCCGCGCGCACATAGAGACCGCCCTCCTATCGCCGGCAGCGCCTGCAGGCAAGGTGTTCTCTTAATGGTGGTTCCAAATATGTTTGGGCTCCCGTTAGCCAAAAGGTGCTGACTTGAGACAATGATTGTCATCTGGTCGTGTGCGAAGAGCCGGCCCAACCATACCCTTGGTAATGCGAGGCAACGCGGTCTTTGATGAGGGACGCGGTCTGCCGTTGGTTCGAACCTTCGAAAGCAGGCCGTACCGCTTATCCCACAATGCCTGCTCCCAGACTAAGATGGCCATGTGATCCGATTCGAGGGAGATGGGGATGGCAAAGTGGGATGGCGACTACACTTGGGATGCACCACCATCGGCAACGAAGGCTCCCTCCCGCCTCAAGGTGGCCACTTGCCAAATCCCGGTAGAGTACGACATCCGTCGTAATCTGCAACACATCCTAGAACTGATACCACATGCGGCAATGGCGGGTGCTGACGTCGCGCACTTCCCGGAATGCGCCCTTTCCGGCTACGGCCCAGCATCATGGCCTGACTGGAATGGTTTCCAATGGTCTGCGCTGGGCGCAGCAATCGAGGCCTTACGGTGGAGGCTCGCCGATATCCCGTTGTATTCCGCAACGATGGTCTGCACGGCCCGATGCTCGGCTGTTTCCATTGGCAGGTTCAGGGCCTCCGGGCCAGTCAGTTCCGGAATCCACTGAAGTGGATCGATAAACCTCGGGCCGATGACGAGAGCCGGAGGCCGCTCATCGACCAGATCGGCGACACTGGACGACGTGCCCTGATGAACGCTGCGAACGCCGCGTCATCGAGCTTCGGCCGTCCCGTCGTCCCTTGTGTGTTGACGAGCGATGCGAGCACAGCGAAAGTCTCTCCGCTGCTCGCACCGCCGGCGAGCAACGAATTCTTTCTCGTCAGATCGCGGGACACAAATTCCGAACCCTGATCAACACGGACCGTCTTCGGTTAGCCAACCTGGCGGCACACCCGTTCCGGCGTTTGCACCACGTCTTCACCGCGATAACTGCGACGCGGATCAAGCGCTGGCACGTAGCGTGAGAAAGTGTCGACCTGAACTGCCCCCCAATTCGACCGGACAGTCGGCATAAGCAGAAAGGCTCAAGCACAGGCTTGAGGACATGTGTGGACGCCTCCGGGCGCGCAAG